>JAGKWZ010000397.1 GCA_021151605.1 Verrucomicrobiaceae bacterium
ATCCCCATCTTCTTTGCCTTCTATGGCGTGCTGCAAAATGCCGCTGAACTCCGTGGGCAGGGCTGGCTCTGGGTGAATGATCTCTCCCTTGCAGACACCGTCGCCCAGTTCCTCGGCTACAATATCAACCCGCTGCCGCTGATCATGGGTCTGACCATGATCGCTCAGATGAAGCTGACCCCTCAGCCCACCACCATGGACAAGAGCCAGAAGATCATGATGAACGTGATGCCCTTCTTCTTCCTCTACATCTGCTACAGCTTCGCCTCCGCTCTCGCTCTTTACTGGTCCGTCACCAATATCTACGCCATCGCTCAGAGCTGGATCATGAAGCTCTACATGCCAGAGCCTGAATTAAAGAAAATCGAGCGCGCGCCCGTCGGCCCCGCCCCGCAGAATCCCTTCTTCAATCCTGGAAATCCCGGCCACAAGGACAAGAAATCCAAGCCCAAGACTCCGAAGCTCGGCGGATAGTGGAAAGTGCGGCCATACGCTGCCAAAATAGCCTTGCCACTCCCCCGGCTAGCGTCCATCACTCGCAACCCCCTTTCCATACCCATGCAGTTCGTCTTTCCTACCCACCTCCAACTTGGCAATGAGCACAGTGAAGGCTTTCATCAGGAGTTGCTGCGTGGCTTGACACACAAGCTCAATAACCTCCTCGCCGTCATCCAGGGCTTCAGCAGCCTCATTTTGATGACCGACGATCTGGACCCCGGCATCTCTGAAAACATGCAGCACATCCGCGAGGCCTCCGTCGGTGTCGCCAATCTCAGCGAGCGTGTCAGAGGCGCGGGCGGTTGCGCAAAACTCCAGATGCAGGCCCTCAATCTGAACGAATATCTGAGCGTCGTTCAGGCAGCGCTGTTGGAGCCCTTCAGCAAAAACGGTCTCCAGCTTGAAGCGGATGTGCAGCAGGGCCTCCCGCCCATCAATGCCGACCCTACCAAGATTAAAGACATCCTCATTGAGGTGCTCAAAAACGCCGCCGAAGCCTCCGGTCCGGTCGGTGGTCGTGCCATGCTGAAAATTGCCGGCCCAGGGGGCATCACACCGGTCGAGCAGCGCCGTGTGGACATCCTGATCAGCAACACCGGCAGCACCATCCCGCCAGACAAGCTCCCCCAGGTCTTCCGCGCGTTTTATGGCAGCAAGACCAGCAATCACCTGGGACTTGGCCTGACCATCTCCGCCATGCTTGCCCACCAGATGGGTATCCAGATTGGCATCGCTTCGGAGAACAACACGACTTCCGTCTGGCTCAGTTGCCCGGTCGCCTGATGCCGAACCACATTTGTCAGGCACCTTCCCCAGAGCTGTCATTTGCATTCGTTGGAAAACTGCGCGATGCGCACGTAAGTACGTTCCACTATGCAACCTAACGGCACTCTTCGCGCCCGTGCCGCACTCGCGGGCCTGATCAGCATCTTTCTCCCGATGCTCAGTCCGGCGCAGGCCCCTGCTCCTGCTGTCCCCCCATTGCCTGTGCCCCCAAAACCCGGCGCAGCGCCAGGCCAGGCCAGAATTCCTGATGACCTGATCGGAGACGAGCACGTTCGGGAGGAGTTTGGCGTGAATGAATTCACCACCCCCAGCATCCGCAAACTCTTCGAGATGCTTGATGGCCTCGGCAGGCTTTCCTATGACGCATTGAAGCGTCCCATCACCCGCAAGACACCCTCAGATCGCGTCCTCGTCTCGCTTGGACTCGGCAGCCTCATCGCCGATGGCTTCCTCATCGTCCAGTGTGAGAAGGTGGAGGCCATGGAAGACGTCGGCCGTGCTCTGATCAAATACGCCAAAGTGCTCGGAACTGGAGATCGCATGAATCGCCACACCCAGAGCCTCTTTGAGCACAGCATCGAAGGCAAGTGGGACAAACTCCGCAGCGAACTCGCTCTCACTCAGGCGGATGTGGAGGCTGAAATGGTCCAGCTTCGTGACGTCGATATCGCCCATCTCGTCAGCCTCGGAGGCTGGGTGCGCGCCTTCGAGATCGCCAGCCGCAGCATCTCAGAAAACTATACCGCAGAGAAAACCCAGCGCCTCATCCGCCCCGACATCGCCGAGCACTACCGGGACAGTCTGAGCAACCTAAACCCAGCTCTCCAGGCAAACCCCGCTCTCGCGACACTCAAAAAAGGTCTCGATGAAATCGTGCCGCTGATGGGTGGCCCTGAGGCGAAAACACTCACCGAAGAGCAGGCTAACAAACTCGCTGAAAAAGCTGCCGAACTGGCGCGCATCGTGACTGACCCAATGAAGGGCTGAACCTGCTCTCACCCGCTTTCCGTTTCCTTTATGGCTAATCTTACCGCTGAACAACTCGCCAAAGTCGAACAATGGGCTGCCGATGGCGCCACCCTCAACGATGTACAAAGCCGTCTGAAAAGCGAGTTTGACCTCACACTCACCTACCTTGAAGCGCGTCTCCTCATGCTCGATGTCGGCGTGAGGATCAAAGATAAGCCGCGTGAGCAGCCCAAGCTTGAAGCCCCCGCACCATCCGCCGATCTCCCAGAGGATGTCCCTGAGGACTTCGGGGCAGATGAAGCTCCGCTGGATGTCGATGATCCTTCCGCAGCCCCCTTTGGCGGCTCCGTCGTTCTCACTGCCGACCAAGTCACCATGCCCGGTGCCCTCATTTCAGGCAGCGTCACCTTCAGCGATGGCCAGGTGGCGAAATGGTCACTGGATCAAATGGGCCGTCTAGGCCTTGGCGGCGCCCCCCAGGGCTATCAGCCACCCAAAGGAGACATCCCACAGTTCCAGCAGCAGCTAGACCTGCTCATGCAGCGCGCTGGCTTCTGACCCGCAACCGCGAACCGCGAACTCACTCCACCACACTACGCACTTCCCCCTTGTGCAGGCGCGTGGTCAGTAGGTCTCCCGGCTTCACCGCCGCCGCATCTTTGAGACTGCGGCCGTCCGCCGTCATCGTGAATGAAAAGCCGCGAGACAGCACCGAGTCCGGGCCCAAGTTCCGCAGCAAATCCGCCCGCCCAGCCAGCCGGTCCTCCAGACGCGTCAGCCGGTGTTCCAGCGTCTGGCGCAGCAGCGCCGCCTGCGACTCTACCCGATGCGCCGCCTCCGTGATCACCACCCGTGGGTGATGCTGCGTCAGCACCTGATGGCTGTTTGTCAGCACATCCGTCAGCCTCTGGAACTGCTGCCTCACGCAGTCCCCCATGTTCGCCTCGAAGTCATCCACCCGCTGGGCAGCCATCTCCAGAAAGCGCATCGGTTCATGCTGGAGCGGCCCCTTCGCCGTGAGTTCCAGCACATGCTCATGATGGTCTAGCAGCGTCTGCACCCGTGCACCCATCCTTGACGCTGTCGCTTCAAAAAAGCGCCGCAGCTCCGACAAATCAGGCGCGATCAACTCCGCCGCTGCGCTCGGTGTCGGCGCGCGCAGATCCGCCACAAAGTCAGCAATCGTGAAGTCAATCTCATGCCCCACCGCCGAGATCACCGGGATGCGCGAATCAAAGATCGCCCGCGCCAGTGACTCCTCATTGTAAGCCCATAAGTCCTCGATGCTGCCACCCCCACGGCCGATCACGATCGTATCCGGCTTCGGCAGTCCATGGTGGGCCGCCTCATTCAGCACCCGCAGCGCAGCGATGGTTTCCTTCTCCACACCCACCCCCTGCACACGCACTGGAAACACCAGCACTCGCAGCCACGGCGCGCGTCGGGTTAAAATATTCAGCATGTCCTGGATCGCCGCCCCAGTGGGTGAAGTCACCAGCGCCACCACCTTCGGAAACTTCGGCACCGCCTGCTTGTGCTCCTCATCGAAGAGCCCCTCCTCGTAGAGCTTCCGCTTCAGTGCCTCAAAGCGTGCCTGGAGAGACCCCTGGCCCTTCATCTGCACCTGCCTCACCACCAGCTGATACTGCCCGCGCGGCTCATACACACTGATTTCGCCAAACACCTGCACCTTCGCCCCATCCGTCAGCCGCACCCCTCCGCGTGCCGCTCCACGAAACATCACGCATGACACCTGCGAGCTTGCATCCTTCAGCGTGAAATACTGGTGCCCGCTCGATTGCAGCCGGTGATTGCTGATCTCCCCCTCCACCCACACCGAGCCGATGCGGGATTCCAGCACCTCACGGATCTCTCGAGTGAGTTGCGTGACAGACAGGACTTGGTCGGCAGTTTCCATGACCACACCTTGAGTCTCAAAACCCACCTGTTTCAACCCGAACTCCGTCCCCAAAGTGGAACAGGTTTCCAACCTGTTCATCCAGGCCCATTCACAGGTTAAAAACCCGTGACACTCTCCAAAGCTGAACAGTCGCCGCCGCAAAAAGTAGATCGAACTTCCAAGTTCGATCTCAAAGGGTTCCCGAAGCCCAGCAAACGAACTCGGAAGTTCGTTTTACACCAGTCTCCGCGCGCAGCGTGTCTCAAGGTAAGAGGTAGGGCGGCTGGTCCCTCAGCCGCCGCGTCAGGCCTCTAGACCTTCGAAGATTCCAAGATGAAAACGAAGCCCACGTCGCCTCCGACGGTGCTTGGAGGACCAAGCTCCCCACCTCTCGCGGCGCAGCCGCTCTCCGCGCGCAGCGCGTCTCCCCCTCTCCGGCTTCGCCGTCTCCGCGCGCAGCGCGTCTCCCAGTCTCGCGGCGAAGCCGCGCTCTACCTCCTCAGCGCCGTCACCAGTCCATTAAACGCCACCCGCAGCGCCTCTGCATCGGGATCGG
>JAGKWZ010000398.1 GCA_021151605.1 Verrucomicrobiaceae bacterium
GACTGAAATCGTGGTGTTTGATCCATCAAGGCGGACACTGACGTCCAGGTGATGAAGATTATTGTCCGTGATGCGTTTGCCGCGAAGCGAGGATGGCAGGGTTTTACCCCATTTGCCGTCCACTGTGACCAAACCGGTATAGGAGCCAGCGAAGGGTGCGCCATCCAGATCGAAGCCCACCATGCGATCCCCTACGGGCAGGACAAGGTGGAGCACATCACGCGCTATGATCTGCCGTAACTGGAGTCTGATCTGATAGCTCATACTGCTGAGATTGACCGGCAGCGGCAGCACGGCAGGCCCGCGATCTGGGCTGTAGAGCGCGCCATTCTCACGCCGCCAGCCGCGCCCCTCGTCGATGATGTCGTCTTCGGTGAGTTCGTTGATCAGGCCCAGCCAGTCTTTGCCGACCACAGGGAAGGGGGCTCTCACGGCAGGCTTCACGGCAGCAGGAGCGGACTCGCCACTGAGGTCAAAGAGACGTGCTGTGCGCTCCTGGGCCTCGACGGATAGGAGCTTTCCATTCGGGCTGAAGGCGAGCATGACGGGAGTGCCGTCAAAGCCGAGGAAGGTGTGCTGCAGCTTCGCCGTTTGGTAGTCCCATAGCTTCACCGAGCCATCGGGTGAGGCGCTGGCGAGCTGGGGTAGCTTTGGGTGAAATGAGAGAGCGCTGATCTCGGCATCATGCGCCCGGAAGTCGATGCGCTCCTCCAGCGTGTCGGCATCTAGCACGCGGACGACCTGCTCGGCTCCGCCGATAGCGATGAGCTTGCGATCCGGCGAGGCGACGAGTTGATCGAGCCGGAAGTGATGCAGGGTGCTCTTCAAAACCTTGCCGCTGACGGCATCGAAGACCGTGAGTTCATCTTCCACGTCGTCTGTTTCGCGCTTCTTCGGCACGATGGCGGCGATGTGCTCTCCATCCTTTCCCACAAATACGGCGCGCTCGATCTTGTAAGGCAGTTTGAGCAGGGTCTTCCCTGGAGACACATCGAGCACTATCGCCGCCTGATTCGTTGTGGTGGCAATGAGCCGCTTGCCCGCCGGATCGAAGTCCATCCGCGAGGTCCAGTCAGGCATGGCAATTTCCCGAATCTCCGCCAGCTTGCTTTCCTTCGTTTGGTAAAGCTTGATGCTGTGCGGTGCTGAATCGATCCTCCGAGCGACTGCCGCTGTGCCACTCGGCCAATGCACGGCGGATGTGACATAGCCAGTTGGGCTACGGAAACTTAAAGCCTTGGGTTGACGGGGGTTCGTCACGTCAAAACTCTGGAGCGCGTAGTCCGTGCGGCTGAACAGGACGTTATCGCTTACGAAGCAAGTGGACCAGCCTTGCTCAGCGTTTTCGCTGGAGAGGCGCGCAGCCTCTACATCTGCCGGGATGCGCCAGAGCTGTGGCGAGCTGTCCAGCAGGAGGAGGTGACCGCTCAAAGGCTGAAAATCGAAGTCACGTTTCCCCAGTGCTTCTTTGATCCCAAAGAAGGTGCCGCGAGCGGAAAAGCTGTTCGTTTCCCACAGCCGCATGACGGGGCGGCCTTTGTCAAAGCCAGCCTCGTTCCCGATGGTGAGCAGGTGATCTCCTGCCGTCCAGGTAACGTGGGTGATGGAGCCGAGGTGCAGCCGCGCGCGGCGCTTCTCGGTGCCGGTGGCAACGTCGATGATCACGACCTCGCCGCTGTACAGACCGAGTGCCAGCCGCCCACGATCACGACTCATGGCCATGCAGATGATGTACTCAGGAATCCGGCTGATCACGTTTCCATCCTCCCTCGAACACCCTGACAGGAAATTTGCTCTACTCCGAGCAGCAGACCGTGACCATCGCGGAGGGTGAGTTCAGCGTGCTGGTGGGCCAGGGCACAGGCACTAGCATCCAGACCTTTGGCTACTCGGAAACGAATAAAGGGCCGAGCGGTTCCCCTGCTGTCAGCCTGCCGAATGTGTTTAACGGAGCCACCCGCTACCTCGGCGTCACCGTCGCCGCCGGGGCCAGCATCCAGCTCACGGACAATGAGATCACTCCCCGCCAGCAGATCGTCGGCAGCGCCTTTGCCTTCCGGGCGCGCTTTGCGGAGAGCATCGGCAGCAATGGCGTTTCCGCCATCACGGCGGTGGATGGCGGGAATGTCGGCGTTGGCACCAGCGCGCCTCCAGCGCTCTTCACCATCAGCGGCAGCAACAACTCCAGCACCACGAACACTCCGCAACTCGTCATCACGGATCCAGCGGATCTCAATGAGCGCCTGCTCATCGGCATGAATAGCACTAACAATGGCAGCGGCTTCATCCAGGCCACGAAGGTGGGACCGGGAGGGCAAAACCTGCTGCTGAATCCGAACGGCGGGAATGTGGGCATAGGCACCACGACACCAGCTTCACGGCTCGATGTGAATGGCCAGCTCACACTCGCCAATGACAATAACTGGCTGTCCGGTGGCATCCGCTTCCGCAGCAGCAATGGCACCGTGGATGGAGGTATCGTCCAGGGGGTCACTGGTGGACTGGTTTATCGAGCCCCTGCGAACGACGGGGCGGCGGGGCACCAGTTTGTCAACGGTGGAGGCAGCGCGACGTTGATGACGATCACCAATGCCGGAAATGTCGGCCTCGGCACTACTTCTCCATCATCGCCGCTTTTTGTCGCGGCTAGGGCGGCCACCTCACCAGACAGCAATGGCATCATGCTCGCCAATCCCAACAATTCAGCTAACAACCATGCCATCATGGCGGTGCGCACGCAAACCAGTGGTGGAAATCCGATGATCGCGTTCGACGTTGTCTCTGCCGCAGGTTACACCATCGGCATTGATAACGCGGACAAAAGGCTCAAGATCAGCCGGGATTGGGGCAATTTTTCGAACACGATGATGACGTTCACAGGCAGCGGTGATGTCGGCATTGGCACGAACACTCCAACATATAAATTGGATGTGATTGGCGGCACTCAATCCCAGTACCTCGAACTCCGAGCACCGGCTCAGATGCCCTATATCGATTTTAGTTCAACCGCTGGTGCCGATTATCACGCTCGCATCATTTGGCAGGGCACCACCACTAACCGACTGGACTTTGAGGCCCCTAGGTTCCTCTTTACCGGTGGCAGAATCGGCGTCGGCACGTCCACCCCGACTTGTCCTCTGGATGTCCGTGGTGGGACCGATGTGGTTCTCAACGGCAATTACACGAGCATCAGGTCCGAGTGGTTTGTGCAAGCCTTCGGCTACGGGACAATGTCCGATCAGCGCATCAAGCAGATCGTTGATCGCTCCAGCTCCGTTAGTGACCTGGACACCGTCATGAAGCTTCAAGTGACCAACTACCAGATGAAAGCCCAGGTCATGAAGGGTAACCCAGTCCAAAAAGGTCTGATTGCCCAGGAAGTTGAGAAGGTGATACCCGAAGCGGTTCTCAAATCGGAAGCGTATGTTCCAGAGATTTTCGAACTGGCGAAGCAGGCTAAATATGATGCCGAGAGCAAGTCACTGAAGGTCACGATGGGCAAGCCCCATGGGTTGGCTGTCGGAGACATGGTAATGATCACCAGCAAAGACGCTGAGACCGACCAAAGTCACTATTTGAAAGTCGCCCAGGTCACAGATGAAAAAGCCTTCGTGGTGGGAGATGTGGCTGCTGAGATCAAGAAGGCTTTTGTCTTTGGCAAGCAAGTGAAGGATTTCCGCTCGGTGGACTACAATCGCGTTTACACCACCGGCATCGGCGCGATTCAGCAGCTCAAGAGGGAGAAGGATTCCGAGATCAAAGAGCTGAAGGACGAAAACGAAGCTTTGAAAACCCGCGTCATCGCCCTGGAAGCCCAGACCCAGCGCCTCGCCGATCTGGAAGCCAAGGACCGCACCCTGGAAGACGCCCTGCGCCGTCGCCAGCTGCTGCCGGCCAACCTGCCATTCGGTACGCCCTTTATGGAACCGGTGGACGACTCGCTGGACAACCTGCTGCCGCTGCTCAATGACTACCAAGATGCCTGGCAGAGCCTGCAGCGCATCGATGGGCAGATCGACGCGCTGTATGCGCAGATCCGCCTCAAGGGCGTGGCCAAGTTCGACAGCGAAGACGATGTCGAGCGCCGCCTGCACCTGCTGATCAACGCCTATGCGCACCGCCAGGACGAAGCCCTGACCCTGGCCAAGGCACGCCGCGCGGCGGTGACCGATATCGCCCGGACCCTGCGCAATATCCGCAGCGACTACGACAACCTCGAACACCAGTTGGCCTTGTTCAACCGCGAGATCAACCGTCGTCAGGTCTCCAACCTGGAAAGCTTCCGCATCGTGCTGGCGCCGAACAAGGATGCGCTCAAGCATATCGACCAGATCATCCACAGCGCCGGGCAGTACGAGGAAGGCGAAACCCTGTCGGTGTTCGACCTCAGTCAGTCCAGCGATCAGGACGTGAAGAACGAAGAGGCCAAGGAGTATCTGGCACGTCTGGTAGCCGCCAACCATAACCAGTTGGGGCTCAAGGACCTGTTCGAGCTGGCCTTCGAAATCACCAAGGTCGGCGGCCAGCCGATCGTGCACACCGATATCGATGGCGCGGCTTCCAACGGCACCACCATGACCATCAAGGCGCTGACCAACATGTACCTGTTGTTGCACCTGATGGACCGTGAGCAGGCCGGCAAGGTACGCCTGCCGTACTACCTCGACGAAGCGGCGGACATCGACGAACGCAACCAGCA
>JAGKWZ010000399.1 GCA_021151605.1 Verrucomicrobiaceae bacterium
CTTCGGTCCTGTGCTCGAGATCGCTTTTGATCTCGGTGGCTTTTTGTTCGGCACTGGCTTTGAAGTTCTGGGCACGGCTTTCGGCGGCAGTGCGCAGTTCGCTGGCTTTCTGAGTGGCGGCGGCGCGCAGTTCCTCGGCAGCTTTCAGCGCGCTGGCTTTGGCCGCCTGGAAGGGATCGCTGGCAGTCGCTGGGGCGAATCCAATATCGGCAAGTGGGTTTGTGTTGTTCATAGAGAGGGGGATTTAGACTCTCCGCGATTTAAGTCGGCCCGCTGGCAATGGCGAGGGAAAAAACTTCGGCGCTTGGTGGATGCGGGCTTGGCAAGGCCCCCGCTTCCGACGAAACTCGATAAATCAAGGGCAGGGTGCCCGTCTTTCTTTCCCACAACCCAACCTCAGCTACCTCCATGTCACGCAAGCTAAGCCACATCGCCCCCGACTGGTGGGACTACACCACGCTCGACAATTCTCTGATCAATGACGCGGCTCGTCTCACGGAGCGTGATCTCCGCCAGCTCTCGCGGCCTGGGTTTAAAGTCGTGATGTATGATACCCTGGAGGAGTTTTACCTCGCTGAGGCTCTGGAATATATCCACGCCTGGCGTCAGGCCACCCCGGACAATCCAGCCGGCATCTGCGGCCCCATCGGCCCGACGGAGCAGCTGCCTCTCGTGGCACGTCTCATCAATGATCTCGGCATGTCCATCAAGGACGGTCACTTCTGGGGCATGGACGAGTGGTATGATGCCGACACGAAGAAAGAGGTGAGCATGGACCATCCGCTCTCCTTTGAAAAAGCCGACCGCGAACTCTGCTTCGACCGCATCCAGAAGAAGCTCGTCATGCCGGACACGCAGTTGCATTTCCCGAAAGCCGACACCGCTCCCTATATCAAGAGCTGGAGTTCCGGCGTGCGCTGCATCGTCATGCAGGGCGGTCAGGGCGACATCAAGCATTGGGCCTTCAATGATCCTCTGAAGCGCACCGGCAAATGGAAGAACGAGCCGCCACCCGCTGCGGAGTATCGCAAGCTCGCCACTCGCATCGTTGACCTGCACCCGATCACGCTGGCGCAAAACGCCCGCACTTCCGGCGGTGGAAACATCACCATGGTGCCAAAGATGGCCATCACCGTCGGTCCAAAAGAAACGTGGATGGCCGAGAAGGTCAGCATCTGGCACGCAGGCAAGCATGACAACCCACTCGGCCAACGGCTCACGGCGCTCATGATCTCGAAGCGGCTCGTCGATAGCAGCGTGCCCATGTCCCTCCTGGCAGATCACCAGAACGTCCAGTTCAACTACTTCCGTGGTGGACTCGGCGAGGTCGCAGTGGAGATGCATTGATTCAGGCATCTCCACCGGAGACAGCCTTTAGAACCTGAGCTTCACGCCTGCATAGGCACCCGTGTCCAGCGCGGGGAAGCCGGGGATCTCTTCGTATTGATCCCCGAGCAGGTTCTCGATGCGGCCGAAGACCTCGACGTTCTTCGTCACACGCCAGTTGGCGCTGAGGCGGACGTTGAGGAAGTCCTCCACGTCGGCCTGCCCGGCTGGGGTGAAGTCCTCACGGTCGATGACATAAACCGCGCTGAGGCTGACGCTGACGTCGTTGTGCGGCTTAACCGTGATCCCGCCATTGATGGAATGACGCGGACGACGCACAAGACGCGCATTGTTCGTGTCATCGGCAGCGTCGAGGTAGGTGTAGTTCAGGTTCGCACTAAATAACTGGCAGGGCGTCCACTGAATGCCGGACTCCACACCGCTGGTCGTGGCTTCACCCACGGCCTGGGGTATGAACAAGGGCGGCAGGTATTGGTAGGTATCCCTGATGTCATTGCGGAACCAGGTGGCGTGCAGGAGCAGTTGGTTGTCCAACAGCGGCTGCTCGATGCCGATCTCGTAGCCACGGCTGCGCTCGACATCCAGCAGGTTGGGATTGCCACCAAAGACAGGCGTGAGGTCCTGCGGTGTCGGCGGTGTGTAGGCCGTGCCGTAATTGGCATGGAGCAGGGTTTTCAAAACGGGCACACGGTAGCTGATGCCTACGCGGTAAGTGCCACCGTCTTCGAAGTCGGAGAAGCTGTCGTAACGCAGCCCGCCGAGCAGATTCAGCCCTGGCAGCACCTCGGCCTGCGTTTGCAGGAAGAGCGCCCAGTTCGTCTGGTTTTGATCGATGTCGAGCACCTGGGCGCTGTCGTTGTAGCGCGTGATGTTTTGATCCTGGAACCAGGCACCGGCGGTGATGGTCCAGACATCGAGCACTTTGACCGTGCTTTGATACTCCAGCCAGTCAGAGCGGGAGCTGACGCGGTTGTTGGTTTCGAACAATCCGGTGAAGCCAGTCGCCACCTGGCGGAAGTGGGAATGGGAAAAGGTCAGCGTCTGCCACCAGTTCTCCGTAGTGTCCCAGATGAGTCTTGGCGAGATGCTCCAAAACTCGGTGAGCAGATGATTGTCCGAATCATTCACCGCCGTGCTGCCGGGCACGCCGACATCCGCCGTGTAGTAGCGCAGGTCGAGATCAAAGCGCAGATCCTCGGCGATCTGATAGCCGATCTTCCCCGCTGCATTCGACTGCTGATACTGGCTGTTGATGCGCTGGCCCTGGATGTCCGTGCGGCTGGCTTCGAAGCCCCAGTCGAGGTCTCCGGCGGCACCGAGGGTGCTCACGCCTTCACGGAAGGTGCCGTAGCTGCCTGCCTCAAAGAAGGCCGTCGTCTCCGGCTTCTCCAGGCCGCGACCGCTGCGCGTGATGACATTGATGACACCGCCCATGGTGCGTCCGCCATAAAGGCTGGCCGCAGGTCCGCGCAGCACTTCCACACGCTCCACGTTGTCGAGCGCCATGGTTTCGAGATTGAAGGAGCCCGCCAGATTGAAGGGCATGGGGCGTCCGTCGATGAGCAGCATGGTGTCCTTCGTGGCGGTGCCACGTGTGAGCACCGTGGCCACGTTGCCGGTCACGCCGGGATTGATCACCGTCATGCCAGGGACGATGCGCAGCGCATCGGCGAGCAGGCGGTACTGTTCTTGCTCGATCTTCGCGCGGTCGATGACTGTGATCGATGAGGCGGTTTTGTCCGCCTCCGTCTCCGTCTTCGTGGCGGTGATCACCGTCGCTGGCAGTTCCTGCGCGGTTTTCTCTTTTGGGGTGTCCGCACCATGCAGCAGTCCGCTGCTGATGAGGGTGATGCCTGCCAGGCGGAATGCCGGGCACAGGCTTGTCTGGGTCTGTTTCATGTTGTCTTGCTTATTCTTTGGCAAGAACGAGGCACCATGCCGTCTCGCTGCTCCTCGGCTGGAGCAGGCATGGCATGGAGATTCGATCTCACGCTTCATTGTTGCGATGAAGTATGGTTTCCCACCGGCCTCCACTGGGAGCGGCGGGAGTGAGCATTTCGAAGCGAGATATTCGGACTCCGGGTTTGTGCATGAGGACTCATGCGCCCATCCCTCTCGCCTTCACCCGGAGTCGCCCCCAGATTGACTTTGCCCGCCGGACATCACTGACCGGCGCGTTGTGAGATGGTGACCCGATACCGCAGCGCCACTGTGACCGGTTCTCACGGTCTTCCCTGCATCTACGAAATGGCTGCCAGCGCCGCTCATCACGGCCCTGGACTGGATAAAGAAAACGCCCCGCATCGCGGCGCGCCATGCCAGCCAGATAGGCGGAGGGAGACACCGTTGCAAGTGGTGAAGAAGACATCCCCTCTTGGAAAGGCGGATCCAATACCAACCTCACTCGCCAGCAGTTCACGCCCCCTCGATGCCATGCCCGGCGCGGAAGGCAGTCGGCGTCATGCCCGTGTGGCGCTTGAACCAGGCGGTGAAGTGAGGCGGGTGGCGGAAGCCGAGCCCAAAGGCGATCTCCTTCAGCGCAGCATCTTCACGCGTCAGCCGATGACGAGCGTTTTCGAGCCTGCGGCGCTCCAGCCAGGCCTGGGCGGTCATCCCCAGATGCGCTCGCAGCAGATCATGCACACGGCGGCTGCCCAGCTTAGTGCCTGCAGAAAGCTGGTGAAGTCGGCACGGCTGATCCAGCGGCCACTCGTGCAAGGCACGGACCAGCGCCTCCAGTCGGTCATCATGAGCTTTCGCGGGTGGCTGCGGGTGTATTCCCAGGCGGTGCAAAGTGCCCACATACACCCCGATCCACGCTCGAAATGCAGCCTCATGCTGGCACCAATCCGCGAACGACTTCGCACTAGCCACGATCCCCTCGTGATAATCGACCTCCCTTGTCCGGCCATGCACCGAGTGGAAAAGAGACCGTGTGGCCGATAACAATTTCGCCGAGCGAGACGCCGTGGCAGCGACATTCAAACCCGCCTGAAACACCGGGGCACCACTCGGCCACTGGCAGCGGAAGCCCACAGACAGCAGCCGCGTCCCCGCCGCGAACCATTGCCGGCGCGTGCCTGGAGCCGAGAAGAAGCTCTGCCCCGCCTTCACCGAGATCTCACCTTCCCCTGCCCTGATCCGGCCCGAACCACACTCCACCCAAAACCAGCCCGCAGGCACCGTGATCTCATCCGACCACCGCTCCGTCACCGGCACCAGCCCATGATACACCCACAGCCACTCGAAGTGGAGACTCTGCCACAGGGCGGGTGGAAGGAGGTGGGTGGACATAGCGTCAGATCATCATCCCCTGCCACATGTCAAGCCGGGGAGCACTCCACCACATC
>JAGKWZ010000400.1 GCA_021151605.1 Verrucomicrobiaceae bacterium
CACCAGCGCGGCCGAGCCGCAGCTGTAGTCATAGGCCTGACGGATCACATTGCGAAACTGCAATTGGCTCATCGGCTCCAGCGTCACCAGCGAGACGCAGAAAGTCTTCAAGCAGCACCTCCAGACACTCGTCGCCGATTCTCTCCAGGGCGTGGACGGCATCCTTGGCACCCTGAGCGCAGGTGTGCTGGCACGGAACACTCCGCCCAACACGCCCCCCAGCTTCACCAGCGGCCTAGGCGGACTTTCGGACAAGCTGAAAGCGGCCAGCCTCAACGGCTACGCCCGTATCAATGGCGACTCGCTCGAAGAACTCCGCCTGGATGGCTCAGTGAACCTCGGCATCGGCTCCCTCTCAGGCGGCAAACCCGATGAAGGCGGCATGACGATGCATGCCTTCATGCATGTGAAATCCATCCGCAGTGACTCGCCCGCCGCCGTCTGTGCCTTTGGCCCAGGCGCGGAAGGTTTGGAATGCACCGTGGGTGCTGACAATGTCCCGCTCGGCTGGGCAGGGCTGGGTGCCGCCCCGAAAGGCTACGCCACTCTGAAGCTCAGCTTTGCCGATGGCGGCCTGCCGATGGGCTTCGATGGAGCGCTCGGCATCAAGGGCACCTTCGGAGCCGGTGGCATGAACTTCACCGACCCCAAAGTCATCGTCGGTGCCTCCCCGAATCAGATCTACGCTGGCTTTGCCCTGCGGGCCGAGTTTCAGGGCAAAGAGGTGGCCGCCAAAGCGTTGCTAGGCCGCATCTGCGAGATCGGCACGCTCACCCAGATCAATGATGGAGCTGGCACTCTGATGACCAAACTGGTCAACGATGTGAAGCCTCCCACAGAGCTGCCCACCGCTCCCTACACAGGCGGCTCACTTTACGCGGAAGGCTGGATGCCTCTGAACGAACTGATCGGCATACCCACGACCTGCATGTTGAATCTGCGCGCAGGTGCTGGCGTGGGAATGAGCGTCTTCAAGCCGAGTGGCTCATCCAGCATCCTCATCGGCAGCCAACAGTTTTTGGGCCTCACCGGGCAAGTGCTTTGCACCATCACGGTGAAAGGAAGCCTGGAACTCAACTTCGGAGCTTATGTGCCGCTCAGTGCTCCGGGCAGCAGCGTGCTTAAACTCACGGGCGTCGGCAATGTGAGCGCCAAGGTGGGCATCTCGCCGCTCGACTACACCTTCAGCAAAAGCCTCGGAGTTAAAGGTGATTACAACATGGGCACGGGAGCCAAATCCTTCTCCGTCGATTTCTAACCTCCACCCAGAACAGCCCCACGCTATGAAACGACTGCTTCTGCTTTCCCTGCTCTGCCTCACCACGCTGGCGGGTGCCAAGGACACGAACTTCCTCATCACCACCGGCACCACCATCCAGGACGGCATCGACCACTGGGCCTACCTCGTTTGGGACCGGGTCCAATCCACCACCGTCACGGGCAAAACGTATGCCGTTTATGGCAAGAACGGCCAGCCCGCTGATCCTGGCGGCTACACGCGGCTCGGGGTCGTCACTCCGGTGGTCAGTGCGGAGGTCTTCGCGCCCGTCTTGAAGCGCGCCGAAGCTGCTCTGAACGATGACCTCCGCATCCTCGACCTCGTGCTCGATGGCATGGTGGACCATCTGGACGTGCTGCTGAATCACGTGCCGGAGGCTCAGCGCCCCACGGTGCCGCGCACCACACCCATCGCGGAAAAGCTGCGTCAGGTGCTCGTGCAGGCCTCGCAGCATCCGCAGATGCTGGAGGGTCTCCACGGTTTGAAGGCACGTCACCCATCCATCGCGCTTTGCCTTGGCATTGGTTGGGCAGGCCCCATGAGTTCACAGGTCATGAGCTTCGAGCTGCGCGAGTTTGACCTCGCACTGAATGCCGACATCGCCGTCGTGGGCCGTGTGACTCTGGACTACACCCAGCCGTCGCCTCTCGTAGCACCTGGAAAGCCTGTCTGGGTGCCCAATGACACCCCCGAGGGAGATTTGAACATCCGCCTCCGCTGGGCGGTGCCAGATGAACTCCGCCGCCTAGGCCCGCAGGTGCAGGGCTACAACGTCTATCGCACCCCATGGGCTCATGCCCGCGACGACCTCGGCTGGCATGTCACTCCGCCGACCTTGGCCGAGCTCAAGGCAGACAGCCAGACGCGGCTTGTTTCCAAGGAGAACTTCGTGCTCAGCACGCACAAGCCCTCCCCCATTATCATTCCCGGGCTGTCGCCGATACCGCAGCTTTCCCAGATCCTGACGGAACCGGTGCCGGTGTTTACAAACAAGTTCTTCAGTGAATTCGACGTGGCAGATCTGAACTCGGACCGCAGCACCTTCTTCTTTGTCGATGACAACCGCCGCTACGAAGACCTGCTGCCCGGCCCACCTTTCGCCGACCAGGCCGAGTATGGCTACATCGTCGTCGCGCGGGATCTTTTGGGCCGCGAAGGGCCACCCTCCGCCGCCGGGTTTGCCCTGGCCTGCCGCACCATGCCGCCAGACGTGCCGGACTTTGTGAAAGTGACACCCATCTTCAATTTCGACGCGGGCAACAGCCTGCAAAAGCTGCGCATCTCCTGGAAGGCCAACACGAACGCGGGCAGCAACTCCCGCACAAACAGCTACCAGATCCTCCGCACCCGCAGCATCGGCGACTTCCGTGCGAACAATGGCCGCCCCTGGGATCACATCATCCTGGCCACGCCTGAGATCACGCACACGGCGGACGGCATCGAGATGAGCTATGTCGATGACACCGTCGAGGGCGCTTTCCAGCCCGGGCAGACCATCGCTTATGCGGTGCGCTCCGTGCGTGATCCGGCTGGCCCCTGCGGACCGTTTTTCTCAGACCCGAGCCCGCCCGCCTTTGGCACCCTGCGTGATTTCCAGGGCCCAGCCGCTCCCAATGGCGGCGTGCAGCAACACTGCACCGCGCCTTATGTCGGCCATCCTGACGATGAAGCAATCGGCCCCGCGCCTGCGGATGGGCTGCGCCATTACTTCATCGAGTGCGAGCGCCAGGACCGGCAGATCTCCTCCGCCATCTTCACGGTGATCGAAAACGGCACCCTCAACGTGGTCAGTCCGCCCGGGCAGATCAACCAAGCCTTTGAAGGCAACAAGAACAAGATCGGCTTCGAGTTCACCCATCCCACGGGTAACATCAGCGTCATGGTGATCGTGTATGGCAGCGATGGCAGCGTGAGCTGGCCTTACGTCTGGGATCTGACCACCCTCGGCTCTGGCTACGCCACGAATATCCTGCACGGCACGTTCTATGCCCGCAGCATCGACCCATGCAGCAAGCGCCGTGGCGAGCCCGTGGCGCAATACAGCTACGGGCGTGTCATCAAGCCGACGAATGCCACATCCGTCGAGTACATGGGGCAGAACTACGTCTCCCTCCAGCAGACGAGCAGCTACGAGTTCACCACTGGAGCCCTCGTTTCCGTAGCGCTCGTCACGCCGAACGGCGGCATCTCTCCCCTGCTCTTCGGTCTGGCGACCTCCAGTGACACGGTGCAGTTCATCGACCCAGGTGCCGCAGGCCTCACGCCGACGCAGCTCATGACCCGCTACCGGATGTACACCTTTGATCGGTCGGAAAACGTTCCTGTCATCGAGACCGCCACGCCGCCAATAGTGACAGGTGCCGCAAGGCTTGAGTTCCCACCAGGATGGGGTGCACCGCCAGGGACGCAGGTCTGCATCTCCCGGCGCTCAGGTGGCGTCGTCGGTCCAGGCGTGGTCAATGATGATGGCGATGTGCTGATCCAGGATCCCACCGCGCCACCGGGCACTCAGTACTACGCCGATCTCTTCCTCGGCCCCATGATCTCAGGCACCTGCAAGCACCAGCCCGTCGCCATCGATAGCAATCTAGAGTTGGTGAAGGTGCCCGTAGTCATCAATCTGCAACCCGCGCCCGAGTCCGTGGAGTATCGCATCTACCGCCGTGTGGAGGAAGGACCGCTGAGCCTCATCGCCCAGGGGAACACTGAGTTCGATGGCGCGCAGGTGAAGGAGATCATCCGCTCAGACGACTCCATGCCCGCCGTGAACTGCGTCATCCGCTACTACGGCCAGACTTTGGACAAAAACGGCAACCCCAGCGCGCTGGCCCTGCTGGACACCATCAAGCTCGGCGTCAGCGAGGCCACGCCCCTGCCCACCCCCATGATGCTGGCCCCGACCCTCACGCCCATCCCAAACACGGACCAGAGCACCTTCCGCCTGGAGTGGTTCTGCTCCACCGCAGGCGTGGATCGCTTCCGCGTCTATCTGAATAGCGACAAAGGCCCCACCAGCTACGAAAACGGCGGTGGGATCGACATCGACATCAGCACCCCCTACACCGACCCTGCCACTGGTGAGCAGACTGACATCTACTTTGAAAGTGGCTTCCTCACGAAACGCATCGGCAGCGTCGGCTTCACCGGCCCGGCTTTCAGCTATGAAATCACGGTCGATAACGGAGCCAAATACTTCGCCGCCGTGGAGGCTCTCGCGCCAGAGAAGTTTGATAACGAAGGCTTCGACAAAACACCGCACGGCGAGCGCAGCCTATTCGTCACGATGGCCGCCCCGCTCAAACCCATCGCCATACGAGACAACGTCGTCCCCTGGCCTTCGCGCAGCATCCCAGCCAC
>JAGKWZ010000069.1 GCA_021151605.1 Verrucomicrobiaceae bacterium
AGACCGCCGCCCTCCACCTGACCAGCAACGACGAAGATGAGGACCCCTTTGACATCACCCTCACCGGCACTGCCGTCACTGTTGGAAACGTGCATCCCACCTTCAATCCCAATGTCTTCACGGCTAACGTCGTCGCCCTGGCCGTGCAGCCTGATGGCAAAATTTTGATCGGGGGTGGCTTCAACACAGTGGGTGGCCAAACTGTCGGGAATCTAGCGCGCGTGAATGCGGACGGCACCCTCGACACGAGCTTCGCCATCGGCACCGGGGCGAATAATCCTGTGGTCTGCCTAGCTGTGCAGACGGATGGGAAGATCCTCGTCGGCGGAAACTTCATCAGCTTCAACGGCCAGACCGTAGGCCGCATCGTGCGCCTGAACCCGGATGGCAGCTTCGATACCGGCTTCACTCCTGGCGCAGGTTTCACCGGCGGCATCGGCACCGTGGCAGGCATGGCCCTCCAGCCGGATGGGAAAATCGTCGTCGTCGGGCAGTTCAGCACCGCCGCTGGTCAGGCGCGCAACCGCCTCGCCCGGCTCAATGCAGACGGCACGCTGGATGCCTCCTTCAATCCTGGCACTGGCGCTGACAACAACGTGCGCGTCGCCGCCGTGCAGCCAGACGGGCAGATCCTGATCGCCGGTGACTTCACCACCATCGATGGCCAACCCCGCAACCGCATCGCGCGACTGAATACCGATGGCAGCCTGGAAAGCACAGCCACCTTCAATATCGGCGTCGGGGCCAACTCCAACGTCCGCACTCTCATGCTCCTGCCCGATGGGAAAATCGCAATTGGCGGTGACTTCCCCAGCATCAACGGTGTCAGCCGCTTCAACTTCGCCCGCCTGAACTCAAATGGCAGCCTGGACAGCTTTAGTGTGCCTGGAATCAACGGCAGCATCGCCTCCATGGCCCGGCAGACGGATGGCAAGTTCTTCATCGCTGGTAGCTTCAGCAATATCGGTGGGCAGTCGCGCAACCGCATCGCACGACTCAATGCGGACGGCACGGTGGACACGAGTTTCGCCGTCGGCACAGGCATCGCGAACCAGGTGAACTGTCTCGCCCAGACCTCCAATGGCAGCGTGCTGATCGGCGGCTTGTTTAGCGCCGTGAATGGTGTCTCCCGCAGCGGCATTGCCATGCTGGTGAACAGCGCCCCATCTGTCAGCATCACCGCCCCGGACCGCACGCAGATCCAGTGGGCTCGCACCGGCACCGCGCCGACCATCACCACCGCCACCTTTGATCTCTCCACCGATGCTGGTGTGACCTGGACGCCCCTCGGCTTCAGCACCTTCGTCACCGGCGGCTGGAGCATGACGGAGCTGAACCTGCCCGACAGCGGCCTCATCCGCACGCGTGGCCGCATCAGCAGCGGCCAGTCGAATGCCAGCTCCGGCATTATCGAGGCCGTGGCTGCTTTTAACATCAGCAACGTCAGCGTCCCCACCATCAGCGACATCGCCAATGTCACCACGGATGAGGACACACCCACCGCCGCCATCCCCTTCACCGTGGCGGATGCAGGCACGCCGCTGAACTCACTCGTCGTCAGCGCTACCTCATCAGACACCACGCTTCTGCCACTCGCCGGCATCGGCTTGGCTGGGGCAGATGGCATCCGCAACATCACTTTGACGCCAGCGCCAAATCGCAGCGGCACCACCACCGTCACCGTGAGTGTGAGCGATGGCTTCAGCACCTCCAGCGACTCCTTCACCCTCACCGTGAATGCCGTGAATGACGCGCCGACCCTTACCGACATCGCCCCACAGACTATCCTGGCGAACTCCTCCACCACTCTGCTTTCCTTTGGCATCAACGATACCGAATCCGCCGCCGCTTCACTCGTCGTCACGGCAGTCTCTTCCAATTCGGCCCTCGTGTCCGGAACAGGCATCAGCCTCGGTGGCACGGGTTCCGCACGAACGATCCGAGTCACGCCCATCCTCAATCGCACAGGAAACACGACCATCACTGTCACCGTGAGTGATGGCACCGCGAGCGCCACGGACACTTTCGAAGTCATCGTGACGAATACCGCCCCGACCATCTCTGCCATCGCCGATCTCACCTTGGCCGAGGACTCACCAGCCAGGACCATATCCTTCACCGTGGGCGATGCTGAGACACCCGCCGCCCTCGCCGTCATTCCCATCACCACAAACACCACGCTGCTGCCACTGGCAAACATCACACTCAGCGGCACTGGCAGCACGCGCACTCTCACCTTCACTCCAGCCCCCAACCGCAGCGGCACTGGCAGCATCCTTCTAACCGTCAGCGATGGCATCGCCACACAAACGGAGGCCTTCACCCTCATCGTCACCCCGGTGAATGATGTACCGACCATCTCCGCCATCGCGGATGTGACCGTGCTGGAGGACACGGCCTCACCGCCGATCCCCTTCACCGTGTTCGATGCGGAGGGTGATCCTCTGACGATCAGCCATTCTGCGCTCAGCGGCGGCATTCAAGGTTTGGTGCCAAACGTGGTCTTCACAGAAATCCCACGCACCCTGACCATCATCCCAAATGCCAATGCCCACGGCCAGTTGGCGTTCAGCGTCCGAGTCAGCGATCCTTCGGGCCAGACAGGCTCTCCTTTGATCATCGGCAACAGCAGCAACTTCAACTTCACTGTCATGCCTGTGAATGATGCCCCGAGCTTCACGAAAGGGCAGAACTTCACGCATCCCTTCGGCTTCGACGAGGCGCAAAGCATCGCTGGCTGGGCCACAGACATCAGCGCAGGTCCGGCGAATGAGTCCGATCAGACACTGACCTTCCGCATCACAAACAGCAATCCCAGCCTCTTCACTACGGCTCCCACCATCAGCAATGGCGGCGCACTTTCCTACCAGACCAACGGCAGCGCTGGCACCGCCACGATCACCGTCGCCCTGGAAGACTCTGGCGGCATCGATAATGGCGGTGTGAACACCAGCGGGGGGCAGACATTTACCATCACTGTCGGCGCGGCATTGCCTCGCCTTGCGGTGACAGGCAGCGGCGGCGTTCCTCTAGAAGATGGCACTGGCGTATTCGATGTCGGCAGCTCGGCTTTGGGTGGCAGCGCCCAGCAGACTCTTCAGATCAAAAACATCGGCCAGTCAGCGCTGAACCTGACAGGCGCGACGCTCGATGGCACCGATGCCGCCCAGTTCACCCTGACATCTCCAGCCTTCCCCGTGGTCCTAGCGCCGAGTGCCAGCCTGCCACTCCTGGTTAGCTTTTCCCCCGTGCGCAGTGGCAGCCATATTGCCGCACTGCACGTTACCAGCAATGATACCACCGCTGGAGCCGCCTTTGACCTCACCCTCATCGGGCGCGGGAATCTGGCCCCCACGGTCAGCCTGAGACCGCCGACGGAGATCACGCGCAACAGCCTCCTGCTCACAGCCGCGGTGAATGCTGGTGGCGGGGATGCTGCGGTGACACTCGAACTCGGCACCACACCTGAACTCGGCCAGACCTTCCCCGTGACACCGCCTAACGTCAGCGGCGGCAGTCAGGTGCTCGTCAACTCCAGGCCCACAGGTCTGCTCGCGAATACCTTCTACTTCTACCGCATCACCGCTGAAAACTCGGCTGGCGCTGGGGCGGCGGAGGGAGTCTTCCTCACCTCGGATGTTGTGCCTGGTAGCGTGGAGCAACTCTTCGCCGCTGATCCATTTTATAGCGGCACGGTGAAGTCCATCGCTGTGCTGCCAGATGGGAAAATCCTCATCGGTGGTGATTTCGTCACGACTCGATCGCCCGTCCGCACGGACCTTGTCCGACTCAATCCAAATGGCACCATGGATCTGACTTTCGACGCTCAGCTTGATCCTGCTACAGGCCGCGAAGTGAGTGCTATCGCTGTGCAGGAGGATGGACGCATCGTGATTGGCGGGAATTTCGAAATGGTGGGCGGAACCTCTCAGCGATTGATTGCCAGGCTGGAGGCAGATGGAGCCCGCGACGGCAGCTTCACCCCGACCTTGGCTGGAACATTCGTTCGGCGTCTGGCCTTCGGAGCAGAGGGTCGTATTCTGCTGGGCGGGCGCTTCACCAGCGTGAATGGCTCGGCACGAACTTCGCTGGCACGACTCGAATCGAACGGCGGCTTGGACGTAGGTTTCAATCCCGTGCTTGCAGGCTCGATCGTCGAAGTGACAAGCCTGGCTTTGCAAAGCGATGGTGGGATTCTGGTAGGCGGTGAATTCACGAGCGTGAATGGCGTGTCGCTGGCGAGGCTCATGCGCCTGACGGATGCAGGCGCACTGGATGCTGCTTTTGCCCCGGTGACGGAGGGCAGCGTGCGTAGTCTGCTGGTGCAGCCCGATGGGCGGATCGTCATCGGAGGAGCGGGTCTGCGGATCAATGCTGGCAGCAAGAACAGCATCGCCAGAGTTAAGGCCGACGGCAGCACCGATGGGGACTTCGCCATCCCGAACCTGAGTCGGTTCATCGCCCAAGAGACATTCGTTCAGGACTTAGCAGTCCAGGCGGATGGATCTCTGATCATCGCCGGAGACTTCCTCCTCCAGGAATCGAGAGGCATGGCACGCCTGCGTGCTGACGGCACTCGGGACACGGATTTCTCCATCGATGGTAGGCGGCCTGTGGAGTGCTTTGCCATGCAGGCGAATGGCATGATCGTAGTTAGTGGCAGCTTCAGACGCTTGAATCAGATTCCGGTCAATGCCGTGGTGCGGCTGCTGAACGATCCCGCAAGTGAAAGTCTGGAAGTCTTGGATGACACACAAATCAACTGGCTGCGCGGACTTGCGGCACCTGAGGTTCAGACTCTGGACTTCGCCCTTTCCACGGATGGTGGCATCAACTTTACCGACCTGGGCGAGGGCTCACGCATCCCTGGCGGCTGGTCGGTTGAGAATTTAGCCTTCACAGGGCTCACCCGCTATCATCTGCTGGTGGAAGGGCACGCGATCAGCGGTGCGGGCAATGGCAGCACAGGACGAGTCCGCACTCTGCTCGCCCACAACCAACCTGACATCGAAGTGACCCGCTTCAGTGATGTGCTAGTGGATGCATCTGGCACGCTGGATCTAGGAAGTGTGGCTCTCTCGCAAACCCAGCGTGTGGCCACCTTCCTGATCCGTAACAGGGGCACCCAGCCACTCACCCTGGGCCAAATCACTCTCGATGGCGCTCAGGCGGCGGAATTCACCGTGAACAGGACGAACATGCGCCCCAATCTCGAGCCTGGAGGTTTGACGACCTTTGAACTGTTATTTACTCCAACCGCCAACGGCCCACGCACCGCCGCGCTGCACATCGCGAGCAATGATCCTGATGCGGAGAACGCCTTCGATATCGCCTTCAATGCGGTCGGCTCAGGTCCCACTCCGCCGGAGATCAGCATCTTCTCACCAGCCGGAACTGAACTTGGCGACAACGTGGGGGCGCTGGATCTAGGCGGACTGGAGACCACGCAAAATCATGAGTTTAATTTCATCATCAAGAACTCTGGAACCACACCGCTGACCAGCCTGAACGTCACAAAAACCGGCAGTGCGGACTTCACTGTCAGTCAGCCTGCAGCGGGTAGCCTCAGTTTGAATGACGGCACCCTTTTCACCTTAAACGTCAAACCAGCAGCAGCCGGAGTGCGCACTGCGGTCATCAAGGTGGCCAGTAATGACGCGGATGAGAACCCCTTTGAGATCAACGTCTCCGCCGCCGGCACTGTGCGCGACATCGCCGTGGCAGTGACTCCAGGTGGCGAGCTGCAGGATGCGCGTGGGTCCATCGCATTTGGCAATGCCAACCCGCTGAATGTGCCCGTGCAGCGCACTCTCACTCTACGGAATGTCGGGACTGGACTGCTGACCTTGGGTCGCGTGAGCATCTCAGGTGTAGGCTATAGCATCAGCCAGCCAGCGAAGTCGATCCTGGCCCCAGGCGGCACCGACACCACGACCTGCGAACTGACCTTCCTACCTACTTCCGGTGCGGTAAGTGCGGGAACCATCCAGATCGAAAGTGATGACCGCGACGAAGCCATTTTCGACATCGCCCTCACGGGTGGTGGCGCAGGATCTGAGATCGATGTCGTCGTCGCTGGTGAACCCGCACCTTTGCTCGATGGCAGCGATACGGTGGCTTTCTTGCCGACTACGCCGGGTGGTATCAGCTCTCGCACTTTTACCTTCCTGAACCCAAGCTCGGCATCCCTCCGAGTCACCGGTCTGACCTTCACAAATACCAGCCCTGCGGGCGCATCACGTTTCTCCGCTCCACAGATAAATCAGGTCATCAATGCTGGCGCGAACTTCAGTGTGATCATCGACTTCAAACCGGTTGTCCTAGGCTCCTACGCCGCCACGCTTAACATCGCCAGTAACGATCCCGACGAAAACCCCTTCGAGGTGCGCCTCACGGGCGAGTGCCTGGCCAGCGTGCAGCCATTCTTCACAGCTCATCCGCAGTCCCAGATCGTCGCACTCGGAGCTCCGGTGAGATTCACAGCTACTGCAGGTTCACCCTTGCCCGTGGCCTTCCAGTGGAAGCGCGGCGCGACCAACAATCTTGCCAACTTTGGTTCCGCGACCCCCACACCCGAACTGAACATCCCAGCGGCAGCTCTGGCAGATGCGCTGATCTACTCCGTCACAGCTGTGAATTCGGCGGGCAACATCAACAGCGATCAGTCTCGACTCACCGTGGTGGACCGCGCCAGCAGCCGCCAGAGTCTGGAGATCAAAAAACAGGCCGTCTTCGCTCTCAAATCCGCCGCACCGGCAGGCTCCCGCAGCTTCCTCTGGCTCAAAGATGGAGCCCCCCTGGCTGCTGATGCCCGCATCACCGGTGTAAACACGGATAAACTCACCATCACGAACCTGAACCTCAATGACTCCGGTGTTTATGTCTGTGAAGTGTCCGCACCCGGAGGCAGCCTAAGAGGCGGAGACAATACCCTCGAGGTCTTTGACATCGCGCCGCGCATCGCCAGCAGTCCGCTCCCGCTTCCCCGAGGTCAGGTGGGACGTAATTACAGCTTCCAGATCCCACTCGATCCCGCAGGAGGGCTCGCCACGACTTACACCGCCACGAATCTGCCCGCAGGTCTGTCTCTGAATGCCACAACGGGCTTCATCACCGGTCGGCCCTTACTGGCGATCACCAGTAACTTTACCCTCACCGCCAAAAACACGAGAGGGGCCTCCACCGTGAATGCCGCCATCGCTGTCGATCCGCTTCCGGCGAACCTCGCTGGTAGTTACACGGGAATCATCGATCGCAATCTCATCAACAACATGCTCGGCGGACGTCTCGATCTGACCATCGCTTCGACAGCGGCCTATAGCGGAAAAATCACCCTCGGCACTACTGTCATCACCATCCCACCTGGCTTCATCACCCTCCCGGAACAGGGCAGCCTCGTCTCTGTATCCTTCGGCTTTATCCAAGGCTCGGGCCCAGCGGCGATAACACGCCGCGTCACCTTTACCCTGAATCCGCTGACAAATCTCATCAGCAATGGCCAGATCAACAATGCCCTGCCCCCTCTGCTCGTCCGGCCAGCCCGCTTCACCGCATGGCGCAGCCCGTGGACACAGCTCCAGCGCGCCACAGCCTTCCAGAACTATCACACTTTTGGTCTGGAGATACCCGCCGGGGCTTTGGGCAATCAAGCCCTGCCACAGGGCATCGGCTTTGGTTCTTTCACCACCGTCATCACAGGCGGGGAAACCACCATTCTCGGTAAACTTGCCGATGGCACCCCCTTCACCTCCGCCAGCATCCTTGGACCGAATGGCGAGTTGGCCATCTTCCAAAACAACGTCAAAAGCTCACTGCTTGGCACCCTTACCATTCAGCCCGGAACCCTTTTCGGCGTGATCACAGATAACGGGCTCACTGGTACTCTTAGCTGGCAGCGCCCGGCCACCACGGACCACACCTATGCAGCTGGTTTTGCCCAGATCGCTCTCGCCGCTTCTGGCGGCAGCTATCGGCCCGCGCCCGCGACCCAAAACCTGCTTGGCACTTCTCTGTTCGGTCTGCCCCAGGGACTGAATAATGCCCGCATCTCCTTTACTGAAGGCGGCATCGGCGGCCCGCCCTCCACCGCTGACAGGTCCTTCACCCTTGGTGCTGGCAATACCATTATCGATATCGCGGGGCCGCCTGCTTTCCAGTTCACCACGAACAAAACCGTCGGCACCTTCACTGGCAAAGTCACCCTGGATGACCCGACCGCACTTGTGCAACCCGCAGGCCGCGTCGTGCGCGATGCCACCTTCGAGGGCATCGTCGTCAAAGATGCGCAGGGGCCTTTAGGCAGCGGCTTCTTCCTCCTGCC
Source organism: Verrucomicrobiaceae bacterium (assembly GCA_021151605.1). Classification (GTDB taxonomy): domain Bacteria; phylum Verrucomicrobiota; class Verrucomicrobiia; order Verrucomicrobiales; family Verrucomicrobiaceae; genus Prosthecobacter. The sequence continues at coordinate 8,321 of JAGKWZ010000069.1, forward strand.
GCAGATGCCCTTCATCAATAGCGGCGGCACCATCATCCCCGTCACCAAGACACCTGTTCTCTCAGGTGCCGTCCTATTGGAACCTGCGGTCGATTGAGGCTGGAAAAAGATTTTCGTGTTTCTGCGCAAGTTCCCGAACGGCGCGCATCAGGGCAGTGAGAACAACAACATCACTACCCACATGAAAACATCCATTCAATCCATCTACAGCAACCTCCTCGCCCACTTCGTCCGCATCTCCTGCACTGGCGCACTCCTCCTGGCCTCCGCGCTCCATGCTGCCGCGCCAGTCCGTGTGACAACCCCCACGGTCAATCTGCCAGTCATCCCAGCAGCTAAGGTCAATTTGCCAATCACCCCAACCGTTGCTCCAAGAACCCCAAGTGGCCCGATCCCGACTTTGATCGTCCTGGTTCATGGTCGCACCGCCGCCCCTGAACCAAGCCCACTTCCAATTCCAAACCCATTCCCTGTCGATCCCGTGGCACGTCCGGGCACGCTCGGCTACTCACGCTTTTACTTCGATTTTCCCTTTGTCTCATCCGTGTTGGGAAACACGAACCAAAACCTATTTACCAAAAGCGGCATTGAACTGACCCAGAATAACTGGCAGACGAGAGCCACATCCAACGGCGAATTCGACCCGCTCGCCAACCGTTTTGCCTTTGCCGATCAGCCTCCAGAGATTGCGGGGCGGTTCAATGGAACTGCTGCCGCTCTCGTTTGCCATGATGGCTCCCTCGGCGTGGGCAAGCAGGCCCAAGCAGTGCTCGCAGAGATCAATGCACTCTACGACAACTTCAAAGACTACTGCACCAGAGATCCCGAACTGATTGTCATTGCTCATAGCAAAGGTGGCCTCGTCTGCCGCTACATCCTCAGCGTGCCTACTGGCCGTGTCGCAGGTGCAGATCTAACAAACGGACCAGAAGGCGAAGAGGCGATTGCGACCAAACTGCGCGATAAGACCAGGTTCCTCATCACCCTCGGCACGCCACACACTGGCAGCCCCATCGCTGACAATGCCACCGCCCTTCGTAACGGCGTCGAGTCCACGCAAGCGATGGTGGACACCATCTGGGGCATCGTCCGCACCGCAGCGAGCGTCGGGAAAATCAATCTCCCCATGGCTGCGCCCATCCAGCTCAGCAGCCTGACCACATTTCTCGCAGGCTCGCCCGACGACCTCGGTCATCTAACCTCCGACTTCTGCCGTGAGATGAACCAAGGCCCCTTGCACCCCTCCCGCATGGCCCGCACGGATGGCAGCCTCATCCCCGTCTATTGCTATGGCGGCCGCAGCCCTGCCGATACCGCCTATGCGACTCCAAGTCACAACGCTGCCAGTGGCTTCCTCAACAACACTCCTGGAATCGTCAAAAACACGGTCCACGGTCTCATGGTCCTCGACTACGCCCTGCACAATGTCATCCAGAGTGACTGGGGCACTCTGACTACCGTCGGCGCTGGTAAATCCCTCGACCTCACCCGCCGGACCTTCTCCGTCCTCCAAATCCGCGGCACAGGTGTCGCTGGCCTTGTTCCCACTTTGGTGAAGTCCTTCTCCGCCCCTGGCGCTGCCTATCAGTTGCCCTTCACCGACATCGGCATCGAAGGTATGCCCACCTACTTCGTGAGGAATCAGGGCGACGGCGAAACCGACAGCGACGGCATGGTGGCCATCTCCTCCGCCCTCGGCATCAACCTCGGCACCGGCACCCAGGAGTTCTTTGACCACACCCAAAACATCGCCCCAGCAGGTCAGGCCCGCCGCCCAGGTTCCTGGTATCGCAAGTATTCGGGAGACTGGAATTTCCTGAACCACTCCACGGAAACCAAAAGCGCCACCATGGGTCGGGAACTCCGCCAGGTCATCGTCGGTGCCGGTCCAAAGCCTTCCTTCACCGGTCCTCTGAGTGTGCAGTAAGTTCCTTTGCTTCAAGCTCACATCCGCCCCCGATGATTCACGTCATCGGGGGCGGCTTGTTTGCGCAGCTTCCGTTACTGATCGAAGCTACAGAAAGCAAATCTTACCAGACCTGAATGCCTTTGGTGGGGCGCAGTCGGCCTTGACCCTTAATGACCGTTCGCTTCCCTGCCGCTATGGTTTACAGAAGGCTGGTCATGATAACCCACGATCTTCTTTCCGGAGTTGCTCGCCTGCCTGCTGGAAACGTTTTGCCAGGAACCGTCAGGATTCCGTCTTGCACCTCGTTGGCTTTCATTCGTGGATGGTGCTTGCTGCTGGCTGCGCTGCTTTGCGCCTCATGCAGCACCGGAAAAAAGCCGGATGCCGATTGGAACAGTCTTCACCTCTGGCAGCAGGTGGCCACCCCACCGCCGACTTATGTCCCGACAGGCTACGGAGCCGACCGTCCGCGCACCGACCGGGACGGGACATGGTTCACGGACCAGCGGGATGGCAAACGCCTGTTCGTGCCGAAGCAAGCCGTGCGCGGCTGGGAGCCGGGTGTCCTCACGGGCGAGGCGAAAAAAGCCACGGGCTTCGATAGCAGGCGACGCCTCACCGCAGGAGAAAAGATATGGTGGGGCACCCTCTTCTTCTTGGGTGGCTTGGCGCATGTCCAAGTTCCACCCCCAGATTGAGCACGGCCTTGGGCTTCAGGGCGGTTCGACTGCTTTCGCTTGGATGGCTCAGAGGAGCTCTGCCGCCGTCTGTCGTCCGGGCAAGCCGGACGGAAACAAAGGTCACGGCTCATCGGGGAAGCGAGGCCGACACGCGGTAGAAGGCTCGGTTGGGCGGAGGAGCTGGGTCCGCCCAAGTCTGCTCGCTTGAAAAGCCGCTGGGAAGCCCCTCCGCCACGGGTTCGAAGTTCGCGAGGTCGGTTGAGCGCCAGACCGTGTAGGTGCGGTCCGGTGCCACTGGCCAAAGAAGCGCGGGTACCCCATCCCCGGGCTGGATGCGCAGAGCCAGGAGCGAAGATCCATCCGTAGGCGATGTGCCAGCGGTGTATTCGCTAGCGTCAGGGAGGCCATCGGAGTCGGAGTCAGCGCTGCCGCCTGGCGAGCCGTTGGGGCCGAAGAATTGGAGTTCCCAGGCATCGGGCATTGCGTCATTGTCGAGGTCCTCAGGGTTGTCCCAATCGTGGCCGAGGACGACGGACATCCAACTCACAGGCGCATCGGGGGAGGCTGCGCCGGGCAGGGCGGCGGATGACCCGGCGGCCAGAGCGCCGGTGTGGAAGAACGCCATGCGAATGGTCGTGCCGATGAAGCCGCTGAAAAAGAATGAGGCGGGTAGCCGGGCTTCTACATTCCACACGCCGCCGCTGCCACTGGTGGCAACACTGAGAGGCGAGGCCTCCGCGCCTGGATCTCCCCACGCTGAGCCCATTCCGCGGAGCAGCGAAGATGTGCCGTCTGGGGCGATGTCGAGCCACACGCTGGAATAGCCTGGCTGGAAGGGCGGGATGCTCCCCACATCCAGCAGGAGGCTGAACCTTTCTCCCGCCTGGCCGGTGGTGGGCAAGCCCGTGGCTGAGAGGCAGAGCGTCCCACCGTCATTGACAAAGCGAATCTGTGCCGCTGCCGCGCCGCCAGGGTAGCGCAGCGTCTTCGGCGTCCGGTCGGCGGCCCAGCCTTCTTCTCCGGCTTGGCCGTCGATGACGATGGGTGTGAACGACTCCTCCACGAACGGCGGGCGCACCACGACTTGGGTGCTGGCCGTGGCGGTCTGCCCGGCACTGTCCGTCGCAGTGAGCTCAAGATTGTAAGTTCCAGGTGAAACGCCCGCTGGCTGGAAAGTGCGGCCCGTGCTGGTCAGCGGCGGCGTGGTGCCGAGCGTCCACACCAGGGCGGAATCCGGCAGCCATCCGTCTTCCAGATCGGAAACCTCGGCATGAGCGGTCATCCGCTCGCCGTAGTCAAACACAGCCGTCGCCAGACGCTCAGAGATGTGGCGGCGCTCATTTTCAAAGAACAGCGCCACCTCAGGCGCTTTGTCCGCCAGGGAAAACGCATCACTCACCCCGCGTCCGCAGCGGATGCCATCACTGGCGATCACCTCCACACGGCACTGCGCGCCGCCGGGCAGGTCCGCCCGAGGCACGACCAGCCCCGTTCCCTGGACATCGGAGGCCAGCGAACGCCAGGTCGCCCCATTGTCCACACTCAGACGCACGAAATGCACCAGCGGCCCTGCGCCGTCGTCCGTGCTGTTCCACTGTACCTGCAGCGTGCTGCCACTCCCCACCCCGGCTGCCGTCGGTTGGGTCACGGTCACTGTGGGTGCCGCACCGCCGCCCGAGATCGTGGCCAGGGGCGGAGCTCCCCCGGCAGCCTGCTGGTCGTGCAGCTCCAGCCGGTCGATGCCATCCAGATCATCCGTCAGAGCCGCCCAGGCGGCAAAACCATCCGCCACATCATCTGCCGCATCATGGGCGGCCCCCGCCAGCCCTGCTGGCAAAGTTTCGACCAGCGTAGCACCTTGGAAAGCCCGCAGCACATAGCGCCCGCCCGCCGGGGGCAGTGCAGCCAGCGCACGGGATCTCTCGGCGGTGCCCAGCGCATAAACCGGGCGCAGGGTGGATGTCTTCGTCGCTAGATTGATGACCCCGCAGGTATAGCCCGCCACAGGCCCCACATCGCGCAGCGCACGGGCAGACAGGCCAGAAGCCGGCCCATACCCGGTCGAGAGCCGGTGGTAAATGATGCTCCAGGTGTAGTCAGAGACCCACCGGTCAAAGCAATACGTCATGATGTCTCCCGTCCCGAAAAGTGGCAGCAGCTTTCGGGTAAAGGCATTGAACCCCAGGTGCCCGGCCGCCGTGCTGGAGATCGTGCCACCCGCATATGGGTAGCCTGGATCAGTAAAAGATGGGCTCAGGCAGCCCGACACATGCATGCGCCCGTAGGTATGCCCCAGCTCATGGGCCAGCGTTACGGCACTAAAGAGCGTCCCACTGCTATCCCGCACAGGCGCACCTCCGCCGAGACTGCCATCCGGCCCAGGGTTAGCCGAGTCCACCACAAACAGGGCCGACCCCGTGGAGGAAACCGTATCGCCAGGGTTCGAGTAGCCGCCCAGGGGGATCGGCACATCCCGCTTCGGGAATACCGCCATGTAATGGTCAAATCCGCCCGGCTCAGCCAGCGTGCCGCCAGCCCCCTCGATCTTCTTTGTCCACAGCGACATGATGACCAGATCCTTGTCATCCGAGCCATCATTGAAAGTGAAGGGCGTCCCAAAGATGTCCGAGATCTGAGTATGGGGGCAAAATTCCCAGCGCAGACTGCTCGTCGGCAACAGGTAGGCGGCTTGATCAAACATTTCGCGGCTGAGGTCGCGGCGGGTGGTGACGCGGCTGTTGCTCCGCGCCGGGATGATTTTGAGCCCGATGGGCACCTTTGGGGTGAAAGTGGCGGTTCGGGCTAGGCTGTTATTGCCATAGCTCGTTTCGGGAAAGGTTCGGGCGGGATTGACCACGGCATTCAGCGAGATCGTGCCCTCGGTGGTCCAAGATTCCGGCAGCCGGAACCAACAGCCGTCAGTAGCTACCGCTCGGTCTGGCGGCGTGTTGCGGACCGGCGGTGAAGCCTGAGGAATATCTGGTGGCGGCGGCACGATAACCAGGCTGGGCACAAGCGGCGAACCGGGCAGGGGCACCCCCCCGCGCGAGCCGTGGAGGAGGGCCATTGGGGAAAGAGGCAGACTCGTCTCGCCCGCAGAGCTGCTCATGATCTGGGCGAGCACACGGACATGGGTTTCCTTGGCCGCCACCAGCGGCACATCATTGGCCGGACGCTGGATGGCTTGTATCACCTCCACGCCGAGCGCCGCGATGTCGCGGGATACGGCAGCTGCACCCACTGGCAAGCGCCAGACAGTGTGGCCGCTGTCGATCCAGCAGACATAGCTATCATTGGCGCAGAGCTCGCGCGCCTCGTGGGTGAGGGTGGCCACTTCCTCCGCATCCGCTTGGAATCCATGCGCGCTGCGCCGCATGAGAGGCCCGCCGAAACCGGAAGCGACTTGATAGAAAATGTCCCCATTGCCCACAGCCATGCGGGAGAACGGCTGTGGGGCCGTGGTGGCGAAGGAGCCGAGGTGGGTGCCGCCCGCCATCAAGTCATTGATCGGCGCGGAGCGAAACAGCACCGCTGTTCCATCGCCATTGCGGTAAGCCCAGACAAGGCGGCGCGGTGCCGAGTCCTCATCGCGGCCTCCGCTCATGTCCGTATCCTCCGCCGTGGCGATCACTTGATTCGCCACTACGACCTCCAGCCAAAACGGCGCGGCGGGAGGGAAATGCAACCGGACATAGCGCACAAGCTTGCCCGTGCCCAGCAGCGCCACTACTTCGTCCCGGCTCACCCGGTGTAGGGCTCGGAAATAGGTGGCACCTGGGCCGCTCGTCTTGTCCGCTACCAGCTCGCGGTCAGCGGCGTGATACCCATTCCGCCACAAACGTGCCTGATCGAGAAATTCCCCCGTCTCGTCCGTCACAAAGCTCTCATCGCCCATGTAGAGTAACTGGCCGTAGCGAGAGATGCGTTCCGGATCAGGCAAAGCCGCGCCCATCGCCCGGCCCCAAGAGCCGTCGGTCGCGTAAACATAGCCACTGCCATAAACCCAGGCCACGGCCCCGCCATAAGCCCGCACCACCCCGCCCGGAACCACCGGGTTGGATGATCCCGAAGGTTTGAGGATGTTGCCGGCTCTCACGACCGCAGGGGAAACATGGATCGATGTCTGCGAGATGCGCGTCTGGCCGGAGGGAAAATCCGTCCCGCTAGCCTTCCACACGAGCGTGCCTGACTGGGTGAGCAGGAGCCTGTCCGCCTCCACAAACCTGAGGAAGGCTTCTGGCGCGGCCACCGCAGAGCACGGAAGCAGAAACACCGCTGCCAGTCTTTCTGCTAGTCTTCTAGGAGAGAGAGGGGAGGAAAAATGACGAATGGGGGTCCTGAACGCCCCTTTCAGTCCGGTTTTGAGCCTATGGAGGTTAGGTGGGGCAGCATTCATCACAGGTTTTCAACGTTCATGAGCAAAGTTCTCCTGTCCACGGTGCCAAGTTTATTTTTCGCCAGCTGGTTTTCGTGGGGCTGATGCGGGCTGGATGAGAGACTCGGCACGGCACATGGTACCATTGAAGCGGGGGAACTCCGCCGGGATAGTCGGTGCCGGTCCAAGTCCCTCGTTCACCCATCAAGGAACTGAAAGCCGGGAATAAGGAGAAGATAGCCATCGCCAACCTTCACCAAGGCAGGGACAAGTCGAAAAAGCCGAAGTGAGGCAGCATGTCTGAGGCGCAGGCATATCCACGCTTGGCATTCCAAGATCAACGGTGGATGCCGATTTACCTGCCCAATGGGAAAATGACGCCACCATCGCCGCCAAGGCCAACTCCGCCGTTCAGATCCTTCCGCCCGGCATATCACCGCCTTTTTGCCAATCAACAGATTTTCAAACACGGCGTAGCCGATTATGACCTCACTTAGCTTTCATTGGTGTGCGGAATCTACCTCAATAGAGGGACAGACACTTTATCTCCATCACCAACACTTTGGCAGCACCTCTTCCCCAGCATAAGGACAAAGGCGGTCCCGAAAAGCGGAAAGCAGCCAATCCCGTCAGACTGAGCAGGGGCGCTGGAGGGTCGCCATTGGATGTCATTTCGGAAGACGCCGCAGTGATTTGGCCATCATCGGATCTGCGATGTCAGCCAAAGGAGGCGGGGAGGGCATGTATTCGAGCCTTTGTACCGAGGTGGAGGCTGGAACCTCTCGCTCCCGGTAGTGCTGGCCGTGGACGCGTGCCTGCCAGACTATCTGGCGAGTGGTGGTGTCAGTCAGGCTCAGCCGCAGGGTGGTGAAACGCCGTGAATCGGCCACGAGGGTGCTCGTCTCGGTGGTGCAGGCTCTTTCTTTGCCGTCGGAGCCAGTCTCCGTGTGCGTCTGGCTATTGGTCCGTGTGTCGTAGCTCTGGACGACCCGATTCTCCACCATCTCGGTGAGCATCAGGTAGTCGATGTGGTGGGCTGCCATGCGGCTCCATTGCTGAGGGGTGACCACTGGCACCTGGGGCGATCCCAGACTTGGCATGTGGCGGATGTTCATCGCACCGACAAGGCGTTCCAGCTCCATGGGTTTCACCAGTCGGACCTTTGGGCGCAGTTGCTGGAGCTGGCGCTCTGCTGCGATTTGCAGTGCTGCGGTCTCGATGGAAGTCGGGTCATTGTCTGGATGCATGCTGATCACCGGACCTACCGCCACAGTCCTGTCCTGAAGCCCGGCTTGTCGCAGTTCGGGAGCCATGTACTCCAGGTGGGAAGTCACGCAACTGGCCAAAGCCAGGCAGGTAAACCAGAGGAAACGCATGGCGGATGAACGGCTGTGGCATTGATTCTTATCAGGCAAGCAATTCTTCCCGCTGAACCTCGTACTGATCCTGCCATGCCACACTCCCTCCAGCGCCGCGCTTTCCTGTCCGATGTCGGGCTGGGCTTTGCGGGCGTGGCTTTGCAGTCGCTGCTTCAGCGTGAGGCGGGTGCAGTCACGCTGCCGGAGTTTCCGGATGGGAAACCGCACTTCCAGCCGAGGGCGAAGAATGTGATCTGGCTCTTCATGCGCGGTGGGGTGAGCCACATGGAGAGCTTCGATCCGAAGCCGCTGCTAAATAAGTACGCGGGCAAAAGCATCGGCGAGACGCCTTACAAAAACGTGCTCGATCCCGAGCGGCGGAAGAAGGTGCGCGTGGTCGTGGTCAATGACGCCAACGGCCAGCAGCGGAACAAGATCTACCCGCTCCAGATCGGCTTCCGCAAAGGTGGGCAGAGCGGCATCGAAGTGAGCGACTGGTTCCCGCATCTGCGCGACTCGGTGGATGACCTCGCCATCATCCGCAGCATGTGGACCACGGATGACAATCACGGTGCGCAGGTGCAGTTCCACTCCGGCAAGCACATGCTCGATGGCCGTCATCCCACCATCGGCGCGTGGGTGACTTACGGGCTCGGCTCGCTCAATGACAACCTGCCGCAGTTCATCAACATCGGCCCCCGCTTCTTTGACCTGAAGGATGGTCACTACCTCGGCCCGGCCTATGACGCGGTGAATCTCAAGATCGATCCCAAGAACCCGCTCGCCTACGCCCGGCCCGAGATCGCCATGACCGAGGCTGAGCAGGCAGCACGCTTCACCTTGGCTGGAAAACTCAACCGGCTCAGCGCTCTTCGTTATCCCGATGACCCCACTTTGGCGGCCCGCATCAAATCCTACGAGCTGGCCTACCACATGCAGAAGGATGTGCCCGAAGTGGTGAACTTCGACCGCGAGAGTGAGGCCACGAAGAAGATGTACGGCCTCGATCACGCCGTAACGAAACCTTTTGGCGAGCAGCTCCTCGCCGCACGTCGATTCGTGGAGCGCGGTGTCCGCTTCATCCAGATCATGCATGGCGACGGTGCCGCTGGCGCTTGGGACAGCCACTCGAAGCTCCGCGAGAATCACAGCAAGCTCGCCGCCCAGGTGGACAAGCCCATCGCCGGACTCATCGCCGATCTCAAACAGCGCGGCTTGTTTGAAGAAACCATCGTCGTCTTCGCCACCGAGTTTGGTCGCACTCCCGGCTCCCAGGGGACCGATGGGCGGGACCATCATCCGTATGGCTTCAGCGTCTGGATGGCAGGCGGCGGCATCAAAGGCGGCATCGCCCACGGCAGCACGGACGACCTCGGCTTCCACGCCGTCGAGCATCCACACTACGTCACCGACATCCACGCCACCCTGCTCCGCCAGCTCGGAATCGACTCCCACCGCATGGAATATCCAGGGCGCAAACGCCTGGAGATCGACTTTGGCGAAGTGATCCGCGAGATCGTTTGATCGATTCGGATCACTGCACCCCCAGCGGCACAATCTCCCGCGCCTTCTTCAAATCCGGCCGCGCAGGTCGTGGATCATGCCAGCGATCCTTCGGCGCAGGCGCTTTGGCATCGAGATAGGCACCAAGGCGCATCCGCAGCGATTCAAAGGCGGGCTGTGTATCTTTGCCGAACTGCGATTTGCCCGCGTCTTCTTCATTCTTCTTCACCAGCGTAGCGGTTCACAAAATTCGTGAACTTCACCACTTCGAAAGTGTACATCCGCCAAGGCTGATGAAGGAAAGCCGATGAGACGAGAGTGAGTTTGATGGAACGGGGGGCCGACTACGCTGTCATAGGTTGGACGGCGTCGTCGCATGTCCGTGGAGAATCTCACGCTTTGTGACTCGAAAGAGCAAGAAAAACGGGGCGTGAAAAAGAGCGTGGAAGGCTGCGAGTGCGAGCAGGTCTGGTAGTTTCTGGAGGCCGATCTGCCAGAACCCGTCACCTCCTGAAATCAGGATGGATTTTGGGTAGGCCAGCCATGCCCAGAGATAGAAGACGAACCCGATGAGGGGAAAGCCCGACATATGAAACCGCTTGATGAACGACAGCGTGTAATAAAAGGCAGATAGCGAATCGAAGAGAAACCCAAGGGCAAGCCAAGCGGCCAAATAAGGATGGATTGTTGGAGGCAAATGCCACACGAGAACGCTAGTTCCCAGAACGATGAATGCGAAGTAAACGACCTCTCGCCACTCTTGCAAGAGTGTCAGCTTCCGAAGCACTGGAATGGGTGATGATGGTCGCAATGGGTTGGTGTTCATCGGGCTGGGTTTACACTCAGAGAGCGGAGATCGGCGATGAAAAATCTGGGCTTTGTCCGGCTTGGGAGTGGAAATCTCTGGCGTGACCGCGCCGGAGGCTCGGGAGAACAAATTTCCCTGCCAACCATGTATTCGCCTCTCGTGTGAGGTTCGATGGCGGCTTCGGAAGGGCTCATGAGTTCAGTTTGCCAGTAAATCCAGCCTCCACATCTCTTCCCAGCCGCCCTAATTTCCAATAATTAAAATCTCTTTCGTGAGCACTACGATTGAAAGCGGACAAGGCAGACGTTTGGTGCGGCCCTGTGAAATCATTCCTCTCCGCACTTCCCCTACTCCTCTGCATTGTCGCTCAGGCCGCAGATCATGACGTCGTCATCTATGGCGGCACTTGCGCTGCCGTCACCTCCGCCGTGCAGGTGAAGAAAATGGGCAAAAGCGTCATCATCGTGTCGCCAGACAAGCATCTTGGTGGTCTCAGCAGTGGCGGACTCGGCTTTACAGATACGGGAAACAAAGCCGTCATCGGCGGCATCGCGCGTGACTTTTATCACCGCATCTACCTGCACTACGACAAAGACAGCTCGTGGGTGCAGCAGAAGAAATCAGAGTATGGCAACAAAGGCCAGGGCACTCCCGCCATGGATGGCGAGAACCGCACGATGTGGATCTTTGAGCCACACGCAGCGGAGCAGGTCTTTGAAGACTACGTCAAAGAGTTCGGCATCGAAGTCGTGCGTGATGAGTGGCTGGATCGCGCCAAAGGCGTGAAGAAAGACGGCGAAAAGATCACCGCCATCACCACGCTCAGCGGGAAGACTTACCAAGGCAAAATGTTCATCGACGCCACCTACGAAGGCGACCTCATGGCCGCTGCGGGCTGCGATTACCACGTCGGGCGTGAGGCCAACAGCGTCTATGGAGAGGAGCACAACGGCATCCAGGTCGGCGTGCTGCATCACGGCCACCATTTTGGCAAAGTGAAGCCTCCCGTCAGCCCCTACAAAGTGCCGGGTGACCCCAAAAGCGGTGTTCTGCCCCGTGTCAGCACCGAGCCTGTCGGCAATTTTGGCGAAGGCGACAAGCGTGTGCAGGCCTACTGCTTCCGCTCCTGCTACACGAACGTCCCGGAGAACCGCATCCCCTTCCCGAAGCCTGAAGGCTACGACGCTTCCCAGTATGAAATCCTCCTCCGCGTGCTGGAAACCGGCTGGGGCGAGTTCTTCGAAAAGTTTGATCCCATCCCGAATCACAAGACGGACACGAACAACCACGGCCCCTTCAGCTTTGATAACATCGGCTACAACTACGACTACCCCGAAGCCAGCTACGAGCGCCGCAAAGAGATCATCGCCGTGCATCGCACCTATCAGCAGGGCTTGCTTTGGTTCGTGGCCAATGACCCGCGAGTGCCTGCCAAAGTGCAGAACGAACTCCGCGAGTGGGGCCTGCCCAAAGATGAGTTCACCGACAACGGCAACTGGTCCCACCAGCTCTACATCCGCGAAGCGCGCCGCCTGATCGGCCACTACGTCATGACCGAAAACGAGCTGCGCAAAAAGAAGCCCACTCCCGAGTCTGTCGGCATGGGCAGCTACACCATCGACAGTCACAACGTGCAGCGCTACATCACGCCTGAAGGCTACGTGCAGAATGAGGGCGACATCGGCGTGAGCACCAACGGCCCGTATGAGATCGCTTATGGCTCGCTCGTGCCAAAGAAAGGCCAGGGCTCGAACCTGCTCGTCCCTGTCGCCATGTCCGCCAGCCACATCGCCTATGGCAGCATCCGCATGGAACCTGTCTTCATGATCCTCGGCCAAAGCGCCGCCACCGCTGCCGTGATGGCGATCGATGGCAATCAGTCAGTCCAAAGCGTGCCGTATGCAAAACTGCGCGAGCAATTGCTCAAAGACGGCCAGATCCTCAACTACACCGGCCCCAAGTCGGCTCGCGGTGTCGAGGCAAAGACGCTCAAAGGCATCGTCATGGATGACACCGAAGCCAAAGTCACCGGCCACTGGCAGGAAAGTGGTGCCGCGAAGAGCTTCATCGGCGACGGCTACAGCCACGATGGCAACGCCAAGGACGGCCAATGCAGCCTGCGCTTTGAGCCCAAGCTCACCAAGCCCGGCAAATATCGTCTCCAGCTCGCCGCACCTCCGAATAGCAACCGCGCCAGCAACGCCCAGGTCGAAGTGCAGCATCTCGGCGGCAGTCAGAAGCTCAACGTGGATCTTAAAACCCCGAAAGCCGGCGAAGGCGTCTTCTGGATCGATCTCGGCGAATACGAATGCGGCAACGACACCGCCATCACCATCAGCAACGAAGGCGCCAACGGCTACATCGTCGTCGATGGTGCCCGCTGGCTGCCGGTGGAGTGATCACGTCCCCCGCCGCTTCAGCACCGCATTTGCGTCCTGCGGCGGTTAAAAAGGAAGGTGCCGAGCCCTGTCAGAAATAAAGCTACCCTTTCTGGTTCTGGGACAATGCTCAGGGTGCCATTCTGACGATCAAAGATGGCAAACTGAGCTGGGGAAAGGCCCAGCGCGGAAGTGTCGATGGCAATGTTTGCCAGGATGCTGTTCGATCCGGCGACCTCAAACAGGGTCCAGCGATCTCCATAGACGAAAGCCAGTGCGTTGGGATTTCCAAGGATGATGGAACCGCCCAGCGTTGGGTCAAGAGTGCCAAAAAGCCGGATGCGATCCGCCGCAGCCAGGGAGGCGGTGAAATCACCCCCAGAACTGAAGAGATCGAGATGCAAGCTGCTTCCTGCGCCGAGCACGGTGCTGCCGCTGCCTGTGGTGGTGAGCGTCATTGAAGAAGCTACAGGCGTGCTGAGTGTGGAGTCTCCGACGACGAGTGCGCCGTTAATGAAGATGTATTTGCCGGTCCCAGCTTCAATCTGACCCGTGCCGGAGAGCGTGGCACCTGCATTGACAGTCACAGTGCCGCTGCCAGTGGCACTGCCGGAGCTGTTCGTGACGTTCAGAGTGCCGGTCTGGATGGTGGTATTTCCAGAGTAGCTGTTTGCTCCGCTGATGGAGACGGTGCCTGAAGTGCTCTTTTGCATCCCCACCGTGCCAGAAAGCCCGCCGCCGATACTTCCAGAGCGCAGATCGTAGGTGCTGGCGCTGGTGAGACTGCCGCCGCTAGTTGTGATGCTGCCACCATTCGCCAGCGTCAGGCCGCCCACACTATCGCTAAAGCTGCCTAGACTTAGAACCGCGCTGGAACCATCCACAACCACGCTACCAGCAGCCAGGGCGTTGTTCACGCCATAGGCCAGGGTACCTGCATTGACGGTTGTCGCGCCGGTATAGGTGTTTGCACCAGACAGGGTCAAGGTTCCCCCGCCGAGCTTCGTGACACTGGCCCCGCTGCCGCTGAGCACGCCTGCAAAAGCCGTGGTGCTGGCCCACCGTGTGGGGCATGAACCGCGATGAAATCGCCAATCCGCACTGGATATATCCGGGTCAGATCATCTGGTTCGACCGCACCGCCGGCCGCCTGCGAGGTCACGGTCTCGGTGAATTCGCTGTCGTTGAAGGAACCGGACAGCGACAGGTTCAGCGCGTCGGTCAGCTGATAGCTCAGCTCCGCTTCCGTACCCCGCGTGCGGGCGTCGGCGTTGAACACGATGCGCGACGAACAGGTGCCGGCATCCAGCGTGACCTGCAG
>JAGKWZ010000401.1 GCA_021151605.1 Verrucomicrobiaceae bacterium
CCCGAAGCCACCCCCCTTTCCGAAGCTCGTCCACATCACCAACACCGCGCCTGAACCTTACAGGGACGAGGAACCGAAGCTCTTCGCCCCGCGTGGACTTTTGATCAAAGCTGCCCTCGTCCTCACCGTGGACTCTTCCTCTTTGGAGACCCCCGTTCTCGCCCTCGTCACGGAGGATGTTTACTGGAATCAGAAGCTCATCGTGCCAGCTGGCACCCAGGTGCAGGCAAAGGCTGCCCAAGGCCGCACTCGTGACCGCATCGAAGTCAAAGGCTCCTACACCTTTATCTGGGCTGATGGGCGAGAGTACAATATCTCTTGTGTCGCCCTCGACCATGATCGCGCCGAAGACGGCACCTTTGGCATCACCGATGGCTCCGCAGGCATTCGTGGGCAGATCGTGAAAAATGATCAGTATGCCGAACTTAAAATCATGATGGCCGAGGCCCTTCAAGGCATCATGAACAACAGCCAGAGCCAGTTTCAGACCATCTACGGCAATGCGCCCCAGAACAACAGCCGCAACGCCGCTCTGGGCGGAGGAGGGCAGGCTGCCAGTGCCTACTCACAGCTCCTCACCAAGCAGCTCGATAAAGACCTCGACTTCGTCCGCGTCTCCGCTGGCACCACTTTTTACATCTACACACTTGCCGTCTTTGAGCCCGAGCTGGCCAGCATTGCGGGCTTGAAGCAGGGTGGCCGGGATGTCTCAAGCTGGCAGTTGAACCAGGAAGCCTACCAGCGTGCCACGGCACAGGCTACCACCAGCACTCAAGCGACGACCAGCGTCACTGAGGCCACCCGTCAGGCCGATGAAGAAAAACGTGCTGCCGACCGCGCTGCTCGAGTCAGCGCCCTCCTCAGCGGCACCGCTACCGCCGCCCCAGAAAGTTCCAACAGCGCAGATGACAGCGCCGCGTCACCCACTCCCACCAGCAGCAATCCATGATCCCGCGTCCTCCACACTGGCTCACCGCCGCCGCCCTCGGCCTGCTTTTCATCACCTCCTGCAAATCCAGCAAAGAGGCCAATGAAGACCCACTCGCCTTCCCGGGAGAGGAGGAAGAGATCGCCTACATCCCCACCTACTCGAAGAGCGTCCTCGCTGGCTGGCCGAAAGGCCGTGCTCTCGATTCTACAGATGTCTCCCGCGTCCGCCTCGGTGAGCAGGTCCATGCCTATCACGTTGGCCGCCTCCCCAGCCACGACCGCCAGGAGATGCACGAGGCCCACACCGTCTATCGCCTCGAGCAAAATGCCAAATGGGACACCCGCCTCCCAGCCACCCCGATGGACTCACGCGGCGTCGTGCTCGGCGTCATCGATCCCGCACGCAACGAAGTCCCCAAGACCACCCTCATCGAGCAGGAGCGCCAGTCTCTTCTGGCCAAAAGCCGGCAGCTAGAGCTCACCATGACCCGCCTCACCAGTCTCCAGGCGGACCTCGAAAAGCGTCTCGCCAAGTTTGACGAAGTCCAGCAGACGAACGTCACCCTCCAGCAGGAACTCCAGACCAACCTCCAAGCTCGAAGTGCTGCTGAAGAAGGCCTCAAGCAGGCCAAAGCCCGCATTGAGGAACTCGAAGACGCCGAGCGCTTTCGCCTGAAGACCTCCTCTCAAGGTCTCATCGTTCCCAAAAAGAAGTAATCTCCCATCTTCCTCAATGCCCGACCTCGCCCACATTCAGGGCCTCCGCCCCTTCCTCGATGAGCGAATCATCGGGCAGGAGCATGTCATCCCCAGGGTCGTCCCCATCGTCCAGAATGGCGAACTCGGCCTCGCAGATCCCAAGCGGCCCAAAGGCACCTTCCTCTTCCTCGGCCCTACTGGTGTCGGCAAAACAGAGATCACCCTCCTCGTCACCGAATACATCTACAAAGACGTCCAGAAGCACTGCATCCGGCTCGACATGTCCGAGTATCAAAACCAGGAATCTCTCGGACTCCTGCTCGGGCGCGACAACACCTCCCGGGGCAACCTTGGCCGCTTCTATGACCGCTCCGAAGGCCGCGGCGTCATCCTCTTTGACGAGATCGAAAAAGCCCACCCGCGAGTGCTCGACATCTTTCTCCAAGTGCTCGATGCCGGACGCATCACCGTCGCCAACGGAGACACGCTGAACCTTTGCGACTTCTACATCGTCGCCACCTCGAACATCGGTGCCGACGCCCTCATGGAACTGCGGAACAGCCCCATGGCCACCGTCGAGCGCTTCATCGAGGATCTCGCCGCCGCCGAACTCCGCCCCGAAGTGCTCGCCCGCTTCAACGTCCGCTGCGTCTTCCAAAAGCTCGGCTACAACGCCCAAAAGAAGATCGCTGAAATCATGCTCGGCAAAGAGCTGAAAAACCTCGCCTCCAAAGGCTACCATCTCACCGCCGGACCCGGTGTGCTGGATCTGCTCGTCTCCCAGGGTGTTGAGCCCCGGCTCGGCGTCCGCCGCATGAGAGCCACGGCTGAAACTGCCTGCCGACATGCCGTGCGGGAGGCCTTGCTCGCAGGCCGCCCCACCTCGGGAACCCTCATTGCTGAAAATGGCTTCCTGGTCATCCATTCGTGACAATGCGCAGGTCTTTTACCAGCGCTGGAAGCCCGAGATTCAAATCTACGGCCTCGGCCTCCTTTTGACCTTCAGCGGTCTCGCCACAGGGCGAGACAAAGCCGCCGGCATCGTCTTCGGCATCATGATCCTCTATGATCTGATGCGCCGCTTTGGCGAGCCCTACCGCGCCCTCGGAGAGCATGAGTACGCCCGCCGCCAGCAAGCCCGTCAGCAGTGGTGGCGTGAGCAGACCGAGGACCTGCTCGCGCGCTTCATCGTCCCATCCGCACAGCCGCCGCCCACTCCGCCTCCCGCTTCCACCCGGCTCATTCCTTCACCCTCCAGTTTAGAGGAGGACCCGCCAGAGAGTCCCAGCACGCCCCTGCCTGAACTAGACAGCGCGCCCGCGCCACCTCCTACTCCTCTTGTCACACATTCGACCTGAGCGGCTAGCTTACCCTGTCCGCCTTCCCAGCTTCACGTCCATGATGGCCCGCACCCTCAGCCTTCTTCTTTTTCTCCTGCTCGCAGTCGTCTCCTGTCAGTCTGACAAAGAGCCGCCCGGGCTTCTGATGGATCACGACGTCATTCCGGTGGGCAGCACCGTCGAGTTCTGGATCTACGCCGACTCAGATGGCGAAAAAGATGACGGCGACGGCTGGCAGAAATCCAACATCCACATCCGCAACCTCCCCCGGCCGATGACTGGAGCCGAAGCCCGCCGCTGGGCGGAAGGAGTCGGCCAGCGCGATGCCGGCCTGGAGTGGACCCACTACTATGTCCTCGTCACCCATCCCGGACCCGATGGCCGGAAGTATCGCAGCGCCATCACCTCCCACACGCCCTCCGCCCGACTCCAGTCACCACGCTAAACCTGATTTAAACCTCCAAATCACCGCATCCCATGTCAGATAACGTCGTCAAAACCGCCGCCGAAGAACTCAAAAAGTGGCTCGATGTCCTCCAGCAGCTCATCAAGGAAAAGCAGGCTCACGATGCCAAAATAGCGGCCAAGCTCGATAAGCTCGAGATGCGTCAGCTTCAGGAAATGAGGCACGAGCAGATGATGGCCAAGTTCGACAAATTGGCCAACAACGGAGGCGAGGTGTCCGAACTGAAAAAAGCCGTCGAAGAAGCCCAAAAGGAGATCCAGAGCCTACGGAAGCAACTGGAAGGACCGGATGAGCAAGTGGTCGAAGCCAAGGGAGTCGAGGAGCAGGCGAAGATCGAGGAGCAGGCGAAGATCGAGGAGCAGGCCAAGATCGAGGAGCAGGCCAAGATCGAGGAGCAGGCCAAGATCGAGGAGCAAAAGCTCAAAGCCAATCAGCAGGAAAATAAGCAACCTGGAAACCCCTCCAACGATATCCAATCAGTGCAGAAGGCCGGGGATGTAAAGCTCGATGCGGATAATGAAAAAGCTAAAATCGGTTCACATCGTGCAAAGACCGGAGCTGATGCTGGCCTCGAAAAAGGTGGCGACGGTAAATGGCAAAGGGTTCAGCCAAAGAAAAGTGTGGAAGGTCCCAAGCTCGATATTGGCAAACACCGAGTTCCGATCGGTGGCATAAAAAAATAAATACTTGGGCCGTCTTCATGATCCATTCGTTACTCTGCTCCAGTATCTTGGGCGCGATCAGTCCTTCGTTGGCTCAATAGGGGACTACGACTCGCAAAATGCAGGTTTGTTCGCGGAGGTAGCAATACCCTTTCAGCACGATCTGGATTTTACGTAATGGCACAGTGAGCCAATCGAGCCATCGTGGTATGAGCGTGGTTTTCCTGCTTGCCACCACTCCTGCACTCCTGATAATGCGCGCCCCGATCCGCACCCCCTAATGAGCGCCGCCTCCAACCCCGAACTTTCCTTTGAACAGGCCATGGAGCGCCTGGAGGAGATCGTGGCTAGCATGGAATCTGACCGCATGCCTCTGGATGAAATGGTGACTTCCTATGAGGAGGGCATGAAGCTGCTCCAGCGCTGCCGCCAGCGGATCGAAAATGCCCGCTACCGCATCGAAAGCATCAGCCTCAAGGCGGATGGCAGGGCTGAACTGGAGCCCTTCGAGCCCGGCAAGGAAGAACC
>JAGKWZ010000070.1 GCA_021151605.1 Verrucomicrobiaceae bacterium
GGATGTATACAAAGCTGTGAAGCCATGAATAGGCAGAACCTGAAGGCCTGGAACGTTGCCCGACTCCTTTGAGAGCAACCTGTGCGGATCACGCTCTCTTGGAGCCTCGAAAGGCGTGAACACGGCAGATTGAAAACAGGGTTACCATAACACCAGCTTTGCCAACTTCGAAGGCGAGGAGCGCCCAGGACTGGCGTTTGTCACTTCATGTTCAGAGTTTCCAAAGTTCTCTTTCTTCTCATTGCCTTCGTGGCTTCCGTGCGTGTTCAAGCAGCATCGTCGAAGCCCGATCTCTTGACGCCCTCCGTCATCCTGAACCCCGGCGCGGAGTTTCAAGACAACGCACGAAGCGGCGCGATGATCATCGGGATGGATCGAACGGCGAAGGGACGGATCTGGGGCTGCTGGACGGGGACGGGGGACAAGCCGGATGGGTATTTCCTGCTGGCGACGAGCGATGACGATGGCGCGACGTGGTCAAAGCCGCGTCTGGCGGTCGGGGCGCGGATGGAGGCGGCGCAAAAGGTGAGCGGGGCGCTGGTGGGGAATCTTTGGACGGACCCGAAGGGACGCTTGTGGCTCTTTTTAGATCAGCAGCTCGGTGATCCGCAAAAGCGCATCACGAACTGGTTCATGCGCTGCGATGATCCCGATGCGGCGGAGCCAGTATGGAGCACGCCCGTGATGTTTGCGGAAGGCTGCACGCTGAACAAACCAACGGTGCTCAAGGACGGCGCTTGGTTGCTGCCAGTGTCGGATTGGCATCAAAAGACGTGTCGCGTCTTTGAATCGACCAACGAAGGTGCGTCGTGGAAGCAGCGCGGCAGCCTGCAGTTCCCGGATTGGGAGTTCGACGAGCACATGATGGTCGAATTGAAGAGTGGTGCAGGCGTCCCGCCTGCTGCAAAGACAAACCCAGGTGAGACGCCTGGACCACATTTGTGGATGCTCGCCCGCACGAAAGGCCAGCCACACGAGAGTTTCTCCAATGATGGCGGCAAGACCTGGAGCGAGCCGAAACAAGCCGCGACGGTGCAGAATGTGAATGCGCGCTTTTTCCTGCGTCGGCTCAAATCGGGTCGCATTCTGCTGGTGAAGAATGGTTCGCCCGCGGAGCGCTTGCCGAAGCGCACGCACATGAGTGCGTGGCTTTCCGAAGACGAAGGCCAGACGTGGAAAGGCGGCTTGCTGCTCGATGAACGCAACGCGGTGTCGTATCCCGATGGCTTCGAAGCGCCGGACGGGCTCATCCACATTCTCTATGATTGGAATCGCCACAGCGACGCGGAGATCCTGATGGCGAAGTTTCGCGAGGAGGATGTGCTCGCGGGCAAAATCGTGTCGAAGGACGCGAAGCTGCTCATGCTCGCGAACAAGGCCACCGGCCCGAAGCCAGAAAAGCTCTACAACGGCATCGAACTGCCCGATCAATGGCCGCCGCGTTTCCGCGAGCCGAGCGATGCGGTGATGGAAGTGCCGTATTTAAAGAAGAAGCCCAAAGTCATCCCCATCGACCTCGGCAGGCAGCTCTTTGTGGATGATTTCCTGATCGAGAAGACCACGCTCAAACGCACGTTTCACACAGCGACTAAGTTTGAAGGCAATCCGGTCTTCAAAGCTGAAACGAAGCACGAACTGGCGGGATCGACCCTCGGTGAAAAGGGCCAGGAGGCCGTGACCTATCTCGGCCATGGTGGCGTGTTTTATGATCCGTCGGAGAAGCTCTTTAAAATGTATTACACCGCAGGCTGGCGTGGGCCGTTGGCGCTGGCGACGAGTCCCGATCTGAAAACCTGGACGCGTCCCAATCTCGGCCTTGTCGAAGACAATCTGCTGCTTGCCAAAGGCCGCGACGCGGGTGGCGACAATAGCTTATGGCTAGATCTCGCCTCAAAAGACGAACGCCTGAAGCTTTTGACGGATCGCGGCAAGGAAGGCCACTTTTTGCAAAGCTCTGCGGATGGTCGCGCATGGACGGTGTCGTCTCCCACAGGCAAAGCAGGCGACTATTGCTCCATCTTCCACAATCCCTTCCGCGACGTGTGGTGCTACAGCATTAAGCAAGGAGGCAGGCACGGGCGCAATCGCTGGTATCACGAGTCGCGAGATTTCATGAAGGGTGCAGATTGGTCGAAGTCGGTGTTTTGGGCAAATGCAGACCGTCTGGACGAGCCTGATCCGCAGATCGCTGTGCCAGCGCAGCTCTACAGCCTCAGTGCCGTCGCCTATGAGAGCGTGATGCTGGGCATGTTTCAGATTCATCTCGGGCCGGACAACAAAATCTGTGATCAAGGCAAGTTCCCCAAGCTCACGGAACTCAAGCTCGGGTTCAGTCGTGATGGCTTTCACTGGCATCGGCCAGACCGTCGCGCTTTCATCGCCGCTACGCGCAAAGAAGGCGACTGGGATCGTGCTTACCTTCATACTACGACTGGCGTATGTGTGGTGCTTAATGACAAGCTTGTGTTCCCCTACTGCGGCTACTCCGGCATCGCGCCCAGCGGGACACGCGGCATGTATTCCGGTGCCAGTATCGGCCTCGCCACGCTGCGACGCGATGGATTTGCCTCGATGGAAGGCCCTGGGGAACTCACGACGCGCCCGGTGAAGTTCAAAGGCAAGCATCTCTTCGTGAACGTGAACGGCGAAGTGCGTGTGGAGCTGCTCGATGAGGCTGGGAAGATCATCCGAAGCTCCAAAGTGGCTTCAGGAGATCAAACGAAGCTCAAAGTCGAGTGGGCGGATGCGTCCGATCTTTCCGATCAAGCCGGCAAGAATGTGAAATTCCGCTTCCATCTCACGAAGGGTTCCCTGTATGCCTTTTGGGTCACTTCGGATGAAAACGGAGCCAGCGGCGGCTTCGTCGGCGCAGGTGGTCCGGGCTTCAACGGCGTGCAAGATTTCCCAACCAAGCTCTGACGGCAGCCTTTACCAAGGTGAGCACAAGACTCGACAAATGAATCCAAGACGGGGATTGTTCACCAGCTTGGCTCCCATGGGTGGCGGTGCCTCCAAACTCGTCGCAAGCATCCATCTGTTAGTATTTTTATAAAAATTATAATGCTAATAGTCAAGTAAGGCTTACTTTTGTGGCTCGCACCGATGTCATTCAAGCCTGGCCGAACTTCTATCACGCTCACCCTCCTCGTCATCACCCCAGTGGCGTTGCTGGCTTGGCTTGGCACTTACTTGATCCGCGATGCCGCTCGCAGCACAGACAATGCCCGCCAGGCAATCCTGGCCGAGCGCCTCTTCGTGGCAAACCATCAGCTCCTCCACGACCTGCGACAGTTTACGGATGATCTGGACAATCTCGGTTCAACAGATGCCAACGATGTGAACGGCTCTGGCCAGCGGCTTGGCGAGCACCCCTGGGTGGGTGAAGTGTGGTTCAGCAGCCCGAGCGGCCAAATAACTTTCACGATCGATAAGAAGATCTTCAGTCCAGTGGAGGAGGCTCTGGCGGCCCCACGTTCTTCTGCCTTATGGGAGCAGTTGAAGGCGGGAGGGAGCAGCAGCTCTCATGCCTCTGCAGATTCCCAGCCGTTCACCCTCATCGGGCACCCTCCAGATGTGGTGTCCTCAAAACCGCGCAAAGCCATGTGGCAGACGGCGGTGAAAACCGCTCATTACCATCTTCTCAGTAAGTCCCCAGCAAGGATTCATGCTTTTACCAGTGGCTGGCATGTGTCGGACGGCGACTTTATTTACTGGCGGCGGATGGATGACCTTCTGCTCTGCGCCCGAGTAGATAGCAGCAAACTTTCCACCGCACTCTTTGCGCGCCTGCCCATTCCCGGCATGGAAAACTACCCTGGAAGGCTGACCCTCTCAACTATCACAGGCATTCCACTGCATGGCTGGGGGCGTTCACTACAGGGTTCAAATAGCGACCCTGTGGCGCGAGTGCTCTGTTCCGCTCCATTGACACAGTGGGAACTGGCCTACACCCCGGCCTACAATGAGTTTCCGAAACCTTATCTCTTTCCCATCCTGCTGGGGGTAGGCTCTGGGTGTCTTCTTGTTGGAGCCCTGGCCTGGACCTTCTTCCGCGAAAATGCACGTGAGATCCGCGTGGCCCAGCAGCGCGTCAGCTTTGTGAATCAGATTTCTCATGAGCTGAAGACACCTCTCACAAACATCCGCCTCTATACCGAAATGGCCTCACTCCGCATTGAGGAGGCGGGGGACAGCATCGGCATGCGTCATCTGGGCGTCGTCGAGACCGAGGTCGCGCGGCTCGACCGCCTCATCCAGAATGTGCTTAACTACGCACGCCAGCAGCGTGACAAGCTCACTGTCCAGCCACGCCCCATCTCACTCGACCATGTCGTCGAGCGCGCCGTGAAGCACTGGCGGCTGCTTCTGGAGCGTAAAGGCTTTGAGTTGGAGACGAAGCTCCTCGGGCCCAACGAAATGAGCGCCGATCCAGACGCCATCGAGCAGATCCTCGGCAATCTCATTTCCAATGTGGACAAGTATGCCAAATACGGAAAGTGGATCTCCATCCGCACCGAGCAGGAGCTGGAAAAGGGCATCGCGAGGGTCATCGTTGAGGATCGCGGTCCGGGCATCCCCACCAGCAAACGACGCTCTGTTTTTGAGCCTTTTGAGCGGCTACGCTCCGATCTCGATGAAGGCGTGAGCGGCACTGGAATTGGTCTCACCATCTCCCGCGAGCTGGCTGAACTTCACGGTGGCAGCCTCGAAGTGTGCCCGAACTACAAAGACGGTGCCCGCTTCATCCTCACCCTTCCCCTGCAACCCAAAGCCTGAGAGACATCCAGCATCTACTTTTGCCCAAAATGAAAATCCTCATCGCCGAAGACGACGAACATACCCGCGAAGCCCTGCGCGAAGTGCTCAGCATGGAAGGTTACGAAGTCGTCACTGCCAGTGATGGCCTCCAGGCCGTCGATTTCTTCCGCGCCACGAAGCCCGACTTCGTCTGCCTGGATGTCATGATGCCAGGCCAAAACGGCTACGAAGCCTGCAAACAAATCCGTCGCCACGACGAGCAGGTGCCCATCCTCTTCCTCACCGCCAAAGCCGAGGAGATCGATGCCGTGCTCGGTCTCGAACTCGGTGCTGACGATTACATGACCAAACCCTTTGGTGTGAAGGAAATCATCGCCCGCATCCGCGCCATCACCCGCCGCACTGCCGCCCGCAGCGCCAAACAAAGCGGCGAAGATGAATTCATGATGGATGACCTCCGCATCGTCCCCGCCGAACTGCGAGCCTACCGTGGCACCAATGATCTTCAGCTCAGCCCGCGAGACTTAAAAGTGCTCCGCCTACTTCACGAAAAGCGCGGCAAAGTCGTCGATCGCAACCAACTCGCGGACGAAGTCTGGGGCATCGACTACTTCCCCGAGAGCCGCGCCCTCGACCAGCACATCTCCCAACTCCGTAAACGGATCGAGAAAGACCCTGCGAATCCGCGCATCATCCGCACCGTCCATGGCGCTGGGTATCGGTTTGAGTAAAGCTGGTCATCTGCACAGTTCCCGGGGCCGAATTTAGCCTTGCCACCCCCAGGGGAGACGCTAGGCTCGCCCCGCTCCCCCCGCATCTATCCACTCCCCTACATGGACAAACGCAAATCGACCGCCAAGAAGACCGCCAAGGCTCCCAAGTCAGCCCCTAAACCAAGCCCTGTGGCCTCCTCTTCCTCCTCGAATTTTGACCTCGCGCACATCCGCGAAATCGTCGGCCTCATGGCTGAAAATGATCTGACCCTCTTCCATTTTGAAAAGCAGGGTTCCAAGCTTGAACTCCGCCGCGGTTCCGACTTCGAGGCCGCCAAAGAGCTGCTCAAGCACCTGCCCGCCGCTCAAGCAGCTCCTATTGCGTTAGCTCCAGCCGCCCCAGCACCGGCACCAGCCCCGTTAGCCGCACCAACGCCGGCCGCCGCCCCCTCAGCAGCTGTTCCTGTTGCCTCCGGCCCCACGATCAACAGCCCCATGGTCGGTACCTTCTACCGCTCCACCGCTCCTGGTGAGAAGCCCTTCGTCAACATTGGTGACAGCGTGGATGAAAACACCACCGTCTGCATCATTGAGGCCATGAAGGTCATGAATGAGATCAAAGCCGAAATGCGTGGCACCATCGCCCGCGTTCTCGTTGAAGACGGCAAGCCCGTGCAATACGGCCAGCCTCTCTTCGAGCTGAAAGCCTGATCCGTCATCGCCTTGCCTACTGCTTGACGCCTTGACCGCTTGACTGTCCAGACGCTCGTCAAGCAGGTCAAGGTCCTCACCCAGTCAAGACTCTCCGCCCTCAGCCCTTCGCTCTCAGTTTCTTCCATGTTTAAAAAAATCCTCGTCGCCAATCGTGGTGAGATCGCCGTCCGTATCATTCGCGCCTGTAAAGAACTCGATGTCAAAACCGTCGCCGTCTATTCCGAGGCCGATGTCGATTCCATGCACGTCCACCTCGCCGACGAGGCCATCTGTATCGGCCCCGGCCCCAGCAGCGAGAGCTACCTGAAGATCTCCCGCATCATCAGCGCCGCTGAGATCGCCAACGTCGATGCCATCCACCCCGGCTACGGTTTCCTCTCCGAGAAAGCTGAGTTCGCCGACGTGTGCGAACAGTGCAAAATTAAGTTCATCGGCCCTTCGTCGAAGGTCATCGCCACCATGGGTGACAAAAATAGTGCCCGCGCCACCGCCAAGGCCGCAGGCGTCCCCATCACCCCCGGCTCCGATGGCATCATCACCACCGAGGAAGAAGCCCTCAAATGGGCACGGAAGATTGGTTATCCCGTCATCATCAAGGCCACCGCTGGCGGCGGCGGACGTGGCATGAGGCCCGTCCTCAACGAAGCCACCCTCATTTCCAGCTTCCAGGCCGCCAGCCTCGAGGCACTCAAATGCTTCGGCGACGGCTCCATGTACATGGAAAAGCTCGTCGATAAGCCCCATCACATCGAATTCCAGATCGTCGCCGACTCCCACGGCAACGTCGTCCACCTCGGCGAGCGCGACTGCTCCATGCAGCGTCGTAATCAGAAGATCATCGAAGAGTGCCCCAGCCCCAAGGTCAGCGATGCCCTCCGCAAAAAGATGGGCGATGCCGCTGTCCGCCTCTGCAAAAAGATCGGCTATGAGAACTGCGGCACCATTGAGTTCCTCGTTGATAACAACCGCAAGGACTTCTACTTCATGGAGATGAACACCCGCATCCAGGTGGAGCATCCCATCACCGAGGAAGTCTATGGTTGCGACCTCATCAAAGAGCAGATCCGCATCGCCGCCGGCCTTCCCCTCAGCGAGCACGTCGTCCATGCCAAGGCCCGTGGTCACAGTATTGAGTGCCGCATCAACGCCGAAGACCCCTCACGCAACTTCGCCCCCAGCCCCGGTAAGATCAACCTGTGGTACACCTCCGGCGGACGCGGCGTCCGTGTCGATACCCACGTGTATTCCGGCTACGAAGTCCCGCCCTACTACGACTCGATGATCGCCAAGCTCATCGTCACCGGAGCCACCCGCGAGATCGCCATCAGCCGCATGCGTCGTGCCCTCGGTGAATTCACCGTCGAAGGCATCAAGACCACCATCCCGTTGCAGAGCAAGATCCTCACTACGGGCGACTTCCAGGGCGGCAACTACGACATCACCTGGGTGGAGAACTTCCTCCGCCAGGAAGGATTGAAAGCGTAACGCGTAGAGCGGTCTTCCAGCCTGTAGCACGTCAATGAACCACATCTACGGCGACGAGCATCATTGCCAGTCGTCGCAGATGAAGACGATCTTTACGCCGACTAGGATTCCGCGTCCAGCCTCCAGCTATTGGCTCATGATCCTGTTTGCCTCAGGTGTCTTTAATTGGGGAATGAGCGTGAGGGCAATTGGGCATGCGTTTGGAGATCATACCACAGGACTTAACATGCCAACATTCAACGCCATGGCGTTGAATGTTGGCCTTTTAGCTTTGATTCTTGGGGCAAGAAAAAGCTGGGGGCATCATGTGGCAGCAGTGGTGCTGGTCATTCATCTAGCCAGATGTGTTGTGTCCTTGTATGCAGATTTTTCAGAGCTTTGGGCTTTTTCAGCAGGTTTTGGCATCTATTTGATGGTTGTTACACTTCTTAAGTTCTGGCTCTTCCACCGCTTCACCTTCGGCCTCCCCAGCCGCCGCTACTACGGCATGGCTCCAGATTCCCAGGCTTAGGCTGACACTGATTGCCTTCACAGCAGAGTCTTCCTCACTATCATGACTCCCTCCTCCGGCGACGAGAACCCGTATCAGCCGCCGAAGGTGCCTTTGAAGGCTAGCCAGGAATTGCCATGCATACGGTGCCCTGTTTCCACCGTCTTGGTAACTCTGGTAACCACATGCTGGGGGAGCTTCGTTCTTCTGATGTCCTGCCTTCAGCTAAACGAAAAAGGTATCCACCTTTGGTTGTCAGAACTGATGTCGAAACCCATCGCCCTGATCATGATTTCCAAAGCCATAGTCTGTGCTGCTGTGATGTTGTTGGCCAGACGTTCACTGCTCGCGTACTACGTTGGGGCATTTACCACCCTTTTGTGGCTGCTGCTTGCGATGCTCCTAATCTATCCAATGTATCCGCCGAGATCCATCAGTGAGTTTTTAACGTGCCTGGGGCTTTTCACGGTAGTGGGTTCTCCGTTCTATTTGCTCTTCCACCGCTTCACCTTCGGCCTCCCCAGCCGCCGCTACTACGGTTTGGTCAGCGATGACATGCCCGTTTCCGAGACTCAGGGCAGCGAAGCCTGATCCGCTTCACACAGCCTTCACACCTTGATGAAGATCCCGCGCTTCCAGAGCCAGCGCGCCACGGTCAGCATCAGGGCAAAGGTCACACAGGCGGGCAGCCAGGCCCAGTCTTTGCTAGGCTGTCCCACGAGGCGTTCGGAGATCGTGCGGAAGAAGCCCAGGCCGCTGCACACATACAGCGTGATCGGATTCGCGCCGACCCACACGAAGGGCGTCGTCCATTTCTGCCAGCCGCGCACATCGACGATCCAGTAAAACACGCCCAGCAGCACCGTGCTCCAGCCGCCTGCCACCAGCACAAAGCTCGATGACCAGATCTTCTTGATGATTGGGAAAAAAGGATGCCAGCACCAGCCGAGTGCGATCATCACGCCCCCCGCGCCGATGAGCCCGAGAACCTTCCGGGATGCTCCAGCTTCGCTTGTGATCCATTTCCCCGCCAGCAATCCGAGCAGCGCCGTGGCGATGGCGGGCAGCGTGCTCAGCAGCCCTTCGGGATCGTTATCTCCATTATACTTGCGCCCTGGAAGCCAGATCGAGTCGAGGTAGTTCGTCAGATTCCGCCCTTCGGCAAAGTCGCCTGCTCCGATCCCCGGCACTGGCACCAGACCCAGAAGCAGGCAGTAGCCGCCGAGCAGGGTGATGACCGTGATCAGCAGTCCGCGCCAGCCTAGCCAAAGAGAAATCATTCCCGCCACCGCCGAGGCAATGCCAATGCGCTGCAGCACGCCCAGCCAGCGAATCTTCTCCCAACCATCCTTCAGTCCGCCGGAGAAGAACACCCCCAACGCCACAAGGATCAGCGCACGCCCGATCAAATGCCGAACCGCCGCCGCCTGACCTTCGCGCTGCAACCGACGTGGTAGAGCAATCGCCATCGACACTCCCGCGATGAACAGAAATAGCGGGAAGATCAGGTCATAAAAGCGGAACCCAGCCCACGCAGCGTGCTCAAGCTGCGTCGTCACCACGCCCGTGATGGCCGACTCAGCTGCGAAATGCTTCAGCAGTGCCGTCACGACTCCGCCCATCCCCAGAATCCAGCACATGTCAAAGCCGCGCAGGGCATCCAGTGAGACGAGACGGAGGGAGGATTGAGGCTGTGACATGAGGACAAAGCAGACGTTTGATCAATCTGCATTCTCACGAGCAACATTTCATCAAGCCAGCGCCAAAGCGATCATCGCCATGTTAGCATTCCCGCCAGTGAGCACGCAGGCCACGCGTTTGCCCTGCCATTGCTCGCGCTGCTTCTTCAGTGCCGCATACGCCAGCGCTCCCGCGCCTTCGGCGATGTTGTGGGTGGCTTGGATGATCTCTCGCATGGCAGCGATGACTTCGTCGTCATTCACCGTCACGATCTCGTGCGCATGATTCATCACATGCTCCAGGGCCTCCTTGTTCGGCGTCTTGCACGCCACACCTTCAGCCACGCGAGTCGTGCTCGGCTGCTCCACGAACTGTCTTTGCTGAAACGACAGCGCATAGGCCGGAGCGTGCTCCGACACGACACCGATGATCTTAGTATTCAAAACGAGTGCCTCGCGTGCTGCAGCGATGCCGCAAAAGCCGGACCCGAGGCCGATGGGCACGAAAACGGCGTCCAAGTCCGCCGCGGAACGGAACATCTCCAGCCCATAAGTCGCCACGCCTCGGACCAGCCAAGGATGAAACGACGGCACGGCGTGGAGCCCTTCCTTCACCGCCAGCTCGCGTGAGTATTCCAAAGCCTCCTGAAACTCACTTCCGTGCTCTACCAACTCCGCACCGAGTGATCGCATCGCCGCATTCTTCTCCGGGTTGTTCCCATGCGGCACCACGATGACAGCCCGCAGGCCATTGAGCCTCGCCGCGAAAGCGATGGACTGACCATGGTTCCCCGTCGTCGCGGCGATGACACCGCGCACCTCCGGTTGCTGGCATTTCAGCTCGTCCATATAGACCAGTCCACCGCGGATCTTGAAAGCTCCCACCGGCGTGTGGTTTTCATGCTTCAGCCACAGCTCGCAGCCAAGTCCCGCCTCCAGCAGCGGCCAGCGATACGTCGGCGTCTCGCGGATGTGTGGGCGAATGAGTATCTTGGCGGCTTCGATTTCGCTCAGGGTGGGCAGTGGCTCCATGCAGCAGCGCCGTAAAACGAGTTTCCAACTCGTCAACTGGTGTGTCGAGTTTCCAACTCGACCCTTGGCGAGTTCCAAACTCGCCCAACCAGCTTACGAGATGAAATCTCGTTCTACACCCGGCGTATTCCCTGCCGCCATGAACACGTCCACCACCACCCGCCGCAGCTTCCTCGCCTCCTCTTTTGCCGCAGCCACCTCGCCCGCCTGGGCAGCACCACTCGGATCAAACAGTGATGTGCGTGTCGCCGTCATCGGCTTTCGAGGTCGCGGGGGTGGTCATATCAAGGAGCTGCTGAAAGTGCCCGGCGTGCGTCTCGTGGCGCTCTGCGATGTCGACTCCGCTGTCGTGGACAAGAAGGTGGCCGAGCTCGACAAGCAGGGCGTCAAAGTGAAGACCTACCGCGACTTCCGGGAATGCTGTGCCGACAAAGACATCGACGCCGTCACCATCGCCACTCCGAACCACAGCCATGTCTTGATCGCGCTCACCGCTCTTCAGCATGGCAAGCATGTCTATGTCGAGAAGCCAGTGAGTCATAACCTCATCGAAAGTGCCAAGCTCATGGCTGCCGCGACAAAAGCCTATGCCAAGGGCATCATCGTCCAGCATGGCATGCAGCGGCGCTCTGATGAAGGCTGGGCCAGCGCCATGCAGTGGGTCAAAGAAGGTCACATCGGCAAGGCGAAGCTCTCCCACGCGCTCGTTCACGGGCTGCGTCTGAGCATCGACAAGGTGGATGGCCCGCAGCAACCGCCCGCCACGGTTGATTACAAACTTTGGTCCGCACCACGCCCCGAACTGCCCATCATGCGGAAACAATTCCACTACGACTGGCACTGGCAGTGGCCCTATGGCGGTGGCGACATCGGCAATCAGGGCCCGCATCAATACGATGTGGCCCGCTGGGCACTCGGTGATCCCGACACGCTGCCGAAGCGCGTCATGAGCTTCGGCAATCGCTGGGGCTACAAAGACGATGGTCACAGCGCGAACTGCCAGATCGCCTTCCATCCGTATGAGCCTGTGCCGCTGATCATGGACAAATTCGGCCTGCCCATGCGCAACCTCGATGCCAAAACCGGCGAGCCGCCCTACAAAGGCATCCGCACCGGCAATATCATCCATTGTGAAGGTGGTTACGTCGCCGAATCAAAGGCGTATGACCACGAGGGCAAGGCCATCATGAAGTTTGAGAACTTCCTCACTGGCCCCGACCACATGAAGAACTTCATCGATTCTGTGCGTGCCGGAAAATATACCAAGGACGTGCTTCACATCCGTCACGGCCACGCAGCAGCTTGTTTGTCCCATCTGGCCAACGTTTCCTACCGCCTCGGCAAGGCGATGAAGCCCAACGAAATCAAGGAGCGCCTCGAAGGCGACAAGTTCGGCCAGGAGCTTTACACCGAGTTCCTCAAGAACCTCGCCAACAACGGCATCGACGCCACTTCCCAGCCAATCGTCGCCGGTCCATGGCTTGATTTCGATCCCGCGACGAATCAGTTCACGGGCGAATTTGCTGCTGAAGCGAACAAGCTTTGCCAGGAGGAGTATGCGGCGGGTTTTGAGTTGCCAGAGGTGTGAGTGGGAGCGAAAGCCCGCCGCTGCCAGATGGCGTTTGAAGCATGAGGACACATTACGAAGATCTGCACGTGACCGAGGACGCACCTGATGAGGTGATCCGCGCCGCGTATCGAGCCCTCTCCCTCAAACATCATCCTGACACCTCGGGGGATCGCCCGCAGTCCAAGTGGAAGATGCAGCGCATCAATGATGCCTATGCCGTGCTGGCCGACACCGGCAAACGTGCCGACTACGACGCCATGCTCCGGCGGCAGAGAAATCCCGGGCCTGCCCCAGTTCAGCCTCCGGTGCGCACGGCGAGATCTTCCCGACGGCTGCATCCCCACGCTCAACGCAACATTCAGCATACACCCTCATGGCTGCGCGTCGGCCTCGGCTGGCTCTCCGATGCACGTCTGGCCCTACCCCTGGTGGCGATCCTCTGGCTGGTGGTCTTGTGGATGGTGCGGAGATGAAGGGCTGAGCATGCCTTTGCACAGATGTCGTTCCGTAGCTTGTCTCTCCAGAGCCGAGATGCCAGTCTCCTGATTCTCTTCGACGCGAAGAGGACTACGTTCTCGGCTTGGTAAGCCAAGCTACGGTGTGCGCAGGGACGCGGGGAGGAGCTTCCAGGTATCGATGAGGTAGTAGCGGGCCATGCCGGCGAACTGGCGCTTTTTGTCCACGAAGCGTTCGAGGCGCTTGAGGATTTTTGTGCGACGGGCAGCCGGCAGGCCGGGCTCGGCGAGGTCTTCGCGGGCTTCGGCGAGAGTTTCGTAGAGGTCGTAGCGCAGCTCGCAGAGTTCCTCTCGGTTCAGGCCGTAGTATTGGATGCAGGCGGCGACTCGGCGTTTAACGGCGGCCGTGGCGGTGCGTGGGATGACGGTGACCTGGAAGTCGTCGTCATCAGCCTGGTAGGCGAGCAGGGCCTCGGGGTCTTCGTTGGCGGGATCGATGAGGTCGGGCTTTTCGGTTTTGAAGAGCTTGCCGAAATGCGCGGTGCAGGCGGCGGCATTCGTCGGGTCTGGGACGAGCTTGCCGGGCATTTTTGCCAGGGCAGAGGCGGTGGTGGTGTGGCTGATGGCGACGGGAGCGGCGCTCATTTTGCCGGCGAAGGGGAAGTAGTCTTTCTTGAACTGCTGATTGCAGCGCTGGCAGGAGAAGAGGTAGTTTTCCCAGGCGCAGGTGAGCCACCACCAATCGGCCTTTGGGCGGAAGTGCTCGACATCGCCGTAACTGATGGCGGTGGCTTTGGCTTCGCAGTAGGCGCATTTTTCGAAAGAGTCGGCGATGAGCTGATCCTTGGCGCTTTTCCACCAGCCGGAGTCGAAGTCGTGCCCAGCCTTGGGGTTGGCCTGGAGGCGGACGAGGTGGTTTTGCCGTGCGGTGAGGAGGGTGAGTTCCTTTTGCTCTCCAGCGGGCGTGCCGGGGATGAAGCCGGCAGGGATGGCGGTGCGGTCGCGAAGGATGCGGATCATGGCGGCGCGGCGGGCTGGGGCTGTTACTTGGCCTTGAAGGCGGCGGAGATGAGGTCGCGACCGGAAGGACGCACGGGCGGCGGGATGTAGGCGGCGGGGCCTGGTCTTCCGGCGCGGGCGGGGGACATGGAACGCCCGGCTGGTCCGGCGGAGGCTCCGACCTTGCGGGCCGGGCCGACAGCGGCCTTGCGGGATGGGCGCGAGGCTCGGAGTTCGCGGAGAAGGGCGACTTTTTCGTCCTCGGTCTCCTGATCGACGCGGGGGCGGGGCACGCTGCGGAGAGTTTCCTCTTCGTAGGCGGTGCGCAGCGCGGCGGGCTTCTCTCGCATTGCCTGAATGCGGAGGGACATGCCGGTTTCAATGCCGAAGATGGGACTGACGAGAAGCTGATCGATACGGAGGAAGTCTGGGCTGCCCTCGTAGTGGTGGAGGCGAACGCTGTGCTTTTTGTCTTCTTCGCGCTTCAAAACGTAGAGCTCGGCCTCGCCGCACTGCTGGGCGGTGAGGGGGGAGTGGGTGGTGGCGATGAACTGGAAGTGAGGCAGGGTGGTGCGGATGTGGTCGATGACGCGGCGCTGCCACTTCGGGTGGAGGTGGAGGTCGATCTCATCAAGAAGGAGGAGGCCGCGGGCTTCCTGGGGCTTTTTGTAGTCCTGGAAGGATTCGGTGATGCGGAAGAGGAGGTCGCCATACCAGGAGATGATGCTCTGGTAGCCATCGCTAAGCAGGGCAAGTGGGACGCGGCCATCGGCGGTGTTGAAGAGGAGCTGGCGATTATCTTTGTCGATGCCGTGGAATTTGACCTCGGGAAGGAGGGCGTTTAGCGCCTGGCGGATCATGCTGAGGCCAGCGCTGCCTTTGCGGTAGTGGAGGTCCATGGCCCAGGACTCAATGGAACGGAGGCAGGAGTCCCCGCGGAAGAGGGTGGCGATGCTGGCGGCGCGCGGTGGGACGGAGCTGCTCTGAAATTTGTCACCGTCGGGGCTGGGGAAGCGGCGGGAGACGCCATAACCGGCGGTGAAGTAACTGCGAGCGGTGTGGCGCAGGGCGGCATCGAGCGGCTTGAGCGTGGCCTCGTTGCGCTTGAGGAAGGCGGTGAGGGTGTCCTTGGCTTTGAAGTCGAGGGAGATGTCTCGAACCTCGCCCTCCTGGGTGGCGATCTGGGCGCTGATGCGTCCGGTTTTGGCTTTGAGCCGGAGCCAGCGCGTGGGGTCGTCGATGACCTTTGGCAGGGTCTCGCTGCCGGCCAGGAGGAGGCCGATAGCGCGAAGGATGGTGCTTTTGCCAATGCCGTTTTCTCCAAGGATGCAGGTCCAACGGCGGACGGGATCAACGCTGTCCTCCGGCGGGGTGAAGTCGATGTCGAGCGACTCGATGGAGCGGATGTTTTCCAGGGTGAGGTGGCGGAGGAACATAATTCGCGATGGTATGGATCGCTCAAGGGATGTCAACGTTGCCGCCGCAATCCTCTGCGTAAGCCACGAGTGCCTTTTGAGCGGCGATTTCGTTATGCCGTGAAACGAACTTCCAAGTTCGTTCGGAACGAGCTTGGAAGTTCATTCTACTTCCGCATCAGATACGCGAAGAAGTCCTTCAAATCGGCGTCGCTCATACCGGCGGTCAGGCCTTCGGGCATGAGGGAGATGGGGGAGGCTTCGAGTTTATCGATGTCAGCTTGTTTGATGGCGGTTTTGTTGCCGGCGAGGTCTTTGAGGATGATGCCTTGGGCGTCTTGGGCATCCATGAGGCCGGTGAGGATCTGGCCGCCCTTGGTTTTCACGATGTAGGTGCCGAAGCCTTCGCGGATTTCGAGGCTGGGGGTGAAGAGGTTGTCGAGCCAGAAGTCGGCGTTGCTGCGGTCGTAGCCGGTGAGCTCGGGGCCTATCTTGCCGCCTTCGCCGAAGAGGCTGTGGCAGACAGCGCAGCGGGCGGTGAATTGCAGTTTGCCCTTTTCGGCATCGCCGAGGCCGGTTTTGATCACGGCTTTGATGCGCTCGGCTTCCTTTTTCTTCTCGGGCGTGGGGCCAGTGGCGAGCAAGCCCTTCCAATGCTTTTCGATCGCGGCGTCGATGTCGGCATCTTTGTGCAGGCTGAGCTGGCGGACGATGTCGATGGTGAAATGCTTGGCGGGCACTTTCCATTCGTTGACGAAGCTCATCAAAATCTGCGCCCACTCTTTGCGGCCTGCCATGACGCGGAGGGCGTCTTCGCGCAGGGCTTTGTCGCCCGCGATTTGACCTTCCCAACCGAGCAGGAGGGCCTCGGGGAGGCGTTTGTCGTCAAACTTGGCCGCAGCCTGCAACATGCCACGTTTGAGGCTGGGAGCCGAGCTGGACTTCAAAATGGCCACCATGGGCATCACCGCCTCTTGTTTGCCGAGTTCCGCCAACGTCTTCGCGATGGCGATGCGGGCCGTGTTGGTCGCCTTGGCATCGGCGAGCAGTTTGAGGGCGTTTTTGAGCGCCTCGGCGTTTCCGCTGCGCAATGCGAGCGTGAGGTCGCCGCCGCTTTGTTTCGCCATGTAGTCGTTGAGAGCTTTCGTGAGCGAATCCGGCAGTTTGGGCATCTCCGCGCCTTCGAAGGCGGAGGCGATGCCGCGAATGAACGTAGAACGGATGTCCACATCCGTTGTCAGAGCGAGGAGGTCCGCACACGAATTAAAATTCTCCTCACCCCCAGCCAGCGCGTAGCGTTTCGCGAGCTTTTCAGCGAGGTGGTCGCGGAAGAGTTTGGTTTGGAGGAAGGCGGGATCGGCTTTGAGGAAGGCGAAGACGGCTTCTCGCTCTTTCTCGGCCTTCGATTCGAGTGCCCACCAGGCGAGGAGGGGGAGGTGGCCGCTGGGATCGTAGGCTTCTTCGCCAGAAGAAGGGGTTTGGGTGTTTGCGGCGTCCTGGGAGTTTGCGTTCTGGCGAACGCTCCTACGATCAGGGGCTTCGCCGCACCAGAGAAGTGGCAGAGCGACTGTGGCTGGAAGACGCTTCGCTGTGGCGAGGATTTGGGCGAGAACTTCGAGATGCTTTTCATTCTTTACCAAACTATTGAGCCAGATCGCAAGCTGAGGCTCTGAGCTAGTTTTCGGCTCATCCCCAGCAATTTTCACCGTCCACCTGCGAACGAACGGATCTGGATGGGTTAGCAACAAAGGGAAGATGGTATGGCTGACGCCTCCTAGGTTATCGAGCGCCCATAGAGCTTCCAAGGCAGGCGGCACTGCGGAACTTATGTCTAACTTTGGGTTCAGTTTGTGAAGCACCATTTCGGTCAATCTCGGTTCCAGTTCCTTCATTCCCCGCCATCCGATCTCCAGCACCGCCTGTTTGCGGAACCATTCATTGTCCATCAGCCTGAGAATATTGAGCAGCTCCTCACCGCTCGCCTTGCTCAAATCAAACGGCTTCAGCTTCGGCGCACCGCTAGCAGGCCTCACGCGGTAGATGCGGCCGCTCGTTTTGTGCCAGTCATCGACGGGGCTGACGTGGCTGAGGCGGGT
The DNA here is from genome assembly GCA_021151605.1 of Verrucomicrobiaceae bacterium. Lineage (GTDB taxonomy): Bacteria > Verrucomicrobiota > Verrucomicrobiia > Verrucomicrobiales > Verrucomicrobiaceae > Prosthecobacter. Next base: position 17,407 of record JAGKWZ010000070.1, read on the forward strand.
GTCATACCAGTCGGCCATGTAGAAGCCACCATCGGGGCCGACGCCGGCCCACACGGGGCGGAACCAGCGGTCGGGGGTGGTGATGAGCTGCTCTTCATCCTTGGTGCGGAAGGTGGAACCATCGGGGAGGCGCTGGCTGACATAGACGAGGTTGTGCAGGGCATTCGGGGCGATGATTTTGCCTTCGTAGGCGCTGCCGAGCAGGCCGCCTTCATAAATGGTGAAGGCCTGTGGGAAGCGTTTGTTGTCGCCCTCATGTCGCATGTGCTCGAACCAGCCAAAAGCATACGGATTGGTGAGCGGGCCGTGTTTGCCCCAGCCTTTGATGCCGTAACTGCCCTGCTCGTAATGCATGCCGCGAGTGGCACCGTTCGTGCCGGAGAAGAGGCGGCCTTTGCTGTCGAAGTCGAGGCTGAAGGTGTTGCCGCCGCCTTCGGCGTAAATTTCGAAGGTCTTCTTCTTCGGATGGTAGCGCCAGATGCACTGGCCTTCCCATTTCACGTTCTTGGTGTTGGCGCTGCTGACGTTGCCGGTAGTGGTGCTGCCGTTGGCTCCGTAAAGCCAACCGTCCATGCCCCATTGCAGGCTGGTGGCGACGCTGTGGGTGTCTTCGAGGCCGAAGCCGCTGAGCTCAACCTCGGGATCGCCGTCCGGTTTGGCATCGAAGTCGGCATCGGCGTAGCTCAGCAGATAAGGCGGATTCAGCACCCAGATGCGGCCCATGCCGTGCAGCGCGGCGCTGGCGATGTTCAGGCCGGTGATGACGTCTTCGTGCTTGTCGAAAAAGCCGTCGCCATCGGTGTCTTCGAAGACGGTGATCTTGTCCGCGCCTTTTTCGCCACGCGGCGGTGGGAGCGGCACTTTGTCGAACTTCGCCCGGAGATGCTGGTCGTAGCTGACGATCTTCAAACCGGCGGGAAACTGGTATTGGCGATACATGGTGACCCACATGCGGCCTTTGCTATCCCAGCTCGCATAAAGCGGCTGCTCGACGACCGGCTCGGACGCCATGAGGTCGATGGCGACATCGCTGCGCAGTTTGAATTTCTTCACGGCCTCCGCCGCAGGCGTGGGCGGCGTGTCGTCACGCATGACGCCTCGACCGGGGCGTGTCTCGATGATTTTGCGCACGGCTTCATTGCCTGCGACATCGGTTTGAGCAGAGGCTGGAAGAGTGGAGAGGGCAAAAAGGACGGAAAGTGCGCGGCGCATGGTGGGATAGATTACGAGAGGTCAGCGGGAATCCATCGGGGTGTGGTGATGGGATGCGATATTCGTGTGATGGCGGGCAGGCTTGCAAAGCCGAGGCTTTAGCTCTCTCCTCCGGCCCTTTCCATGCAAGCCTCCTCTCCATCTATTCCTTCACGCCCGCCGTTCTGGCTTTGGCTTCATCTCGTGAGTCTGGAGGCCCCGCTAGTTTCGGTGCTCTGGGCAGCGGGACTGGCAAAAGTCATCCGTGTGCCGCTGATGCCGGGCGTGCTCTGGGGGCTGGGGCTTTCGGTCTGGATGATCTATGTGCTTGACCGCCTGCTGGACACGGTAGGAAAACGGGATGCAGACCTGGATGCGCGGCACCTTTTTCACCGTCGCCATCAAAGGCTTTTCATGATTGGAGTGGCAGGAGCAGCTGCGATCACCACCTGGCTGGCGCTGTGGGTGGTGCCGGCAGACCTTATGTGGCACTGCGTCATGCTGGCAGTACCGATGCTGGTTTATCTCGCGATCTATACAGTAGAAGGGAGTGCGATCTCCTTTCGCTGGCTTCTGCCGCTGTGCGGAGTGGCGACCGTCAGCCTTATCGCTTCAGCACCGTTGAAAACGGGATTCAAACTGTCTCTCGCAGTATTGGTAACATCGGGATTACTGATGCTGTCTATAAAGAGAAACCAGGAGAGGTTGAGATCGGCGATGAACAAAGATGTGGTAGGCGGGATGCTTTTTGCACTGGGTTGCACGGCCTGGAGCCGCTTTATCCGGGACGGCTCGGATGTGGTAGGTGGGTTCCTGGAATTTGTGCTTCTGAGCTGCTTGTTCATTTCGAATCTGACCGGGATCTCAGCAGTGTCCGGGCAGACGCGCTGGCTGGCGGCTGGATTTGGCGCGGTCGTTGGTTCTCTGGCGTTGGTCTGGCGTGGTGATGTTGCGGAATCCATGAGTGCTTTGGCAACTGCTTGCGGCCTGGGATTTGCGCTTCTCTCATCACTGAAACTTCTGCGCAGGCACTTTTCGGCTGAGCTTTACCGTGTGTTAGCCGATGTGGCAGTGGCACTGCCGGTGATGTGGCTTTTCATCCGAGCATAAAAAGGCCGGAGCGCTTTCGCGCTCCGGCCAGGATTTATATAGGACTTACCTGAGGGGATTAGTGCTCGTAACCAGCCTCACCGTGATCGGAGAGGTCAAGGCCGATGGACTCTTCTTCAGGAGTTGGACGGAGGCCAACGATGAGCTTCACGATGATAGTGATGACGACTGTGGCCACGACGCTCAACACGATGGTGAGCACGCAAGCTTTGAGTTGATTCATCAAGATACCACCCTGACCGCCTGCATCGACGATCAGCTTGGCCATGTCTTTATTCACGTAGGCGTTCACTGTGGTCAGGTTGGCATTGATGCTGTTGTTAGCGAAGATGCCAGTCACGAGAGCACCCATGGTGCCGCCGATGCCGTGGATACCGAAGGTGTCGAGAGCGTCATCGTAGCCGAGCTTACCTTTTAGGAAGACGACTGCGAAGTATGGAACCACAGCAGCGAGGACGCCGATGATCATGGCTGCCTTGGCATCGACAAATCCAGCAGCTGGAGTGATGACAACCAAACCAGCAACAGCGCCAGAGCAGAATCCAAGGATCGAAGGCTTGCCTTTGTGAAGTTTCTCGATCAGACCCCAGACGAAGCAGGCAGTAGCGGCAGCAAGCGTAGTAGTCATGAAGGCATTGGCGGCAAGGCCGTCAGCTGCGAGGGCAGAACCTGCGTTGAAACCGTACCAGCCTACCCAGAGCATTCCGGTGCCGACCATGACGAGGACCATGCTGTGGGGAGCCATTTTCTCTTTGCCGAAGCCCTGGCGTTTGCCAAGAAGGAGGCAGAGAACCAAAGCGGACCAGCCGGAAGACATGTGAACCACGGTGCCGCCAGCGAAGTCGATGGCAGGAAGGCCGGAGGCGCTGTTCCAAACACCATTCATGAGACCGTCGAAGCCCCAAACCATGTGAGCCAGAGGGAAGTAAACGATGAACATCCAGAGTGCCACGAAGAGCATGATGGCGGAGAATTTCATACGTTCAGCAATGGCACCCACGATCAAAGCTGGGGTGATGATGGCGAACATCAGCTGATACATGGAGAATACGGACTGACTTGGCCAGCCTGCATAGTTGGTGTTTGGCGCGGAGCCTACACCCTCCAAGAAGAAGTATTTGAAACTACCGAGGTAAGGCGCCCAGGAAGGAGCTCCTTCTGCTGGATGCTCACCGAACACGAATGAATAACCTACGAAATACCAAAGGATCGTAACCAATCCCGCAATACCGAGACACTGAGCGAGCACGCTAAGCACGTTCTTCGAGCGGACGAGACCGCCGTAGAAAAGGGCCAAGCCTGGCAGCGTCATGAAGAGCACCAGAGCGGCGCAAATCATCAAGAAACCATTGTGGCCGGGACCCGAGAGGTTAGCGAGTTTACCGTCGGCAGCAGGTGCCATGTTATTGAAATACTGCTCCACATCTGCGATTCGCTTTTCGAGGTCCGCCGTCGTGGGGGCGGCAGGAGCAGCTTCAGCAGGTGCTGGCGCAGCGGCAGGAGCCGGGGCGGCAGCGGGGGCAGGTGCCGCCGCATCTTGCGCCCAGGATGAACCAGGTGAAAATGCGATGGCCGTGGTAGCGAGAACCGCAGCGGAAAGGAGGCTGCGCCAGATTCGGGTTGGGTTGTGTTTCAACATAGGTGTGTCGAGGGTGGATTGTCTCCGAAATAGAGTCTAAGCACCCCCCGTGCCAAGTTTCTGGCGGACTTGACACATGCGTCGTTCAACACCTCTCAATTCCGCTTATGCAAAGTGGCTGGAAGCTCGCATTCACTTAGCCTAGCCGTATTTTTAACTCTTCCGCCACAACAGCCCAAGGAAGAGAGGAAATTCTTTTCGGGCACGATTTTCAGCCCGCGCTCTGGGGCCTGGCTGGCTCTCCTTATGGGAATGCCATTCCTGGAACCCAGCCAACGTCAATCCAGCGGCAAAGGCGGGTGCCATGAGCGACTCCAGACTGCGGTGAATGCTGACTGTGCTTTCGCTGTCAGCCTTACCAGGGTGCATGACGATGGGAACACTGAGCGTGCTGCTGTAAGCATCAATCCGACGATACTGTAATTTTCGTTCGTCTTCAAAGCCCCAGCTTGACTGGCGCGGGATACGAAAAGCTGGATGATTGAGAACCCAGAGCATGCGTCCGCCGGGCTTGAGCACGGAAGCTGCGGACAAGCAAACCTTGTCGAGGTGCTCCAGGTTTTGCAGGCAAAGGATGGCCGATGCGGCATCAAACTCACCCAGACCGCTCAGCTCTGCGGCATCACGATCGAAATAGCGGATGGGTGTACGACTGGGGTAAGTGCGTGCTTTTTGAATCAACGTTCGTGAGGCATCGACGCCCGTGACGAGCGCTCCACAGTCACAGATGGCCCGGGAAAAGACTCCCTGCCCGCATCCGATATCGAGCACACGCTCTCCACGCTCAGGCTGCAATAGGTCTAACGCGCGCGGGATGACGACTTCACGATAAAGCTCGGAGCCGCGCTCACCAATGATGCGGTCATACCAATCTGCAGATTTCTCCCATGAGGTGCCACCAGCACTGCGGTCCCTGCCCCGCGCGCCCTCACGGTGCGGTGGTCCTTCACTGCGGCGAGGCACATCACTCCTTGGTGTGAAGCGATTGGGCGTGCGGGAGCCAGTTGGTTTACGTGGGCGTTCGGGTGGCATGAAGCTTTATGCCAGAGATGCGCTCATTAGGCCACACAGGATTTCATTTCACTGGCGCAACCATTCGCTCAGCTCATAAAGCTTCGGGTCACGGATGGGCTGGCGGGCGCCGCGGATGATTTTTTTTACCCGAGCGAAGAAAGGATCGGCGTCAGGGTGGAATTCATCGCTATCACCAAAGTGGTTTTCTAGTTTTTCCGGGTCTTCCCCAGCTTCCTGCGAAACCCTCTTTTCAAGGACAAAATCAGGATTGTCTGGGCAAAGTGGGACTGCATCCCGATAAGAAAGGCTGCGAGCAAGGAACTGATACAGCTTGTTATTTTGCGGACAGTAAAACTCGTAAATAGGCATGCAGGTGAAATGACAAAGACCGGAGCTTTATGCAACTTCAGTTTCCTCCCATAAATGTCCGCCACTGACTACATTCACCAGCATTTGCTCGAGCAAGCATCCCCTACACGGGCAGCCCTCAGCCGAAGCTTCTTCAAAACAAATCCAGGTGATTATGGCGATGGAAATCAATTTCTCGGCCTCACGGTGCCTCAGATCCGAGCCCTGCTCCCTGAAACAGATGCTCTATGTTTAGAGGAGGTGCTCGTGCTACTCCACTCCGTATGGCATGAAGAGCGGCTTCTGGCACTTCTCATCATTGTCAGGAGGTTTGAAAAGGCTCGAAATGACGTCCCTACCAGGGAAGAGATCGTGAAACTCTATCTCGAAAACCTACCTTGGGTCAATAACTGGGACCTAGTGGACAGCAGCGCTCCGCATGTTCTTGGGACTTGGCTTTTGACCCATGACCGCTCCATTTTGGACGAGCTCGCAGCCTCCTCTTGCCTCTGGGAGCAGCGGGCCGCCATCGTCGCCACACTGACATTGATTCGGAACCAGGAGTTTGATGACACTCTGCGTCTGTGCGCAGGCCTGATCAGTCACCCTCATCATTTGATACACAAAGCCTGTGGCTGGATGCTCCGCGAGATAGGTAGGCGAGATGAGATAAAACTTAGTTTCTTTTTAGATCGCTACGCGGTGGCAATGCCCAGGACCATGCTGCGTTATGCGCTGGAAAAGCTCCCGCAGCCAGACCGACGCCACTATATGAATCTTCGGCGCATGACTGCGAAAGAGTGAAGACTTCACCCATCCAGGGTTGTCTTCACTTTGATCACTCAAGCCTTCGCGCAAAGCAGGCTCATCTCGGTCCAAAAGCTAGCCAGCATGCTTGGTGTGGTTTCCGTCAGGCGAGTGGTCCTCACGAAATTTGCCACCAGCTCGGCATCTCCTGATGCTTTGGGTGTTTCGCCAAAGCCAGGCATCGCATCCCAACCGAGGCTCGAATTGGACTCGGCAAATACGCCTCCAAAGTGAGGCATCGAAGACCAGCCCATTGTCTGATCGGGATGCGAAGCGGTATCAGCAGTGAAAGTAGCGGTGCGGATGGCTGGGGAGGTTGTTTCGAGTTTCATATTTTTGAGAAGTGGAGAGTTGCGGATTTGCGATGCTATCAGTTTCTAGAGGTTTGATTCTTTACTTTGGCTATCAAAGGTGCGGTAAAAACTTGCCGTGAGTCGCATTTTTGCGAATTACATGCCAAAAGGATGACGTGGGCTGAAACCAGCGTAGCTGCGGCCCTTGGTGCGCCAGCGTGGGCCTTCGCCCACCTTGCCACCGGAGGTGTCCAAGCGAAGACCGCAGATGGTCATGAAAACATGCTCACCAGGCTTCACCCAGATGGTGATGAAGCGACCTTCACCAGCCTGGCCGTAGCTCGCAAAACCGATCGAGGTCAGTGGGGACTTGAGAAGGCCAGCCTTGATCAGGGTGTAGGAAGTCGAGCTAGAGCAGTCATAGGCACGATCTTCGATGCGGCCATGGCCAGCACCGCGGACATATGGGCTGTTCTGGAGAAGGTTCGCAGCATTGATAAGGTATTGGACCTGGACTGGAAGACTGGCGGAGCAGGAGGCCTGATTGCCATCGAAGCGGATCAGATTGTTTCCAGCGGCAGCGCGAGGAGCGGCTGCTGGAGCCACTGGGCGAGCCACAGCGACCTGCTGAGCCTTGTAGGCTGCCAGCTGCTGCTGATAAACGGCCATCTGCTGCTGATAAACGGCGACCTGCTGCTGGTAGGCGGCCCACTGCTGCTGGCGCATCGCGGCGACCTGTTGTGCGGTCTGGGCGCTAGCTGTGGAAACAACGATCAGGAAAGCGGTGATGATCGTGAAGCGGAGGGCGGTGGCGATGTTTTTCATGTCAGTGGTTTCGTTTGCTATGGTATTTATAGCAAAATCTAGACTCACCGCAATTTCCAAATCATCATTTTGTATAATTTCTGTAAATTGAGAATCAATGAGGAAAATCTTAACCCAGTATACACAATACATTTATCAGCATTGAATGCCTTTATTCGTTGTTTTTCAACGTTTTACAACCTCCCTTTCCGCGCCCATTTTATCATTTTTATAGCTTACATTTTTATGAGAATTGCTTCGGCGCGGCCTTCTCATTCTCAAAATTGCAATCCAATCACCCACTTTTTGAGCCCCATACTCACTGGCGGAACCTGCCATTCCAACTTTCGCGACAGCAGTCTATAAATCCAGAGATGGCAGAATTTATTGAAAACCCTCCGATTGATATGGGCCTGTCTCAGCTTCGAGATGAGAGGATGCCAAGTCCCAGTAAGCCGACCGTTACCGAAGCTTCAGTCTGGGAAAGACGGAATGTCCTGCCTTGCCTGAGAACGCTGAGACGCTAGTCTCGCCATCCACATGCCACCCGCAGCGAACGACGACTTAAAGAACATCCCCCGACACATCGCCATCATCATGGATGGCAATGGCCGCTGGGCGAAAGAACGCGGCCTGCCAAGAACGGAAGGACACCGAAATGGCGCGGATACTGTAAGGCGAGTGACGGAAGCCTGCGGAGAACTCGGCATCGAGTTCCTCACCCTTTATGCCTTTTCCTCGGAAAACTGGAAGCGCCCCAAACGCGAAGTCGAAGCCCTGATGAAGCTGTTGGAAGTGTTTCTGAGATCAAAAACGCCCGAATTAATCGAGCAAAACGTCCGCCTCCAAGCCATCGGCCGCCTACATGATCTGCCGCAGTCCTGCCAGCAGCAGCTTCACCGCAGTATCGAGCAGACATCCCAAAACACCGGACTCACCCTGATCCTCGCCCTCAGCTATGGCGGGAGGGAAGAGATCGTCGATGGCGTGAAAAGCCTCCTCGAAAGCATCGAGCGTGGCCATCTCGACAAGGGGATGATCGATACCGAAGTCTTCTCAAAGCATCTCTACACCCGCTACTACCCGGACCCAGATCTCCTCATCCGCACCAGCGGGGAGATGCGTCTGTCAAATTTCCTCCTCTGGCAGCTCAGCTACACGGAATTTTACATTACTGAGACGCTCTGGCCCGATTTCGGCAAAGCCGATCTCGTCAAGGCAATCGCCTCTTATGCGAAAAGGCATCGGCGCTTCGGGGCGGTGTGATTTCTGATCCTGCCATGAAAGCACTCTGCCTCACGAAGCCTGAGCTGTTCGAGTTCATCGAACTGCCTGAGACCACCGCGCCTGCTGCTCGTGAGGCCTTGGTCGCCATCCGCGCCATCGGCATCTGCGGCACTGACATCGGCGGCTATTTGGGGAAAATGCCCTTTATCGAATGCCCCCGTATTCTCGGGCATGAACTGGGTGTCGAGGTCCTCGCGGTCGGGGAAGGTGTCACACATTTGAAACCGGGCGACCGCTGCTCGGTCGAGCCTTATCTAAACTGCGGCTCCTGCCATGCCTGCCAGCAGGGCAAAACAAACTGCTGCGAGTATCTCCAAGTGCTCGGCGTGCATGTAGACGGGGCCATGCGCGAACGCATGATCCTGCCCGCACACAAACTCCATCCAGCCAACGAACTCAGCTTCGAGCAGCTCGCACTCGTGGAAACGCTGGCCATTGGCTGCCATGCCGTGAACCGAGCCAGCCTCGGCTCAGGAGACGATGTACTAATCATCGGCGCAGGCCCCATCGGCCTCACCGTCCTCGAGTTTGCCCGCCTCGCGGGAGCCTCCATCACCATTTTGGAGCTTAATGAAAATCGCCTCGCCTTTGTGCAGCAGAACTACCCTGATGTTTCTGTCGTCGAAAGCCTGCCAGACGAGCCATGCGCTCAGGTAATCTTTGACGCCACAGGTCATCCAGGCTCGATGGCCCGAGCATTCAGGCTCGCGCGATTTACGGGTCGGATCATCTACGTGGGAATCACCAAGGAGCCCGTGCTTCTTGATGACCCGCTTTTTCACCGTCGCGAACTCACCCTCCTCTCGAGCCGAAACGCCGTTGCCTCCGACTTCACTCGCATCCTCAGCCTGATCGCCAGCGGTCAGATAGACACACGCCCATGGATCACCCACCGCTGCACCATGGATGAGCTACCAGTCAGAATGCCCGAGTGGATCAAGCCGCAAGCCGGGGTCGTAAAGGCGGTGATTTCGTTGTAAACCCAAGGTCCGGTTTAGCCTGTGGGAATGAGGGCAAAGGAGGCAAACCCTCCTCCGCCAAGCCTTCGTGACGAGAATGTCATCCGCTTTCATCTGAAATGTGGCCGATGAAACAGCAGAGGTCAAAAGTGTCACAAGGTTCCATTCTCCTCTCCGAAGAGCGCTGCCGCCGTCATGGATGGTGGCTCCTGCTCCTGCTTACCGCTCTGCTTTATCTGCCGGGCACGGGAACGATGCCTCTGATGGACCGTGATGAGCCGCGCTTCGCCAATGCGACGATAGAGATGATGGAGCGCGGAACCTGGACGGTGCCCTACTTCAATGGCGAGTACCGCTTTGATAAACCACCGCTGACTTACTGGTGGATGCGCCTGCACTACTGGTTGGCTGGCAAAGGAGAACTGGGTGCCCGCCTCCACAGTGTGGTGGCCGCCTACCTGACGGCGCTAGTGATCGGTGGTCTGGTCCGCAGAGTAACGGGTGCCTCACGAGCTGGCCTCATCGCCGGAATGATGTGGCTCACGACTGTTCAGACGCTCATCCACGGGAGACTCTGCGTGGCAGACATGCCCATGATCCTGTTCGTGACTCTGGCCTGTCGGGCCCTCCTTGAGCTGATCGTGCTAGGCGATGGGAAGCCACGTATCCTCTGGTGGTGGGTTCTTTGGCTGTCTTTAGGCTTCGGCTTTCTGGCAAAGGGACCCATCGCCTGGCTCGTGCCTGGACTCACACTGCTCCTCTGGCGCTTTGCTTTGTGGCGCAAGCCCGTGGACTGGCGAAATCTCCGCGTCCTACCTGGGCTGGCGGTCATGATCCTCCCCGTGGCAGCATGGGGCATCCCGGCATTGATCGAGACAAACGGCCTCTTCTGGGAAATCGGCATGGGCCGACATGTGGTGAAACGTGGTGTCGAGGTCCTGAACGGGCGCAAATTCATCCCTGGCTACTACCTACTGACGACATGGCTCAGCCTCTTCCCCTGGCTGTTCTTTATCATGCCCGTGTGGCGGACGCTGCGTGCGCGATGGACGGCAGAGCTGACCTTTCTTGCAGCCTGGTTTGTGCTGCCGCAGATCCTCTTTTCCTTCTACGCGACCCAGTTGCCCCACTACGTCATGCCGGGTTATCCGGCCTTCATCGCGCTGCTCGCGGTGGCTTGGTGCGGACGGGGGCCGCACGATGAAGGGGTGACTCCATCTTTGGCAAAGTGGGGAGCATCCGTTGTGGGCGGACTCATCGCTCTGACCTTTGTCACGTCGTGGATCGTGCCAATCGACATTCCAGATCTGCAAATGTTCGTCCGTAGTACCTCCGCTTTGCTCCTGGGGATGTTCGTTTTTGGCGGAATCGGAGCACTCTGCGCCTGGCGGGCACGCGGTCCCTGGCGCTGGATCATGCCGATTTTCGCCGTGATAGGCTCGGCAACTTGTCTCCTGCCCTTCAGCCAAAGCCTGCGGCAGACATCCGTCACGATTCAAATCTCTCGTGCACTGGAGACAATGCCTGCCGAAACACCATTTTTCGGCAGCGGCTATGATGAGCCCAGCCTCGTTTTTTATACCCAAAAACGCTGGGAAATGGGGGCCAAGATTCCCGCCATTCGCCAGTATCTGGAGGCCGACGGCCCGTGCGCCGCAGTTCTGCTCCGACGGGAGTGGACGCTTGAACATGAAATCAAAGCGTGGATGGGCCAAAAACCGCGTGATACACCCGCAAAGGACCGCAGCAAGGAGGTAGATGCACTACTCGCAGACTATCCCGACACAGAAACTCATGTGATCACAGGCTTCAACGGAGCCAGATCTAGCTGGACCGAGGTCGTCGTCCTCTGCCGACGACGCTGAAGCTCACACCGGCGCATCCGCCTCACCACCATCCCTAGCGGCACTCCGATGAAAAGGGAGAGCAGGATGGATGTCAGCACATCGCTTGGATGATGGCGGTTGTTGTGCATTCGCGACCATGAAACACCGGCCGAAACGATCATCATCGGTACACCCACAGGAGGAAGAGCCACAGCCACCGGCACGCTCGCACCAAAGGCGGTCGCGGTATGTGCGCTAGGAAATGACTGGCGGCTTGCACTCAAAGTTGGCCCATAAAATCCAGGCTCACCTTTGTAACTTGGACGAGCCCTCCCTGTCAGCGCACGGCTCACATTTGCCAACGTGCCACAGGCCACGGTTCCGATCACCGCCGCAATCACCAGCCTCCTGAAAAACAGCGACCTCCTCAACCGCGCCGTCAGTCCCAGTCCGGCAAACACCAGCATGTTAAATCCCATGAAATCACCCCAGTAACTCAGCTCTCGCGCCGCTTGATTGAGCATCGACAAGCCGCATCCAGCCTCCTTCCGTCGCATCCAGTCTAGAATGAGCAAATCATTCGGCATCAGGACCACGACCACCAGCACGGCAAGAACGAAAGCGAATGAGACAAGCAGACGGCGTCGCGCCAGCAATGCCCATGCTCGTTGTAGGATCATCAGTCCATCTGCCCACCAGGCACTCAGAGTCGTGGATGGGAGCCGGAGGACATTCTCCAGACGTCTGGCTGCGCGTATGGAGAAAGGCGACGGCAACAAAACCTGGGCTTGAGATTCGGGAGGAAAAAAAAGTGATTCCATGAAGAGGCGAGTCCTCATGATCTGCAAGAATCCGAGCGGAAATTCGAGCATTCGAGTTCAACGATTCTGTTGCTAGTGGTGCATCAGAACAGATTCATTAAGAGGCTTTAACCAATCATGGTTGGTGTAACGACAACAGGATTGCCTAGGTCGTGTTTGAAAACCCTCAACAGCCATAGCGAAGCCAATCGATGACGGACGCAAATTGAATGAGAGCGAGGTAGTGGGAGGCAAGTTTATCG
>JAGKWZ010000402.1 GCA_021151605.1 Verrucomicrobiaceae bacterium
CTACACGCTCCCGCTTGGCCCGAACAATCCAGTCGGCGTGATGTGGATCGGACTGAACAAGCCAGGGATCGGCATCCATGGCACGAACCTGCCGCAGAGCATCGGCCGCAGCGCCAGCCATGGCTGCATGAGGACGGCGAACTGGGATGTGGTGCGCCTGGTGAAAATGATCACCCAGGGGATGACCGTCATCATCGAAGGCCCGCCTCCAGTGCCGCGGCCTGTCGTCGTCGCCAAAGCCAAAAGGGCCGTCCAAGCAGCCGAACCAGTGCCGGAACCCAAGGTCAGCTTCTTCAAACGGCTCTTTGGGAAAAAGCAGCCAGAGCCGACCGCTCGATAAGTTCAGTGCCTTTCCTCGGCAAAAGACAAGTTGCCAGAATAGCTGTCCGCCCTAGAATCGGCGCGCTCATGGTTAAGCCAACCACCAACATCGCCATTCGAATTAGCTCCGGGCTCCTCTGCGCGTAACGCAGCCGTTGGAGTCCGTGATCGTGGCATTGTCCTGGCACCTCAGGGTGACTCATCTGGCAACAAACCACCGCGTTTATCGAGATGGACCTGTCTGTCCCTCCCGTGACCTCTTGACCCTTTGACGAATCCTTGACCCCCTTTTGACCTCTTTATCTACCATGTCAGTTCCAGTTACCATCTACGACACCACCCTGCGCGACGGCACCCAGGGCACCGGCATCTCCTTCAGCACTCTGGATAAAATCCGCGTGGCCCAGCGGCTCGATGACTTCGGCGTACACTACATCGAGGGCGGCTGGCCCGGCTCGAACCCCAAAGACGCCGCCTTTTTCCAGGAAGCCGCCAAGCTCTCATGGAAAAACGCGAAGATCACCGCCTTTGGCATGACCCGGCGCGGCAAGCTGAAGGTGGAGGATGATCCTCAGGTGCAGATGCTGCTCGACGCGCAAACACCCGCCGTCACCATCGTGGGCAAGACCTGGCCGCTGCATGTGACAGAGGTTTTCCAGGTCTCTCTGGAGGAAAATCTGGCCATGATCTCCGACACCGTCGCCTACCTGAAAAAGCATGGCCGCGAGGTACTCTATGATGCGGAGCATTTCTTCGACAGCTTCAAAGAAGACCCCGAATACTCGCTGAAGACCGTAAAAGCCGCCTCCGATGCTGGCGCAGACCTCGTGGTGCTGTGTGAAACAAACGGCGGCGCGCTTCCTGAGTTCGTGGAAGAGGTCACGCGGAAGGTCATCGCCCATCTCGGCAAACCCGTGGGCATCCACACCCACAACGATGGCGGAGTCGGCGTGGCAAATGCCCTGGCCGCCGTGCGCGCTGGCGCCAACCAAGTTCAGGGCACGATCAATGGCTACGGTGAGCGTGTGGGGAACTGCAACCTCATCACCATCATGCCGACGCTCCAGCTCAAGATGGGCATCGACCTCGGTCTCGATCTCACCCGACTGCGCGAGCTGTCCTTCTTTGTCGATGAACTCGCCAATGTGCCGCATGACATCCGCGCGCCGTATGTTGGCCTGGCGGCCTTCACGCATAAAGGCGGCCTCCATGTCCATGCCGTGCAGAAGCTGGCACGCACCTATGAGCACATCGATCCCGCTTTGGTTGGCAATGAGCGCATCATCAGCATCTCCGACATGAGCGGCCAGTCCAATGTGCTCGTGAAAGCCGAAGGCATGGGCATCCCTCTGGCAAAGGGTTCCGCCGAAGTGAACAAGGTGCTCGCAGAGGTGAAGCGCCTGGAAAGCGAGGGCTTTGAGTTTGAAGCCGCCGAGGCGAGCTTCGAGCTGCTGATCCGCCGCCAACTCGGACAGGAGCTGAAGAACTTCGATCTCATCGAGTATCACACCATGCACCGCCACAACCCCGGCAGCAGCGCCGAAACCACTGAGGCCACGGTGAAAATTCACGTCAAAGGCAATGCCGAATACACCGTGGATGAAGGAGACGGCCCCGTGAACGCGCTCGACAAAGCTTTGCGCAAAGCGCTGCTCCCCCACTTCCCCCAGATCGCCCGCGTGCGCCTGGAGGACTACAAGGTGCGCATCATCGACAGCGGCACCGGAACGGCGGCAAAGACGCGCGTCCTCGTCGTCAGCAGTGATGGCAACCGCACCTGGGGAACCGTCGGCGTCTCCACGAACGTCATCGACGCGAGCTGGCAGGCTCTCGTGGATAGCCTGGAGCACTTCCTCATGAAGTCAGCCTGACTTTCCGCCGTGGCGGGTTCACGCCTTTGAGAAGAAGAGCGTGAACTCGTGGCGGTTGTAGGTGAGGTGCGTCTGCGCAAAGAGACGCAGCCCTCCTTCCGTGGCCGTCTCGACGATGCGGCGGAAGAAGCCGCAGGGCTCATCCACCGTGTCCACGCGCGGCACTTTCAGGGTAAAGACCACGAGCCCGCGCTTGCGCAGCCATTTGGAGAGACGCAGCACATGGTCGATGGACTCCTCGGGCGGCCCGTTGAGGTCAGAAAGCAGGGCATCGTAACTCGTGACTGGCGCTGGCTCGAAGGTGGCGACATCGGCATGGACGAACTTCAGGCCGGGCTTGCCATTCAGGCGCTTATCCAGCGGGGCCTTATCAATGGCGGTGACGCGCTGACTGCGGGCGAGCAGTTCAGAGGTCATGCCACCAGGACAGGCACCCAGTTCCAGCCAGTGACTGCCCGCAGGCATCGCTGGATGATGCATGAGCAAGTAGTGCAGTGCTTCGGCAATCTTTGCCCCGGCGCGGCTGATGATGTCCGGTGAGTCCTGGTCGATGTACTTGCTGCCGCCCGGGTAGAGGCCGTTGGAGAGACGTGGGCTCTGCATCCCACAGAAGAGGCCTTCTTTGCCGACGAGGCAAAACAGCGTGGCCTTCGTCGGGTCCTGATCTTCCACCGTGGCGATGGCGCTCTTTGGGAAAAGAGTGATCACACGTCCTCGCAGGTTCGAGGCGAGGCTGCGGTAGTATTTGTCCGGCGAAGTCGGATTCAGGAGCCCGATGTAGATCGCCTGTGGGGAGCGCTCGCCAAACTTCTTTAGCAGCGTCTGTGCAGCCTTTTCGATGAAGCCATCCATCTTCTGCGCATTGCAGGGCCAGGAGTGATCGAGAGGCAGATTCCAGCGGGCAAACTTCGCCGCCTCGGAAGTGTGGATCAGCTTCGGCGTCGCTGTCTTGATGGAGTAAAAGTCCAGCCCGAGGCGCGTGATGGAAGTAGCTCCGAAGCGCTTGAGAATGTCCTCGGCGATCCCCTCAAAGATTTCAGGAATGCGCACCAGCCAGGGGCGGAGGTTGGGATCAGGAGTCGTGGACATGAATAGGACGCGTCAGATGGAGGTGAAGCAGTGAGATGTCATCAGTAAATGCATGTCCCGTCAGTTGAGCTGCGTTCTTTGCTCTGCCATGACCAACCGCCGTAGCTTCCTCACCAAGTCCGTCGCCGCTTCCACCGGCGTGTTTTACATCGCCAAGACTTCCTGGGCTCAGAAGAGTCCGGGGGACACGATCAACACGGCCGTGATCGGCTTTGGCGGACGTGGGGCGGGCCACATCAGCAGCTTAAAAGGGCTGGGCAAGGAGGGCGTGAAGGTGGCGGCGCTGTGTGATGTGGACAGCGGTATACTGGGGAAACATATGCAGGCCTTTGACAAGGAGGGCCACAAGGTGCTGGCCTACTCAGACATGCGTCGGCTTTTTGAAAACAAGGACATCGACGCGGTGAGCATCGCGACGCCGAACCACTGGCATGCGCTGGCGTCCATCTGGGCGATGCAGGCGGGGAAAGATGTGTATGTGGAAAAACCGGTGAGCCACTGCGTGTGGGAAGGCCGGCAGATGGTCCACGCGGCGCGGAAGTATGGGAAGATCGTCCAAACAGGAACGCAGAGCCGGTCGAGCCGGAAAGGCATCGGCGCGGCGGTGAAATATGTGCAGGAAGGGAATCTGGGGAAGATCCTGCTGTCACGCGGTCTCTGCTACAAACGCCGCGGTAGCATCGGTAAGACGGAAGGTGTGCAGAAGATCCCGGAAACGGTGGAGTATGATCTGTGGTGCGGCCCGGGTCCGAAAGGCCCGCTGATGCGCAAGCAACTGAAGTATGACTGGCACTGGACCTGGGCCTACGGGAACGGGGATCTGGGCAACCAAGGGATTCATCAGATGGACATCGCGCGCTGGTTCCTCGGCGAGATGGAGATCTCCCCCAGTGTGTGGAGCGTGGGCGGTCGCCTCGGTTATGAAGACGACGGCGAGACGGCGAACACGCAGCTCATTTACCACGGCTATGAGAAGGCCCCGATGATCTTCGAAGTGCGCGGTCTGCCCGAGAACAAGGACAGCAAGAACATGGACAAATTCAAAGGCGCTGGTGTCGGCGTGGTGGTGGAGTGCGAAGGCGGTTACGTGGTGGTGCCGAACTATTCCAGCGCGATCGTCTATGACAAGGATGGCAAGGAGATGAAGAAGTTCGAAGGCTCGGAAGATCACTTCAAGAACTTCATCAATGCCTGCCGCAGCCGCCGGGTGGATGATCTTCATGCGGACATTTTGGAGGGCCATCTCTCCAGCGCGCTGTGCCACACGGGGAACATCAG
>JAGKWZ010000071.1 GCA_021151605.1 Verrucomicrobiaceae bacterium
CTGTCGCTCAGCCTTGCTGCCGCCATCGCCAAAGAGCTGCTCAAACACGAGTCGAGGGTGCGCTTCGGCGGGCAGCGGCGTGGTGGGCGACGACCAGGAGAGGTTGTTTTGATACACGCAGGCGTAACCGTTGTCGCACTGGCCGACGACCTGCATCAAATCCATCGCCAGCTCGAGCGATGGCAATTGCGTCTGCTGCCCGATGGCCTTCGCGGCGATCTGGTCAGCGGTGGTGCCGTTGTAGTAGTCGCTGCTCTCCGTGTGCTTCACGCGTGCGGCGCTGAGGAAGCTCGCATTCGACGTGGCATGCGTGCCGGGATACGCGGGTTCGAGTTCGAGGTTTGAAATGACGGAGCAATGTTGCCTCACCGGCTCCAGGGACTTCAAAATGGGCGAGAGTTGATCGAGCGTATCTGTTTTCCCGAGATTCCACCGCGAGTGGTCCGTGCCCATCGGGATGTAGATGTAGCTGAGCCGTTTCGCGGGATGCGTCGTGAGATTGGCTGCCGTGGCGGCGGGCACCATCGCATCGAGAAATGGTAACGAGAGCGTCGCGCCGACTCCCCGCAGCAAGTGACGGCGCGAGAGGGCTTTGCGGGTGGTGAAAGTGCTCATGCGGGGTGAAACGGCGCGGGGGGCGTGAAACTGACAGAGTAGGCAGAAGAATGGGGGCAGAAGAATCTGGATTGGATCATTCTTTTGCCTCCATTCTTTTGCCTTCATCTCCGGCGAATACTGGACTGGTGACGATACCGACAATGATCTCGCTGAACTTCCAGCCGTTGTCTTTGACTCGGCGAACGATCTTTCGCACCGCAGGCGCATCGCTGGCGTCAAGACCGCGACCGAGGGCATAGACCATGAGCTTCTCGGTCAAAGCGGTGACGAAGAGTTCGGGGCGTTTGAGGAGGACTTCTTCGAGGCCGGCGACACCTTCGAACTCGCTGCCGTCGGCGAAACCGCCGCGTGCATCGGCCTCGGTGCGCCAGCGGCCGATGGCGTCGTAGTTTTCCAGGGCGAAGCCGACGGGGTCCATGAGGTTGTGGCAACTGGCGCAGGCGGCCATCTCGCGGTGTTTGGCGAGGCGTTCGCGGATCGGCAGGCTCTCGGAGATGACACCATCGAGTGCGGGCACGTTCGGCGGAGGCGGCGGTGGCTCCGTGGTGAGCAGGTTCTTCAAGATCCAATGCCCGCGAATGACCGGCGAGGTGCGGGTGGCATAGCTGGTGACGGTTTGAATGCTGCCGTGGCGCAACAGGCCGCCGCGTTGCCACTCGGGCGTGAGTTTGACCTCGCGAAAGCGGCTGCCGTGGATGTGCGGGATGCCGTAGTGCGCGGCGAGACGTTCATCGAGCCAGGTGCGGTCGGTGCGGAGCAGGTCGAGCACGCTGCGGTCGTTTTGGATGATGTCGGCGAAGAGCTGGCTGGTCTCGGTGCGCAAGGATTCGCGCAGGTTGTGATCGAAGTCGGGGAAGAGACGTGCATCGGGCGTGATGGCGTCGAGATTGCGCAGGTAGAGCCATTGATCGGCAAAGTTGGTCACGAGGGCCATCGCTCGCGGATCACGCAGCATGCGACGGGCTTGGGCTTCGAGATGGAGAGGGCGCTGGGAGAGCAGTTCGTCATCGGGAAGGCTGCTCCAGAGGAAAAAAGCCAGTTTGGAGGCCAAAGCGTCGTCATCGGCTTTTTCTTCGGCGCGGAACAAAAACTCGCGACTGACCAAAATGGCCGCCAGAGCCGATTCGATGCCGTATTCGAGCGTTTTGGCCTCGCGGACAAAAGGAAGCACTCGCTCCAAATCGACATCGGTGATGTCGCGACGCCATGCGCGGTGCATGATCGGCATTAAAATGGCCTTTGCGTCCATTTTGCCATGAGCGAAGAGCAAACGACGACTGGGCGTGTCACCTGCGCCTTGAGGCTGAAACGGGCCGGTGATGGTGACCTGATAGACGGCGGGACTCAGACGTGGATGGCGATGGAGATTGAAACTGGCCTTGTAGGGCTGGCGCATGCGCTCAAGCACCGGCGAGCCATTGGGTAGAAAGGTCACGCCGAGGTCGTGCTGGCCGCTTTCGACGTGGAAGCGTGTTTTGAGATGCGCGTCGATCTGCTCGTAGTTTTTGTCTTTGGCCGGTTTGACGGTGAACTCGCTCTTCAACTCGCGATTGAGCAGGATTTGGAGCTGATGCGGGCCGTTCATGCCTTCGACTTGTTCGTTGCGGTCGCGTTGAAGGCGCACCTGCACCTCGTAGTCGCCTTCTTGAGCAAACACATGCTTCACCAGCACGCCGCCGCGTGTGCCGAGCGGCAGTCCCGGCACATGATACTCCTGCGTGATGTCCGGTCGCACGCGGATGGCGGCGATCTCCGGCTGCGTGGATGCGCCCACGGCCATGCGGGCGATTTTTTGCGCCGCGCTGAGGTAGCGGTCGAGCAAAGCAGGCGGCAGATCGCCGACGGTGATGTTGTCGAAGCCGTGGCTGATCTCGTCAGCGGGAAAGGCAGCCTTCGCATCGAACTCGACCGCGAGCAGGTCCCGCACGGCGTTTTGATATTCCGTGCGTGTGAGACGTCGCAAGGCCGGGCCGCGCACGGCGGTGATCGGCCGCGCATCCAGCTCCTTCGTCAACGCGGCCACCATTTGATCGTAACCTGCCTCATCGGGACGCTTTTTGCCGATGGGCGGCATGTGGCGGGCGGTGAGCTGCTTTACCACCGCCTCCCAGGTGTCCGCGTGCTTCGCGATGTCGTCGTGGAGGAGTGAATCGAGGTTCACATCGCCCTTCTTCGTGTCCGCGTCGTGGCAGTCGATGCAGAAGCGCTCCAACGCGGCCTGTGGAGGCTGCGCAAGAGCGGTTGCCGTGATGAAGAGAAAGGCGGTGAGTCGCATGATCAGGTGAAACAGACACTCCTGTCTGTTCTTGGAAGTTTAAGAGGCAGACAAGAGTGTCTGCAACACGCCCGTGCTGTCCGCAAAGCGTTCCTGATTCACGCCAGCCTGTTGCGCCATCGTGAGCCAGAGATCGGCAAGTGGACGTTTGCCTTCGAAGTGGTGGTGGCCGCGCTTCCAGCCGCCACCGGCGATGAGCACCTGGAGGTTGGCGTAGTTGTGCTGGTCGCCATCGCTGATGCCGCTGCCCATGACGAGCGTGGTGCTGTCGAGCAGGCCGGTGGCTTTGAGACGTTGGACGACGTGGGCGTAGAACTCGACGTGGAAGCGGTCGATCTTCGCCACGGCGGCCTTGGCTTCGTCACCCTTCGTGTGAGTGAGGACGTGATGGTTCTGCGGCTTGTCGAAGAGGCCGTGAAACTGTCGCGGGGAGTCCCAGCGCTCGGGATCGATGACGAGCGTGGCCACGCGGGTGAGATCATTTTGAAACGCGAGCACGAACAACTCCGCCTGCAGTCGCAGGTAGTCGCCACGTGCCTCCGGGATGCCCGCAGGCTCGGCGATGGGCGGCTGGCGCATCTGTTTGGCGATGCGCTCGGCCTTTTCGATGCGCTTCTCGGTGGCGCGGACGCTTTCGAGATACTCGCCGAGCTTTTCCTGATCGTCGCGACCGAGGCGGGCGTTCATCGCCTTCGCATCGGCAAGCACAGCATCGAGCACGCTGCGTGTCGCATCGCCATCCGGTCGGCCAAACAGGCGCTGGAACACGGCGCGGGGATTCTTCTCCACATTCGCCGCGTAACCCGGCGCATACCACGAGATGCATTCGTGGTAACGCGTCTCTTTGTTGTCAGTGTGGTCGTTCGTGCTGAGTTCCAGCGAAGGCAGCAGCGTGTCGGCACCGATCTGGCGGGCGAGGATCTGATCGAGAGTCGTGTTCGTGGGAAAGCCGCCATCCAGCGTCTCCTGCGGCGCGGAGGAGGTGAGCCAGCACGATCCGCACTGCGCATGCACGCCCGTGCCGCCGACAAACTGCCTGTCGAGGCCGGTGACGAGGGTGATGTCGTTTCGGACAGCACCCAGCGGTTCTAGGGTCGGCGTGAGTTCCCAGTTCACGCCCTGGGTCTTCGGCATGAACGCCGCTTGGTTGTAGCCGTTCGGCGTGTAGATGAAGGCGAAGCGCCGGGGTGCCACCGAGGCGGCCTTGGCGAGGCTTTCGAAGAATGGCAGGCCGAAGGTGACGCCAGCGGCGCGGAGGAAATGACGGCGGTTCATGCGTGGAGGTGAGGGTTGCCAGAGGTGATGCGGGAGGTTATAAATGAGCCGTGAGCACGACCATCGATCCCAAGCTGCTGAATGACCCCATCTTTCAAAGAGTGCTGGCGGATGCACTGGCTATCCAAGATCGTTTCGCGGCTGAACCTGTTTATGCAAAGACAGGCCAGGGTTTCCTGAAGAGCGCAGGCGTTGAAGAGTTGAAGCGGATCAAAGCAGCGCAGAAACAAGAGGCCAAATGAGTTATGAAGCGATCTTGGCTCGCAGACTACTCTTGGGCGTTTATCACGGCTCAGAACGCGATGCTGTGCATGGCCAAGAATGCGCTGCATAAGCCAACGTCGGATGGCCATGCCGCGACGCAAGCACTCTGGGAGAGTCGGCACAGGGAGAGCATGAGCCTGAATGAAGCTGCGGATCTTTGCCGGCGCTGTCATCGCATGGCTCCCTTCTGCTTTTACAATGGAAACACCTTTGCAGCCGTCATGCGAGATGTGGTTAGCTCTTTGAGCCTCCCTGCCGACCAAGGCTTCATCCTCCGCAGTCTCGCGGGCCACATCGTGGCTGGTGTGGCTACGGAGGAGGAGGTCCGTGCGTTCCGTGAGTTCAGCGATGGTTTGTGAGTGGCTCATCATTCGCTGCGGACGTTGTTGAATGGATACGATTTCACAATCTCGACAATCACGCGGCTGAACTTCCAGCCATCCGCCTCGGCGGCTGCTTCGATCTGCGCGACGATGGGCATGTCATAAACCTCAAGCTGGCGACCCAGCGCGTAGCTGAGCAAATGCTCGATGAAGCCGCGGGTGAACTCGTGCGGATGCTTCGCGAGGATGTCCTTGTATTCGGCGGGACCGTCGAAGGCGGCGCCGTGCCACTCGGCGCGGGCATCGACGGGCTGTGAGCCGTCCTTGTCGCGCCAGGCTCCGATGGCATCAAAGCGCTCCAAGGCGAAGCCCGGTGGATCGAGGCGCACATGGCAGGAGAAGCATGCGGGCTTGTCGCGATGCTGCTCAAAGCGCTCGCGCACGGTTTGGGGCGCGGTTTGCGACTGGGGCTCGTCTTTGAGCGCAAAAGCGACCTTCGGCTCCTGCGGCGGGCGATTGAAAAGCGTCTCCAGCAGCCACGCGCCGCGTTTCACCGGACTGGTGCGCACCGGCAACGAAGTGACGGTGAGCGGACCGGCCATGGTCATGTAGCCGCCGCGTCGGGTGTCCTTCAGCGGCACGCGGAGCCATTTGGCGTTCTGTTTGGCGTCGATGAGCACGTTGCTGTTGGTGGTTTTGGCGAGAGTGGCCGCGTCGATGTCGTAAAGTTTGGCGAGTCGTCCATTCAGCCACGTGTAGTCGGCAGCGAGGAGATCGAGAATGCTGCGATCTTCGATGAGCACGGTTTCAAACAGCAGCAGCGCCTCCACGAGCATCGAGCCATGCAGCGTCACCTTGCCCTGCGGACCACTGTAAAAGCCTTTGAAGAGCTTTGGGTCTGGTTTCGCCGTCATGAGCTGATCCAGCCGCAACCACTGCGTGGCAAACGACTCGCTCAACTCACGCACCCGCGCATCGCGCAGCAGGCGACGCGTCTGCGCCTCCAGCACGGCGGGATCGCCCAAGTTCGCGTTCATCAACTCGTCATCCGGCGGCGCGGACCACAAGAAGTAGGCGAGCCGCGATGCCAGCTCGTGGTTCGCCAGTGGCTTCACGCTGCCGCGACCGACTCCCGCCTCACTGAGATACAAAAACTCGGGCGAGGCTAAAACAGCCGAGAGAGCTGCCTTCATCGCGTCTTCAAAAGACAGATCGCGATCCAGCGCCTCGTCAAAGACCTCGACATAGCGCTCGACGGTCTTTGCCTCGACCGGACGGCGAAAGGCACGAGTCACAAAGCCAGCGAGCCGCTCGCGTGCCGCAGCTCGCTTCTCACGCGACGACATTTTCTTCTCCGGCGCGGCCGCAGGTGCCGTGGCGACCGCGCTCGCACCATCGGTGAGGAAGGCGAGGTCATCGAAGAGCACGTAGTTTCCGCTGAACTTCGAGCCATCCAGCGTGAGACGCACGATGTGCTCACTCTTTGGCGCGCGGAAAGCGAAGAAGGTGTTGCCCACGCCTTCGCCCGTGATGAGCGCATGCGAGAGCGCCGAGCTGCCGCCGCCGCTGAAGTGCGCGATCAGCGTGACCTTGCCAGACTCCTTTGCGCGACTCAACGCACACACCGCCAGCTCGGTGATGCCTTCCCCCGCAACTCCGTTTTCGATCTCAAAATCGAGCACGAGCACTTTTTGCTGCTTTTCGTGGTTCGTGAAGAGCGATTCGCCCGAGGTCTCGCCCGCCGTGGAAAAGCCCGCAATCCAAACCGCCTGCGGAGAGGTGATGCGCAGTGTTTTGGCACCAAAACGCACGCGAATCGCCTCGCCAGCCTTCACCACGGTGCTGCGGCCCGTCGCGTCCCACACACCGCCCGTGCCCTCCGCCACCGCCGTCTGCATCGCAAAGCGAAACTGGTAGTCCAGCGTCGAAACCGCGCCGTCCTTCGCCTGAAACGGCAGATTCAGATTCGGCGCGAACTCCTTCGATGCAGTCCACGTGTTCGCCTCGCCCTCCTCGATCACTGACGCGGCCTTCAGCGGCGTAGCGGGATCGTGCACGAGCGAGCGGAACACCGCGCTGAGCTGCGGCAGTTTCGCACTGCTGATAATGTCACGCGCCGCGCTCAAATACTGCTCCAGCAGCATCGGCGAGAGATTCATCGCCTCGCCGCGATTGCGATAGCCATGCTCCGCGCGGTTTTCGCCGGGCAAACCCAGCTCCGGGAGCAGCACCGGATACTTCAGTCCATACTCACGCACTGGCACCTCGACGGAATCACCCAGTGAGCTCTTTTGCGGCTGAAAGTAGGCTTTGCTCGAAAGCGGCAGCCGCTCCGGAAACATGAACACATCCATCGGCAGCTCAAAGAGGTCGCGCACCGTGTTGTTGTATTCCAGACGCGTCAGCCGCCGCAGCACCGGATTCCCCGGATCAGCCACGCCCAGCTCCGGATCAGGCCGCGCCGCGATGTCCATGATCCACGCCATCAAATCCCGCCGCTGTGCCTCCGTCGGTTGCGACTTCTGCTTCGGCGGCGGCATCTGATGCGACTCGATCTTTTCAAACACCGAACGCCAGATGCCACGATCCTTCATCACCGCCGCCTCATCTGTGAAGGGGGAGAGATCCAGATCACCCTTCTTTGCCTCGCTGTCGTGGCAATCCAAGCAGTACATCTCCAAAAACCCACGAAAATCCGCCGCCGGAGCGGAGCTGGTCAGCAGGATCATCGCAAGCGTCGGAAATCTCATGTCCTCGGGTAACGCGAGGTGAAGGTGAATCCTGACATCAGCAGCAGCGCTCAGTCTCCCTCTGCTACCTCATCTCAGCCACTCCATCCGTAATCAACAGCACCAGCTTCTTGAACTGGAGCCGCTCACCGGCCTTCACGGCTTTGCGGTAAAGGCTCACGCGATTGATTTCGCCGGGGAAGAGCTGTGTCTCGGGCACTTCGACCTTGGTGAAACCGGCTTTTTGCAGCGCTTCCTCCTGACTTGCTGCTTTCGGGCGAATGGTCGGCGTGAGCGCGAAGAGCGTGCCGGGCTTGTTGATGGTCACGTCGAGCTTTTCGATGCTGGTGCGATGAAACGGCAGGTCTTTGACCGCGTCGGGCATTTCGTCGATGACGTAGTCGCGATCGGTGAAGAGCTTCACGCCGCGTTTCATGAAGGCAGGCTCAGGTGGTGGTGGGGCGGGCCAGGCGATGCGTTTTTGGCCGGTTTGAGGCTCGAACTGGCCCACGGACTCCAGTTTGCCGAACATGATGCGGTCGGTGGTGCCGCCGTGATCGCTTTGGGTGACGGTGAGCCAGAGGGTGCCTTCGTGTTCGTGGAAGGTCGGGTATTGGAATGAGTGCGGCGACTCGAAGCGGTATTTGCGCTGCCAGGTTTTGCCATCGCGAGAGATGTCCACGTTGAAGACGCTGCGATTGCAGTTCTGGATCTTGGTGTTCTCCTGCCAGCCGAGGTAATAGATGCCGCCAAACTTGTCGAAGGTCGGTTTCGAGTTCAGGCCGTTCGGCACGAAGGGCTTTGGCTCGGCGGTGGTCCATGTTTTGCCGTCGTGGCTAGTGGTGAAGTGGTAGTTGCCCGCGTCGTTGCGCACGATGGCCATCCAGGTGCCGTCGGGCAGGCGGTTCACGGCGGATTCGCTGAGCTGCTGCGACTGCGGCTCGTTGTAGTGGCCGATGATTTCAAAGGTGGTGAAGTCGTCGTGCAGCACGGCGAGGGCGTTTTGTTTGCCGGGGAAGTTGTTGAGCGCGATGTAGCGCTTGCCGTCGAACTCTTTGAACGAATCGAAGATGTAGAGGCCCTGATTCACGGCGGGCCGCTTGAAGCCCAATGCGGCGGCGTCAGCATGAAAGTGGCGCGGCTCCATGTCGAAGGTGCCTGCGGCGGTCTTGAGCTTGGCCTTGTGAATGCTGTCCTCGAAGGTCTGCGTGCGCAGATCGAAGTCGCGATACCACGTCACCGCCTGTTCTTTGGCCGGTTGGCTGCAAAAGTAAGTCCGCAGCGTGTGCTCGTCCTTGCGGATGATGCGCGGCACGAAGGCCTGCGCCTGTGGCAGCGTGACGTTGGCGAATGCTTGGCCCGCTTTGGCAAGCAGGTGCGTCTTTTCGACCTGGAGCGTCTTCAGGTTCACCACCGACAGCACACAATACATTGCCGCACCCGCGCCATGGCCGGGTGACACGTCGTTGTCATGCTCGACGATGTAGGCTCGCTCGCCGACGCAGACAAACTCCGCATCATGCGCACCCTTCACCTGCGGTGCCGAGACGCGGACAAGCCGCTGCATCACGATGTCGCCCGCGAGCGCGGGGTCCCAGTTGGTGGGGAGAAGGCTCTGAGCGGCGATTTGGCCGCAAAAAAGCGTAGAGATTGCAAGGAGACGTAGGATGAAACGGAGGGGCATGTGGCAGTAAACGCGATGGAGTCTGTCATTTCACAATCCGAGAGAGCGCTTGGCGTGTTATGCTAACACATCGAGCTAACGAGGGGCGCAATGGGTGCGAGTGGTTTGGTGACTGGGCAGCATGCAGACACTACGATCCCAAAGAGGATCGTCATCAGCGGGTGAGGAACGACATAGCTGCGCGGCCACCGGCTTGATGCGAACTGAGCAAACTTGGGTGTTTGCCTTTTTGGCTTCAATCGATCTTTCTGCACTACTTCGCGTGCTTGGCTGCGAGGGTTCGAAAGGCGGCCAGCACGGGGGAGGTGTTGTCTTTGCGGGTGACGAGCAGCATGCGGGCGTCTTTGGGCACATCGCGCAGGGATTTCCAGATCATGCCGTCGCGTTGCAGATCGCGCAGGCTGTCGGTAGCGAGGGTGATGCCGAGGCCGGAGGCGACCAGCCACAGCAGGCTGAGGTAATCGCTGGCATGTTGGGTGATACGGGGGATGAAGCCGACCTCGCGGCAGACAAGCATGAAGCAGTTGCTGGCGATGGGATAAAACGAAGGATCGAGGATGATGAAGGACTCGGCGGCGAGATCGCGGATGCTGATGCTCTTTTTGCGTGCAAGAGGATGTGCCGCTGGCAGCGCGACGTTGATGGTGTCGGCCCACAAAGGGGCGACAGCGAGTTCGTCATCCTCGGGCACGGCGCGGAGCAGCGCGGCGTGCAGGCTGCCTTCCCGAATGGCGCGGAGCATGTCCACCTCGTTCATGTCGCGCAGATGCAGCGCGACCTGCGGATGCTGCTGGCGGAAGTCGCGGATGATCGCGGCAAAGGAGGCGTTCGTGGCGGAGGTGAGGTAGCCGATGTGAAGCTGCCCGACTTCGCCACGATCCGCACGCTGCGCGGTGAGCACGGCATTGCCCGCCTGCGAGAGCGTGGCGCGTGCCTCCGATAGGAATGCCTCGCCCGCGTGAGTGAGCTTCACTTGGCGCGGGCCGCGCTCGAAAAGGCGCACGCCGAGTTCGCGTTCGAGATCGAGGATCTGCTGGCTGAGGGGTGGCTGAGAGATGTGCAGGCGCACCGCCGCTTTGGAGAAGCTCAGTTCCTCCGCGATGGCGATGAAGTAGCGCAAGTGTCGCAGTTCCATGCCCGCATTCATAATCGCTCGGCCTCGGCTCGCAAGACGCTAGAAACGCCGCACGACCACGCGGAAGAAACGCCGTGCCGCGCCTGTGCCGGGCGTGTGCAGGAAGCGCACGCGTTCCCAACTGCTGTCGATGCTCAGCGTCTCGCTGTTCGTGCCATCGAGTGTCTGCGGTGTCCAGGTGGTGAAGTCATCGGACCGCTGCACCTCGTAGCCGATGCCGGGACCGGTGCTGGCTTTGCGTCGGAGAAAGGTGAGGGCGAGCTGATTGCCCGAGCCTGTCGATCCAAAGTGCGGCAGCCCGCTGAGTCCGCTCAAGGTGGTGCCAGTGGGAGCTGCAAGCGTGCCTGCGTTTGGGATCGTGAGCGATCCGGCGTTGGGCGCGAGGTTGAAGGCAAACTTGAGCACGTTGGCGATGCCATCCGCACCTGCGATGCCCGCATCCTGACTGCCGTCGCGAGGCAGGCCGTGCAGCTCACGCCACGAGGCGAGCGGGAGCGTGGGCAGCACGCTTTGGAAGAAGGCGAGCGCACGCGGGTATTCGCTCGTGGCCCAGGGCGTGTGGCCCACTCCCGGCAGCGGGACGTAGGTGCTGCTGCCGCCAGCAGCAACGAGGGCGTTGTGTAGATTGCTGCCATAGATCGGCGGCACCAGTGTGTCCGTCAGACCATGCACGACGAGGAAAGGTGGATCATTGCCCAGATAGGCCGGGTTGTAGCAATTCGCCGCCTGAGCGGTCGGCAAAGCGCCCGGCAGCAAGCCGCCGAGGTAAGTCGAGACGGTGGTGTCATTCACCGCAGCATCACCGAGATATGAAGGCGTCGCGAAAGCCACGCAAGCCTGCACGGCCGATGAAAACGAGAGATTCGCACCGATGTCGAACGGCTGTCCGAGCGTCGTTTGCGACACGCCGCTCGTCACCGCTGCCAGCGCCGCGAGCTGAGCCCCGGCGGACTGCCCCCAGACAGCGATGCGGCTCGGATCGAGATTGTAAGCAGCCGCATTGGCCCGCAGAAAACGAATCGCCGCCTTCACATCCTGAATCTGTGCCGGAAAGGGTGCCGTGGACGAGTAGCGGTAATTCATCGCCGCCAGCACATAGCCTGCATTCGTGATCTCAGTGACCTGTGGCACGGGATCCTTGGCCCCTGTCAGCCAGCCGCCACCGTGAATCCACAAAATGACCGGCATCGGCGTGGCTGGCAGAGGGCTTGGCCGATGAATGTCCAGCACCTGCCGCGCTTCCGTGCCGGTCTGATAGCGGAGATTGGTGAGGCTGGTGAAAGCCGCCCGCACAGACCCAGCGCAGCTCAGCAAGATAATGAAAGCGATCCAGAAGCGTGTCATGCGTCCATCGTGTGATGCATGGCTACACAACTCGAATACATGCTCAGGATGGCAGCGAGATGTTCAGCGAATAGCCGCGCATGCCCCGATTTGCACGGGCGATGGATTTCTCGGGGTGGGCAGAAGGATGCTGGTCGATGCCTAGCGCTGTTTCACCAACGCATCCGTCTCGCTGAGCTTGAAGCGGGTGCTAACGACACTGCTCTTTTCAGGGCCGGCGGCATAATGAATGTAGGTGGTCGCGATGAGGGTGCCGTCGCCGAGGAGTTCGAGATCGGAATAGCCGCAGTCGGTGTTGCCGGTGCCTGGCTGGTCAGTGGAGCTGCGCTTGATGTTGTGGAGGAGTTTGATGCGATACTGGCCTTCGCGGCGGTTCACGATGTCATCCAAGGTGCCGATCCATGCGACGTAGTGTCCGTAGGTGCGGCTCGTCTTGGCCATGTCGCGGAAGGCGATGACGAGGCGGCCATCGGGTGTGTGTTTGATGACATGACGATCCCCGGTGAGCGCGGCGGGGAGTTCCTTTGGTTCGCTCCAGGTGCGTGCGTCGTCGGTGCTCACCGAATACAGCGAGTGATGCTGGCGGGTGTTTTCGCGCATGAGCATGACGAGCTGTTTGCCATCATCGGACCTTGTGACGCTCGGCTGTGCCCATTGGCCAGGGACGACGAGGAGGACACGCTCCTTGCTCCACGTCAGGCCGCCATCGAGCGACTCGCTCTGCCACACGACGGGATGCAGATCCTTGGCATTTTTAGGATCACGACGGTCGGACCACATGATGAGTCGCTTGCCGCCATCGAAGGAGAGAATGCTCTTCGGGGCGACTTCGCCAACGAGGCCGAGTTCCTTCATCGGCGACCAAGTTTTGCCATGGTCCGTGGAAAAGGCGCTCCTTAGATTGCCTGGGAAATCGCAGCCGCCGAAGATGAACAAGCGCTCGACTCCTTGCGGATCGGTGAGGCGGTGGAGCACTGGCGTGGTCATTTTCACAAGCTTCCAGTCCGGCGGCGTGGACAAAGAGGAAGTCCAGGTGAGTCCGGCGTCATCGCTGCAGGCGAGCGGTCCCAGGTGCCCGGCGTGATTCATGCACCACGCGGTGAACATCGTCTTTCCATCCGCCATCAGCACGGTGTCGCTATGACCTTGGTATTCTTTTTCCGTGCCACGGGCGATGATGACATGCCGCGCGGCATCAGCAGAGATGTCCACGGTGGGGATGGAAATGCCGCGCAAGGTGCCCGGCGTAGGCCCGGCAAACGTGGGCACGTCCCCGGCATAGAGAAGCGTGCTGCATGAGATCGCAAGAAGGCAGAAAAGAGGTCGGAGGAGCATGGTTGTTGGTTGGTGAAGGTTTGCAGCGGTTACTCCAGCCACCAGTGGAGCACGTTGGTCTTGCTGTCTTCGTAGGCGTGGGAGGCCTGGATGAGGAGTCGCTGTTTGTCGCTGCCATCTGGGGAATCGACGACGAGGCTGTTGGAGTAGGCTCCGGCACCGGCGGTGCGCATGCGGAGATAGACGCCGTCGTCCCAGGTGATGCCGTCGTCGGACATGTAGAGGATCATGTGGCCGCTGCCGTCGCCATAAGCGCCGCTGCGGCCATGCAGGTAGTATTTGCCACCGAAGGCGGTGAACTGCGGATTGCGGATCTTTCGGCTGACGGTCGAGGTGCCAACCTTGGGCCAGGTTTTGCCGCCATCGTGGCTGATGAGGTAATCGAGCACGTTTTCGTTCGTGCTGTTATAAACGTAAGCGATGAGCGATCCATCCGCGAGGTGGCCGAGTGCTCCATAACCGCGCCGGTTGGTGATGAAGGGCAGCACGCTGCGCTTCGTGAAGGTCTCGCCGCCATCGGTGCTGACGTGCAGCTCATAAACGTGCTCTTTGGCATTGCCGCGCCAGTCTTTGACGGCGTCGTTGGCGAAGTGCAGCACGCGGATTTCGCCGTCGTGATACTCCACGTCATAGACTCGGCCTCGCGAGGCTCCGAAGGGTCGCGGATCGCTCCAGTTTTGACCGCCGTCCTTGCTCTTGCTGATCAGCGGCACCCAGTAGGGCTGCCACAGGGCGCTCTCCGCGACATCGCAGATGAGGTAAAAGAGCACGATCTCGCCTTTGTCTGTGACGATGGCTTTTTCGGCCATGGCGGAGCGGCCCATTTTCTTCTCGTGGAGCTTTTTGGAGAAGGAGAGCACCTGCGGCTCGTCCCAAGTCTTGCCGGCGTCCACGGAGCGTTTGTATTCCATCCAGCCGACGCCGGAGTGACCGCCGTTGTCGCTGGAGCAGTTCGGGTAAAACGCGATCAGCTTCCCCGGCTCAAGCTGCACCAATGCATGACCGAGATGGCCGCTGCGCTTGGTCTTGGAGTGATCGACGAACAGGATGCCGTCATTCGGCGGATTCGCCGGAGTGATCCGAGCCGCGCAGGCGGAAGGTTTGCCCGGTAGCGATGTCGGTGGCGGAGCGGCGATAGATGGGCCGCCAAAGAACGCAGAGATCGCAAACAGGCGGAAAAGAGATCGAAGAGACATGATGCTAGAGAACGGGGCTGGTGAAGGGATTTCGCGGCTTGAATGCCGACATGGCGTGTTATGCTAACACCATGCCCATGACCTCCACGCCCACGCTCAAAGACATCGCCCAAGCCACGGGAGTGTCGATCATGACGGTATCGCGGGTACTGCGCGGGGCGCCGAAGGTGGCGACGGCGAAGCGAGAGCTGATTTTGAAGGAGGCGAAGCGTCTCAATTACCAGCCGGACCCGCATTTGATGCGCATGATGCAGGTGGTGCGCGGGAAGAAGGAAAAGCGGATGCGGGCGGTCATTGCCGTCATCCGCGAACATGTGCCGCAGGATGGGTTGTTGGGGCCGTCGTATCAGTATGTGCCGATTGAGGACATTCGGAGACGAGCACATGGGCATGGCTACGCGGTGGAGGAGTTTTATTTGGGCAAGGACGGCCTCACACCGAAGAAGCTGCAAAAGATCCTGCACGCTCGCGGCATCGAAGGCGTGATTGTTTCGCCGCAGAGCATGACGCTGCCATGCAGCAAGCTCGACTACTCGCCCTTCGCGGCGGTGACGTTTGGCAATGCCATGAGCACGCCTGCGCTGCACATGTGCGCCGGAAACATGACGCTGGGCATTCACATGGCCGCTGAGCAACTCGCGGCCCGTGGCTACAAACGCATCGGCGTGGCGGTGACGAAGTGGATCGTGAATCGTTCGCAGTTCGGCTACAGCGGCGGCTTGTTTCACTGGCAGCATGGCCTGCCGGAGGCAGATCGTGTGCCGCTGCTACTGTTTCCGAGCAACGACATCAGCCAGGGCTTCGAGGCCTTCTCGAAATGGATGCGCGAGCATCAGCCGGACGCACTCATCACCTTCGACACGCACGTGCCCGGCTGGCTGAAGCGACTCGGCCTGCGATTCCCGAACGACATCGGCTTCGTGGTGCATGACTGGACGCCGAAAATGGAGGGCTTCGCGGGGATTTATCAGCAACGCGATCACTTGGCGGCTGCGGCCGTCGATTTGGTCGTCACGCAGCTCTCCCAGCATGAGCACGGCGTGCCCGCAGTGCCTCGCCAGATCATGATCCCGCCGCGCTGGGTGGATGGGCCAAGCGTTCTCAGGGCATCTGACCGCTGAGGTGGATGGAGTTCACCCGCACCCACGCTAGCCCCCCTGCCCTTTGATGTCGGATCGCCCCAGCGTGATGAGGCCGATGCCTTCATCGTGGTCATCTAGCAAGGCCAACCACTGCTCCGCGCCCAGCCAGAAGGCTCGACGGATGCATCGTCACGACTTCGGCATGATCCCCGCCGCTTCATTCGCGGACGGTCGGCTGCATGTTCATGGCCGAGCCATCGTGTTGCAGCCACGACCCAGGCTTCTTGCCGTTTACCACGACCGGCACAGGCCCCAAAAAAGTGGCTTCATATGGGTCTCGATGGTGACTCGAAGCTACTTCGCCGCAGGTGGGAGCTTGCAGGACTGCCATGCGAGAAAGCGCCACTGCCCTTTCTCCTCTCGCCACACGGCCAGAAAGCTCAGCACCGCGTCCATCGTCTTGCCTTCAGACTCCGCTTTGACATGCGCACGCCCTGTCATGAGCGCGATGCCCGGCGCGGGGAAGGTGAAGTCCTGCTCCTCATAATCATAGCCCACATACTTCGTCTTCCCGGCGCTAAGGATGTCGATGAACGACGTTTTCGTGTCCACGATACCGTTTGAGTGCGCATAGCGCAGCTCGTCGGAGAACACCGCGCCCAGTTTGGAACGATCACCCGACTGCATGGCGGCCACGCGGGCTTTGTCAGCCGCGAGAACAGCAGCGAGTTGCGGATCCTCAGCCGCGAAGGCTTGGACGACGAAGAGGAGAGCGAGTGAGGCGAGCAGGGTTTTCATGGTGGCGGCTATTTGGCGTGTTTCAGGACAAAATCGACGAGTTCCTGGCACTCGAAGAATGACGGGCCGACCTTATGGCCTTCGCCGGGGACGATCTTCACGCTGAAGGAACCACCGGCTGCTTCGTAGCGCTCTTTGAGGAGCTTGCTGTTGTCATCGTAAGGTACGACGACGTCGCTATCGCCATGCACGGAGAACATCGGCACTTTGTTCGCGGCGAGACCGGCGAGGTTGTCGATGGGATTGAACTCCTTCAGTCGCGCAAGGAGGTCTGCTTCCGGCAAGGCGTAGTCGGCGAGTGTTTGCGGCTTCGAGTTCTTCAGCGGCCAGCTGGCGAGGTTGCACACGGGATAGATGCCGACCCAGGCCTTCACCTTGTCTGGATTTCGAAAGGCCCAGGCCAGCGTCATCATGCCTCCGCGACTCTGGCCGAGCAGGATCGGCTTTGCGGAAAAGCCACGCTTTACCATCGCGTCGTAAAACAGTGTGAACTTCGCCGAACTCGCCGGTGAGCCACGCACCTCGCCCAGATCAAAGCCTGCGATGCTAATGCCTGCCTTCATGAAGGCCGTGAAATACATCGGGCGACCCGCTAGTGACACACCGCCATTGAGCGTCGGCGCATACCACACCCACGGCTTGCCTTCAGCGGGTTTTGGCGCGGCATACAGCACCGCTTTGTGGCCGCTGACATCGAAGGTCTCGGCTTTTTTGGGTAGGTTGTCTTCGGCGATGGCTTGATGCGCGAAAACGAGTGACAGGAGCAAGGTGATGAGTTTCATGGTGAGGTCGATGTAAACGAAGGCGGCAATGATCTTCATGCCCATTCTACCACGGCGTGAAGCGCAGTCCGAACAATGCCAACACGCTCATTCCGAGCACACTGAGCGCTGGGATGAAGAACGGATCGTAGAAGTCGATGACGTGAGGTCGCTTCTCCAGCACGATGACTTTTTTCATCTCGTCGATACTCTTGAAGACGCTCGCCAGCGCCTCGGGCGTGATGGCGTTGAAGACTTCGCCTCCGGTGGCGCGGGTGATGTTGATGAGCGGCTCAGAAATCTTGTCGCCAGTGAGCATGATGGTAAAGACGGTGATCTTTTCTGAACGCAGATGATCGATGATCGCGGCATCGAGCGGTGGATTGATGTCGCTGCTTTCGCCATCGGTCATGAGGATGATCATGCGGTCGCCGGTGGGACGCTGAGCGAGCAAATCAGCGGCACCGTGCAGGGCTTTGCCGATAAAGGTGCCCCCCCAAAGTGCATCGGGCAGACCGTGACGCCCCATCGAAGGCGGATCAAGCTTCGGGTTGTTCGGTTCAATGAAACGCTTTGAGAGCGGGATCGACTGCGTGTCGAGCGTGAGCGGCAGCCAATGAATAAAGGTGCGAGAGAAGATGGTGAGCCCGAAGGCATCGCCCTGGCGGTAGGTGATGAACTGCTCGATGGCATCCATCGCCGAGTCGAAACGGCGATGCCGTCCACGGTTCTGCGGGCCGTGGTCCTCAGCCATGCTGCCGGAGGTATCGAGCACGAACTGCACGTTGTTGAGCTTCCGCTCTACTTCCGGCGGCGTGTAGGTCATCGGGTGCGCGAGAAAGATGATGGCTATCGCGAGCAGCCCAGCGGGCAGGCAGTTCGCACACAGCACCATGAACTGCAGGATGCGCCCGCGTCCCTGATGGCCATGATCAAAGGGCATGGCGATGGGTTGCCCACGCCGCGTCCACTCCCAGAAAGCGAGGATGACCGGCAGCGCGAGCAGCCCAAGCAGATGCGGATGCTGAAAGATCACGATGCGGCCTCCACGGCGTAGGGCTTGATGACGGCAGCAATTTCTGCGCTGGGCACGGACGAGCTGGGATGATGCAGCCAATGCTGTAGTTTCTTCAATGCATCGCCAGTGCTGCCATGGCTGGCGATCTGGTCGAGCGAGGAATGCATGGGCTCGGCATTGAGCGCGAGTTCGTTGCGCCAGCATTGCAGCATGAGCATTTCCATTTTGGCCTTCGCGTCGGCGTTCAAGGTGCCCGCTTCGAGTTGATCGAGGAAGTCTTTCATCAACTCAGCAAGCGTGGGCGGCAGTGGGCCTGCATCAGGTACTGCAGGTGGCTTGGGGCGCTTCCAGAAGATGAGAAGGAACAACCAGCCAATCCACAGCACTGTGAAGAAAGCCATCCACTCATAATAGCGACCACCCACATCGACGCGGATCTCCTCGGTCTCCTGGATGCGAGTGTCGAGGTTCTTCGAGAGCTTCGGGTCACCTTCGAACTTGAACGCGGGCAGACCTTCGAGCGTGCTACCGTCATCGGCGACGAGGTAATCTTTGAGATCAAAGTTGCCCGCGCGATTGACGATGTAGCGCAGGTCGTAAATCCGTCGATCGGGCTTTTCGGTGACTGCGGCGATGCGCACATTCACCGCCACGCCCCACTTATAAGGTGCGACGGCGAGCAGCGGTCCGCTGTAGGTCACTATGGCGGCCTGCTCGACCCCGAGCGGCACGCGCAGTGAGTCATCCGTGGTTCGCGTGGCGAAGTAAACGACTATGGCGGATGCGATGAGCGCGGCGAGCCAGAGTGCAGGCTTTCGTTTCATCGTCCCGAGCTACCTCCAAAGCCACGACGATTCAAAAAGTGACGCAGCTTGCCGAGGATGGGCTGGTCGGTGCGCAGGAGCAGGTAGTCGATGCCGAAGCGTGTGAGTTCGCTTTTCCATTCTTCGCTCTTGATGAAGGCGCGACGTCCGTGGCCGACGAAGCTGCGACCGGACTCGGCCTCGCTACCGCGAAAGATGCCCACGCCTTTGATATTCAGCTCAGCAGGATCTTGGAGATGCAGCACGAGGCAATCATGCTCCTGCGACATGACCTGGAGTGCAGCAAAGGCATCAGGGTCATGCAGATCACTGAGAACGATGACGGTGGTGCGGCGCTTCAAAGACGGCGCGACTTCGCGGGCGCGTTTGGCGAGTGAGGTTTCTTCAAGGAAGTCGTGCAGGCGTAGTTTATGCGACCATTCCATGACGAGATTTCGCGAGAGCGTGGGCCTCACATGCAGCTCACGCGCACCGCAGCCGAGCAGGCCCACAGGTGTCATGCTGGTCTGCGCGGCGAGCGCGATGCCTGTGGCAATGCGCACGGCCCAGGCATACTTGCTCAGCGTTTGCGAGGAAATGCACATCGACGCGGAGGTATCGAGCAGGAGGTAGATCGGGATTTGCTTCGGCTCCTGATACTCCTTGATGAAGAGCTTGCCGACGCGCGCGGAGACTTTCCAATCGATGAACTTCACCGGATCACCCGCCACATAGAGACGTGACTGCGCATACTCCAGCCCGCCGCCATGGAAGACGGATTCCTCCTGCCCGAAGTTGAGGCTGTTGGCCAGTTGCTTGACAGTGACCTCAAACTGCCGCGCATCGACGGGATCAGGATTGAGTTGGACTTGGCGTTGCATGGGAGGTTTTGAGAAGATCAATAAACGCCAACCTATCGCCTTCATTCGCATAAAATGCCGAGGTCGGCACGACTTGATTCCACGCTTGTTCCAGTGACAACACCACGTGGCTCCATGAGGTGAACTCCATGAGTATCAAGGATACCCGGAGAGACGCTACAGGCCACGCGAGTGTCTCCCTTTTCAGGCTTGTGAGGCCAGTTCCGCATGATCCGAGCTACTCGGACGGATCTTCACCGAAGTAAGCCGCCAGATGCTTTCTCAGCTCTGTCCTTGCCCGGAAAAGCAGGCTCTTCACGGCTGGCAGACTCATCTTTAAAATCTCGCAGATTTGCTCATACGGCATCTCTTCGTGACGACGTAGCACCACAGCGAGACGTTGTTTATCAGGCAGGGCGGCGATGGCTTTCTCCAGGGCTTTTTCCAGCTCGTCCTGCTGAGTCAGGTGATCTGGCGCAGGGGCTGTGTGGTCAGTGTATTGGCGCTGCGGGCCATCGTCGTGATCATTGTCTGTCTCCAAAGCGACTTCCTTGCGGCGGCTGCGGCGGCGAGTCTCGTTGAAGACGAGATTGCGCATGATGGTGAAGAGCCAGGTGGTAAACTTTGCCGTCGGTTCGTAACGTGGAGCACTCTTCCACACACGCAAAAAGACCTGCTGGGCGATATCGTGCGCATCGTCCAGATTCCCCAGCATCCGCGCAGCCGTGCCCACCATGATCCCCTGATGCAGCTCCACGAGCTTCTCGAAGGCCTTCACATCGCCCTCTTTCACGAGGAGCATCAGGCGGACGTTCTCTGCATCGCACGACACATCTTCCGTGTCAGCGGACACGGTGGGTGCGACGGGGGAGGGCCATTCCGGGTCCGGCATGACGTAAGTGGGCAGGAGACCAGCGATGCTAACGGCAGTCATAGGCCGCTTCAACACATCCCGCGTCACTAGGTTGCATGGAAAATGCCTTGGCATCACATCTTGCGGGCGATTCACTCGTGCGCTTAGTGGCCCGCCGTGACCTTCCGCCATCCAAAAAACGACATTTTCATTCCGGACAATACTGAAACATGGACCGCTCTGCGCCGTGTGACCCACCTGGGCATTGTTTCCCACCAGGACGACCTCGAGATCGCTGCCTATCACGGCATCACTGAGTGCTTTAAAAGCGGTGACAAATGGTTTGGAGGTGTCGTCGTCACCGATGGCTCAGGCAGCCCGCGCAAAGGCCCGTATGAAAAGTACACCGACGAAGAAATGCAGCAGGTGCGCCTCATCGAGCAGCGCAAGGCCGCTTATGTGGGTGAATACAGCTTCATGGCCCAGCTAGGCTATCCGAGCGAAGAAGTGAAAACGCAGCGCAATGGCCCCGTCGTCGCAGACATCAAATTCATCCTGGAGCACGCACAGCCAGAGATCGTTTACCTGCACAATCCCTGTGACCGGCACGACACCCACGTGGCCACTTTCCTCCGCTGTCTGGAGGCACTGCGGGCGCTGCCACCGGAGATGCGGCCAAAGAAAGTCTATGGCTGCGAGGTCTGGCGTAAGCTCGACTGGCCCATCAGCGAGGACAAAATCATGCTCTGGGTGGACAAGCACCCGCACATGCTGCGCCCGCTGCTCGGAGTCTTCGATAGCCAGATCAGCGGCGGCAAGCGCTATGACCTAGCCGAAGAAGGTCTGCGTCATGCCAACGCGACCTACTTCGACTCCCACACGACGGACAAGACCAGTCTGCTCTCCTTCGCTCTGGACCTCACACCGCTCGTCCAGGATGATCAGCTCGATGTACAGGAATACACTCTCAGTTATGTGCGCCGTCTGGAGAAGGACGTGGCGGATCGACTGAAGAGGTACGTTTGATCTGAAATGAGTCGCCTGCCCACTTTCGTCGGCCTCGCCGTGGTCATGTTGCTCACCGCAGGTTGCGGAAGCATCGGCGGTCATGGCCCTGTCAGCGCAGGAACGATGCGGAAGCTTCAAGCTCGCGCCATCTCGCGCGATGACTTTTCCCGGCGTCTGAAGGGAGCCGACAGCGCCATCCGCCACTCTTTGCCTGAGCGCAGGATCACACTTCCATTCGATTTTCGATCAAACACCCCCGTCATCAAAGCTGCAGGTCCGCAAGATCAGCCACTCTCCATGCTGCTCGACACTGGGGCGGCACGCATGGTGCTGGGTGCCAGCACGGCGACCAAACTACGCATCCCGACCATCAAAGCCGGTGAGGCTCAGGCGATGATGATAGGAGTCGTGGGCAATGAAGCAGGGCTGGTCGGCCTGATCTCGCCTCTCCGTGTCGCAACCTGGACCTTGCCCGCTTATCCTTGCTTTGTCCGCACTCACGAAAGCTTTGGAGATGGCATCGCCTACCCGTCGAACATCCTCGGGTTTGATCTACTTTCCCGATATTGCACCTATCTCACGCTCGACTACCCGAAGCGTGAGGCCACGCTGGCTTTCAATGAGCGCTTCAGGCCAACGGAGTCCCGCTCGTCCTCCGCCCCCTTTCGCATCAAGCACGACGTGCCATTCATCGACCTCAAGGCCAAAGGGGTGAAATGGTCCTGCATCATCGACACAGGCTCCTTTAACGGCATCGAGATCGACGAAGCCATCGCCAAAAAACTCGGCGTGCAGGATCAGGGAAAGATCGTCGAAGGGCTCATGCTAGTGGCCGTCGGCGGCATGGTCAGTTCAGACAA
>JAGKWZ010000403.1 GCA_021151605.1 Verrucomicrobiaceae bacterium
CAGCTTCACCGAGCGTGTCGAACAGGCGGCAACTGCACTTGCTCAATCAAAACTCGAATCTGAAGAAGCGGCTGCCGCTCAGGAAAAGCAACGTGAGGCCGCGCGAGAAGCCGCCGACTGGGCCAAGAAGATTGCCGCCGCGCAAAAGGAAGCCGCTGAAAGCATCGAGAAGGGGCAGAAGGAACTCGAAGCGCAGGAGAAGCGCATGCAAGGCATTCGCGAGCAGATCAACCAGACCAAAGATGGAAATCTGAAACAACAACTCACGCCCGACGAGAACCTCGAGCTCGCCAAAGGTAACGTGGCCGAGATCGAGGCGAAGATGAAGGCGGCTCGCGACAAAGCCTACATGGAAGGCAAGGGCGGCCAGGACACCGAGGAGGTTCTGCAACTCGAACTTCAGCGTCAGAAGATGCTCGGCGACATCCTCACGCTCGAACAACAGATCAGTGCGGAAAAGGACCGCCAGCAACAGGCCGAAGCTGAAAAGACGGCACAGCAAAGCCAGGCTCGTTCAGGCATGGCCAACGATCTCCAGGTGCTTGAGTTGCGTGCCCGTGGGCGCAACAAGGAGGCAGATGCTTTGGAGCGTCAGGCTCGCATCCAGCAGGAGGCACGGCGCATTGCCGAGGAAACAGGACTATCCCAGCAGGAATCTCTGCGCATCGCTCAGACCAAGAGTGCTCTGGAAGAACGTGCGGCCAACCGGCAGGATGGAGGTCGCCAACGCATCCAGGGATATTCGGCGATGAGCCAAGGCACTGCCGATGACGCGCGTAGTCGTGCGGAGCAGAGAATGGCCGACGCTCGTTCCAGAGTTCAAGATTCCTACGATCGCTTCATGCCAGGTTTGAAGGGCGGCCCGCAGGACAACCCACTGGCGCAACGCGCGGCCCAGAACGCTGCCGCCGACAAAGCGCCCGCTGAGAACGGCACTTCCCAACAGGCCGCGCAGATGGTCGCTCAAATCCTACCACAAATCCTGGAGGCGCTGAAATGATCTCCGCCCCATACATTGAACACGGTCCGCGCATCCTGGAGATCGAGCCAGAGGATCTGGTGGTCCGTCCCTATGGACTCGATAGCACCGTGCAGGTCTGGCAGACGGATCGTGAAGACACCTTTCATCATGGCGGCGCTCCGCCACGGCGGACTAACATGCGGATCAAAGAGGTGCAGACCAAGCCGGATGGCCCCGTCTTCATCCATCGTCTCCAGTGTGAAGGTCTCGCCCGTGGGGCTGACAAGATGGAAGCCAATCGCATCCGTCTGCCC
Source organism: Verrucomicrobiaceae bacterium (assembly GCA_021151605.1). Lineage (GTDB taxonomy): Bacteria > Verrucomicrobiota > Verrucomicrobiia > Verrucomicrobiales > Verrucomicrobiaceae > Prosthecobacter. The sequence continues at coordinate 1,276 of JAGKWZ010000403.1, forward strand.
GAGGAAGGTTGGGATGAAGGGCCGATGGATCTGCTGACCGTCAAACCCGATCAGTTCTCACAGGGCGATCTGGCTCCTGGCTTTGAAGCCATGTGGATCGTCGGGATCGAGAAGGAGGATTTGAACGGCCATGTCTGGCGGCTCTCACTGGATTGCAAAGGCATCCTGGCACCCAAGGCCCGCAAGCGTCGCATCACGGTCAACAACCAGCCGGTTAATTCATCCACCACCCTCAGCCTCACGGGCACCACCTTCACCAATGAGCAGGGTGTTTTCACGGGCTGGGCAGATCAACGCTACACCAATCTCGACAGCAGTCGTGTGGTGGTCGTGGACACTTTCCTTTCCACCGATCCGCCGCCAACGGACAAGCTGCCCGGCCATCTCACGCCGCAAAATGCACCGCTGGTGAAGGACATTTTTGCGCAGCCTTGGTATTCGAGCGCGGGCTTTACCTTTAACTGGCCTTGGGGTTGGTCGCTCAAAGGCATCCAGTCCGAGCAACTGCTCGATAAGCCGCTCTGGCTCACCTCCATCACCACCGAATACGTGCCGCGTGCGGTCGTGCGCTAAACCTCCATGAGCCGACCCACGCCAAAGCCCTATGAATGGAAGCGCAGCAAAGGTGTGCTGCCAGCATGGTTGCTTCGTGATTACGCCACCTGGCTGTTTCCTCAGCTTGGTCTGAAATGGGAGGCCAAGGGTGTCACTGACTTTTCCAAGTCGAACAAGCGAACCTCTTCCTCAGTAAAACCCTATCAGTTCCCGCGATCCACGGGCGTGATGCGGTTGCGCGAGCTGCGCCACATGGCGGCCTATGTGCTGGGCGCTTTCGGGTCGGCGGCTGACAAGAACCCCTACCAGTGGCCGCGCATCAGTGGTCTGGCCTTCGTGCCCGACCTCATAAGCCTGGCTGAGTATTTCCAAGGACTCCTGGATCAAAAACGCAAAGACGACTCATGAAACTCATCTTCGATACCGACACCTCACAGCTCATCGTCGCCGAGGGCTTCGCTTCTCCAGTGGCTCTGCTTGAAGCCAAGCGTGGCACAGGTGCCAAAATCCAACTCACGCTCCTGCGTGACGGGCAGGCATGGACTGCGCCAGCTTTGTCGCAGTTCCGGTTCATCGTGAAACCCTGGGGCAAGTATGAGGTCGATCAAACCTGTGCCCTTGCTGAATCCTGGACATTGGACAGCTCTCGCAAGGTGTATGAGGGGCGGATCAACTACGCCACCGACAAGCTGAACGAACTGCTCAAGGTCGCCGATCCCGCCGGTGAAAACACGGACACGGGCCGCATGAGTCTCATGGCCGAATTCGCCTGGCGTGAAACGGACAGCGTGCCCTGGGGAGATCGCTCCCACACGGTGGAGTTCGTCCTTCACAACAATGTCTGGCGCGGCACGGAGACGATTCCTGGAGCGCCAGCCTCGCAGGAGGGGCCAACGCTTCCTCTGCTCACTCCGGTCACGGTGGCAATCACCAGCAATGTCATCAACAACCACGCCACGGCGAACACGCTCCTCGATGTCACGGGATTGAAGTTTCCGGTGCAGAGCGGCAAGCGCTACGCCTTCAAGTTCACCGTCCCCTACAACGCCGCTGCCGCAGCGACCGGCAGCCGATGGACGATCAATGGCCCAGCTCTAAACCAGCTTCATTACAGCTCGCGCTACACGCTCACGGCCACCTCCGAGACGGTCAACTTCCTCGGTGCCTACAACCTGCCATCCGCAGCCAACTTGAGCAGCCTGACTTCCGGCAATCTGGCGGTGATCGAAGGCACGCTCACCGCTGTGGCGGATGGCGAGGTGATCGCCCGCTTCGCATCAGAAATCGCCAGCAGCGCCGTCACGGCTCTCGCGGGTGCTCATGTGACCTACATGGTGCTGCCGAACGTGTGATTGAAAGCGACTCACAACCCGTCTCCACTCCACGAACAGGGGCAACACGACCCATCACTCGAAAGAGTAATTTCTTAGCAGTTTACAACATGGGACCGTTTGTTCGCAAATTTTGCAGCTTGTGCATTTCGCAAATCCTCCATAGCCTCGAAATCATGAGACAGCGCTCCCGCCTATCAGCTCCACTGCTCACACATCCGTTCCGGTGTATTCGGATTTTTGCACGACTACAGGAACCTGAATGCGCATCTGGCACTAAAAGGCAAGGCAAAGTCTTTGGAGGTAACCCACACCGTAACCGCGTGGAGAGACAGGGAAACCAGCCAGCCCCACCCAATGGCAATACCGCGCTATCTACCGCGTCGACGATGCCAAGGCCAGAGTCTGGAGCAATACGGTGGAGATCACCGTGGGCGATTAATCCAAACCTCACAGCACCTCCAACACCAAGCGGGAGCCGCAGGGCTCCCGCTTCATTTTCAGCCCCCATCTATGAAGCTTCCGAAAAACAACCTCCTCTGGTTCGCCCTTTTATTCCTCTCATACACTGGCTCCAGCCTCTTTGCTGGAATCTGGTCAGCCGCTGGTACTACTGGTTCTCCACCACCTGCGGCATACTCTTCGACAGAAGTATGGACAGGCTCTGAAATGATCGTCTGGGGAGGTGCTACGTCAGGCAATCACCCGACCGAGGTAACAACTAACCAAGGGTCACGATACAATCCCATGTCGAAACAATGGACGTCGATGACTACAACTTCGGCCCCAAGTGCCCGCATTGCACATGGTATGGTATGGACAGGAGCCAGGGTGGTTGTATGGGGTGGCCGCACGGGCAGTACAGCTTTGAATACGGGCGCAGTGTACAATCCTGCCAACAACACTTGGGCAGCTATCAGCACTACGGGAGCACCAAGCGCACGATCTGCACATTGCATGGTTTGGACTGGCACTCATGTGATTGTCTGGGGCGGCGTGAATACCGCCGGCACCTCACTCGGAGATGGTGCCAAATACAATCCAACCACGAACACGTGGGCTCCCATAAGCTCTAGTGGTGCGCCATCTGTCAGAAATGAAGCATCGGCGGTTTGGACAGGCAGCAAAATGATAGTGTGGGGAGGAAACTCGACCCAGTTTCTGAATACCGGAGGCATCTATGATTTTACGACAGATACTTGGTCTGCCATGACAACTGCTGGTGCACCAACAGAAGCGTGGAGATCGGAAGCTGTGTGGACAGGAACTGAAATGATTGTTTTTGGTGGTTATCCCGAGAACACAATCAATGCAGGACATTACAACCCAA
>JAGKWZ010000404.1 GCA_021151605.1 Verrucomicrobiaceae bacterium
TCCAACGACTCTATGGTTCGCGCCGCAGAGGTGCCTCGGCTGAGAGTTACCGTGGTCGCCGTGACGCCGGTCACCGTCGTACCCGCCGGGATACCTGTTCCAGCCACATGTTGACCTACCACGATCCCGGTTGTGCTCGCGAATGTCAGGACGGTGGCACCGCTCGCCGAGTTCGCCGTTTGTGCGAAGCCTATTGCGGCATTACCAATCGCGCCATTGATGGTGTTGGGTGTCGCGTCCGAACCGCCCGTGCTCGTGCCGCCCAAGGTCAGGGTCTTGGCACCCACTCCAGTGGCCGCGAATGGCGCGGTGAGTATCACCGGGGCCGCGAAGGTCTGGTTCGCATTGATCGTCGCGCCTCCAGTGGTGCCTGCCAGGTTAATCACGCGGGTGGTGGCGGCGGTGAGGCCGGCCGCAGTCGCAGCCGTGGTGGTGCCGATGGTCAGTGTTCCGGGAACAGCCGCAGCACCGAGATTGATATTCTGAGTGGATGCTAAGGTGAGTGAGCGGAAGTCGGTGATCGCCAAGGTTCCGGCATTGACGGAGGTAGGACTCTCAATGGTGGAAGCTACCCCCGTAATGGTCAGTGTGCCAGCTCCAGCCTTGGTGAACTGATTGGTCGTGTTCGCCGCAGTTGCGGTGATGCCCGTGTTGAACTGGATATCGCCCGTGGCGGTGACGGTCAAGGTGTTCGCAGCGACCGTCTGGCCCCAGACGTTGCCTATGAAGGTGACAAGGCCGTTGCCGCTGTTGGTGATGCCGAGGGTGAGGGCGCTCGTGGTGGGTGTGACCGTCACGGCGTTGAAGGTGGTATTAAAACCGTTGCGCGAGTTGAAGGTGGCAACGGTGTTGGCGTTGCCGATGAAATTTCCAAACGTGGCGGCGCCATTGATCGCGGAGCTGCCCATGGCATGGTCCACGTATAGCGTAGAAGCGAGGCGCGAGGCAAGCCCCCTGGTGCTGGCATCAAAGGTATCGGCACGGATTTCGAAGACACCGCCATTGAGATCGAACGCACTGTTCAGTCCTGTGCTCACGTTGGTCCCAAGAACGAGCGGATCTGACACCCGCACAGAGCCAGCGGTCACGCGAACCGTACCAGAAAAACCCGACGCGGACGTGGGCGCTAATATGAGGGTGCCACCCCCAGTCTTATTGATACTGCCTGTCCCAGAGAGGATGCCATTGATCCGATATCCGCCGATGCTGCCATTCGAGCCGAGGGTCGTAAAATTAGTAACCGGCGTGCCGCCGACTGAGAGATTCGAAAGCGTCAAAACCCCGAAGCCGGAAACGGCTCCAGTCGCAGAGCTTCCAAGCGGAGTCGGCGAGGTCGTGAGCTGACCTGAGATGGTGTTATTTCCCAGGCTGATCAGTGCCGAGCCACTGTTAGCAGGATTAGAGTTAGCATAACCGACCCCTCCGCCGGTCATGGTCACGCTGCGCGTCGCCGCTAGAGATAGGCCAGTGGCGTAGTTCGCTGCGGTGGTGCTTCCGACAAGAAGCAGACTGCCACCGACAAGTCCAGCGGTCTGAACGCCATTGATCGCAACCGCGTTGGAAGTGTTGCCAAGTTGGCCGTCGCTGGTGATGACGAGCGTGCCGCTGTTGATCGTGGTGGTGCCAGTATAGTTGTTGGAGGTGTTGGTGAGCTTGACTATGCCGCGCCCTGATGAGCCCGTTCCCGTTAGTGTCAGCCCGTTTATACCATTGAGCTGGGAAGCGATGGTTGTGGTGGTGCCAAATGCCGCCGTAATTGCGCCGATGCCCGTGAGGGCGAGAGTACTGTCGGTCAACGTGTAGCCAGAGGTCCTGAATTGAAGAGCCCCTGCTGTGATGGGAGCACCTAAGGTTACGGTCCCTGCAGAACCCCAAAAAACGGCGGTATCATTGTTTAAGTTATTCCACTGCTGGTCGGCAACTGAAACACCGTCCCACCAATTGGACGAGGTTAGATTGTCCCAAGTGCCGACACCGCCGAGATTCGCTCCGGTCAAAACGTTGTTCGTATCCCCAGTGTTGGCTCCATCCCAGTAGAGCGTTCCTGCATTAACCCGCGTGCTCCACAACGATAGGCATGCCAGCAAGACGGCGGTGATGGGGAAATGAAAGCCGCAGAGTATCAAAGAGATCTTGCGTTTAGAGCCAAGATCCATGGGCAGTGTTAAACGATCCCGCGATCCAAGATTCCGATGAGAAGCAGATGAAGGGTATATCATATTATGCTGAGATCAGCACCCCCTCTTTAAGCAAGTGCAGGACCACTCCCGCATTTGTGCAGACCTCGAATCGCGCAAAACAGACGCTTTTTGTGCACTCTGGCTCAGGAAGAATGAACCACCCGGCTGCGGTAGGCCACCGGCGCGCAATGTTGATGCTCCCTGAACTGACGTTGGAAATGTGCGGGTGAAACAAAGCCGCAGTCCATGGCGATCTGGCTGACGGTCAGGTCTGTTTCCGCGAGCAGGAGGCATGCACGTGCAATGCGCAGTTCGTTCACATACTGGGGCACCGTGCGTCCGGTGCTTTTCTTGAACAGACGGCTGAAGGCGCTTTTACCTAGACCCACGATCGCCGCTAGATCAGCCACATAAATGGCCTCTGGAAGATGGGATGATATGAATTCACAGGCTAGGCTGATGCGGTCAGAGGCACCGGGTCGTGGCTGAGGCAGGACGACGGATGAGATTTCTTGCAGATCCTGCGAGTTTGAAAGCAGATCGAGCAATTGCATTAGCAGGATGAGACGCTTCATGCCATGCACATGCAGCATCTGCTGGAGAATATGCGCCGCAGCGATGCGCGTGATACCCGTAACTTCGAGCCCCTGAGCTGCTCGCTGAAACAGCCGATGCGTGGGCTGCATCGACGAGCGGTGCTGCCACTCCTCCAAGCCTGGAAGACCGGGCAAAAATTGCACGACGATGGCCTCAACCTGCGTGGGTGGTTTTCCAAGCTCTTGTTCATTGCGGAAGTCGTGCGGCACGTTTGGACCGAGGAAAACAAGGTCCCCCGGCAACAGTGGTGAGACTTGGTCACCGACCCGCCGCGTCGTTCCGCCTTTCAACACCAGGGTGATTTCACACTCAGGGTGGTAATGCAGCACGCAGCCAAAGTCCTTTCCACGCACAATCTCACAAGTGACAGGTTCGGAAGAAGCAATCGGGGAGGGTTTTGCAAAGAGTGGCTTCATCGGGCTGACACGACGATTGAGCCTGCTTCGTCCAAGGGGATGGCTGTAGGGTGGTGCACATCCGATACGATCATGAACCACCGCTGAGCCAAAGTAACTTGGTAGCAAGGTCGTCTGAAGACGATTCACGACCTACATCCGGTCATGGATTGGAAATAACGCTGCGCCAGAGTTCTCGGGCCTGGCTCAGGGTGGGAGCCAGATCGCTGCTGAAGACTGTCGGCATGGACAGTTGGTAGAGACGTTTGTGAATGCAAGACAGGTGGCAAGAAGAAGCCACCTGGCGCGAGGAGACGACAGGAGAGACGATTGGAAACTTTGGACATACACGGGGGGGATGCTGTCCATTGAGTGGCTGCCCAACATGCTGAAACACTGCCGGATAGGCAGCGTCACGGTTTTCAGCAAATAAGGCTCAACAGGTTTTTGGGGGGATGTAGGGGTTTGGTAAGAGCCTGTAAAATCACGCAATCTCCATGCCAGCCCGCGTGACGGTTTCGTCTGCGAAAGCTCGAGTATCAAATAAGAGGCGCTTTGTATTTCAGTGCTCGTGCACAATGGCCCTTCATTTGCCCAGCACTCGATTGTCTCTTGAGCCGAGCGGCATCCGTGTGGTGGGTTTGAGAAACTCTTTCTCAGCTTTGTTGAAGGGCTGATGATACAAGATCGAGCACGGCTCCTCGCCACCTAGCCGCCGAGATCAAGGCGACATGCTGCCTCCAAGGATGTCAGTGATGGGAAGCTTACTCGCGCACGCTGCGGACCAGCACGGCTTTTTGGGCGTGGAGGCGGTTTTCGGCTTGGTCGAAAATGACGCTGGCGTGGTTTTCGAGGACTTCTTCGGTGATCTCTTTGCCACGATAGGCGGGCAGGCAGTGCATGACGATGGCGTCACTCTTTGCGTGCTTCATGAGGTCGGCTCCGATCTGCCAGGGCTTGAGGATCTCGATGCGGTCGGCGCTCTCGGCTTCTTTGCCCATGCTGACCCAGACATCAGTGTAGATGGCGTCGATGCCATCGACGGCGGCCTTCGGATCATCGGTGATGGTGACGGTGCTGCCGGGGACGCGGGCCATGAAGTCGGCGGCGGGTTGGAACTGCTTCGGCGCGCCAATGACGAGTTCGAAGCCGAGGCGTGCGCTAGCCCAGATCCAGGAGCGGGCGACGTTGCAGTCGCCATCGCCTAGGAAGGCGACGCGTCTGCCTTTCCAGGAGCCAAAGCGCTCGTTGATGGTCTGCAAGTCGGCGAGGATCTGGCAGGGATGCTCGTCGTCAGTGAGGGCA
>JAGKWZ010000405.1 GCA_021151605.1 Verrucomicrobiaceae bacterium
ATCCCGCTTTGATGCTCTCCACTTGCACGATGACAGCTTCGAGCGCGGTCTTGGTTTCTTCTTTGGAGGCCGGGTTGGCGGAGCCGTTGGTTTGGGGCTGAGTTTGCATGGGTGGTGGTTTTGTAGGTTGCTCAGCTGGTTGCGGAAAGGTGGTAGTTGTGGCAGCCATAACGGCAGGTAGTGGAACTGAAGGTTGGGTTCCATGAGGCGGTGCGTCGGAACGCAATGGCATCACGATCATCTGTCTCCCGGCGCTGTGAAAACAGAGGTGACATTGGATCTATGAGGCTGATGCTGTTGAGCCCAAAGGTGAGGGCTTTGACGAGATACCGCTGATTCACAAAAGTGGTGATGGACGGGCCAATACCATTGGTGTCAGGCACCTGGACTCGCAGCCAGGGCTCGTCTGGCGTGTCTTTGCCAAGAAGCAGGAGCTGCCCCCTGGTTCCAAGACAGGCCGATGGTGCGCAGGGTTTCATCATCATGACACGGCATGCGCTGGATCAGCTTGATGAGCGGGTCGAGTTTGGCCGGATCGAGAGTAACGATTGTCCTGACGCCAGCCGAAATTGCCGCCATCGTTCTGCAGCGAATCTTAGAGCTTCACGGGCGTTTTAATTGCCACCCACAACAAAAGCAATGAACTCATCGCCCCAAGGTCAGACTCCCACACCTTCACAGGTAGCAACCAAGCTGGCCGATTGGCTTATGGACAAGCCCACATGGGAGGAAGAGATGGGCGAATGGCGCTGTGAAATGGAGATTCTATGGAAAATGGGGGCCAGCGGTGTTCCCAGCTCTCGTGAAATCGAGGACATCTATACGATCCCCGATGATTCCAGCGATTGCCACGAACTCAGGTATCGAGTCGAAACTGCGTTGGATCGACTCCTCGACAATGGCACCGTGACCATGCGGGAGCTTATGGAACATGCATGTGATGACAAGCCATCCAGCATCTTCTACGCCGCGCAGAAATTCTTCATTCCCGGTTCGTGGCGGGATTGAACCGCTATCCCAGTCAAATCGTGGGGGGGTTAGCCTCAAAAATGGCAGTGGAATGGCAGTAGCGCAAAAAGAAGCCCGGCTCAATGAGCAGGGCTTTTCTTCGTAACTTCCTCAGAATGAAGATGGTGGGCAGGGCTGGGTTCGAACCAGCGTAGGCGTAAGCCAGCAGATTTACAGTCTGCCCCCTTTAACCACTCGGGCACCTACCCATTCCCATCCTTTCGGAAGGGCAGCGATTATGGACGACGATGCTTGCTTGGCAAGGAGCTTTTTGATCTCACGAATCTTTATGCTGTTGTCCGGGAGGAAAAAACAGAATGACAGCCTTTCTTTAGCCGCTTTCAGCGTGAGGAGCAGACGCTCGCGCATCTCCACGATCTCTGCGATTCATAGTGGGTAAGTCGTTACTGCATTCCTGAATCACTGGAAGGTCTGAGGACTCGGCTTCGTTGGAGTGCGCATACATGATGCGCCTTCTTTTTTTCATCTTGGTGGTGACCGCTGGGAATCTGCTCGCACAGCATTCTTCATCACCAGGAATCTCTCCGAAAGTGCTGGAAAGGGTTCTATCAACCCAAGAGAGTCCACGAACAAAGGAGCTTCACGACCAGGTGATCAGGCTTTTTGGCAGACAAAACCTTCTCAAAGGAAGACCCACCATCCGCACTGAAGGAACCACCGTCGCCTGGGCAATCATGGATCCGTCACCAGCTCAGGTTTTGCGCGCTGATGGCACGGTGATAGGTAGCATGATCGCGCTAGGAGAGGATGGTCTGCAGGTTCTGGTGAAGACATTGCCAAACTTTAGCGAGTTTCAGTATCAGATCACGGTCAGGGATGCACCTCGAGTCGGCGGCATGGTCCATGTAGAGCATTATGAATACGGCCCGGACAGCCAGCGCCAGAAGGATGTGCCCGAGGGCAAACTGGAAAAGTTTGCCTGGGAGCAGAGCCAAATTTTCCCCGGCACTACTCGCGAAGTGACGGTGTACATTCCCCGGCAATACCAGCCAGGCGACGAGGCGTGCCTGATGGTTTGGCAGGACGGCAGCCGCCACGTCGAGCCCACGGGGTCGATGCGTGCGGGCGTCGTCTTTGATAATCTCATTCAAAAAAAGGAGATGCCAGTGACCATCGGCGTCTTCGTGGATCCCGGCCGCAAAGTTTCTCAGAAGCAGGGGGAAAAAGCCGCTAACCGCAGCTTCGAATACGACAGCCTCGGCGATGCTTATGCGCGGTTCCTCATTGAGGAAATCCTGCCGGAGGTGCAGAAGCGCTACGGTGTGAGGTTCCGTCCCGAGCCGGAGGCCCGGGCCATCGCTGGCGGCTCCTCGGGTGGCATCTGTGCATTCACCGCCGCCTGGGAGCGCCCGGACAAATTCCACAAAGTGCTCTGCTGGGTCGGCACTTTTGTCGATATCCGCGGTGGCAATACCTACCCCTACCTCTTGCGAATTACTGAGCGCAAACCCATCCGTGTCTATTTGCTCGATGGAACAAACGATCTCGATAACAAATTCGGTAACTGGCCTCTGGCCAACCGGATGATGGAAGCGAGCCTCAAATACATGGGTTACGACCACCGCGTGGACTGGACGGAGTGCTTCCACGGCAGCAAAGGCATGTCCCCTGCTCTGCCCGATGCTCTCCGCTGGCTCTGGCGGGATGTCAGGTGAGGGCAGCGATGGGTGATTCCAAGTGCCCGTGGTTTCTGAACCGGCTCAGACGGCAGTCCTTGCTGAACTGAGTCGGCATCCCGCGACTTGTTTTTAACAGAACCCGGCTCTCCTATTGGCTTATGCACCCGCTCCTCGCCGCTTCGGCCACCCATGCAGCTCTGCCACCTTATGGGCTCATTCTCCCTTTCGTGGCCCTGCTGCTGTGCATCGCGCTGATGCCGCTCATCGCGCCTCACTTTTGGGAGCACCATTACCCAAAGGTGGCGGTGGGCCTGGGACTGGTGACGGCGGTGTATTATGCAGTGATCCGGCATGACTGGCGTGCGCTCCAGCACGCAGGGCATGAGTATGTGAGCTTCATGGCGCTGGTGGGCTCCCTTTTCGTGATCTCGGGCGGGATCAATATCCGCGTGAAGGGTGAGGCGACGCCGCTGCGCAATGTGGTCTTTTTAGCCGTGGGGGCCGTGCTTTCGAACTTCATCGGCACGACAGGGGCATCGATGCTGCTGATCCGCCCGTGGATCAGGATGAATAAGTATCGCATCACGGGGCAGCACATCGTGTTCTTTATCTTTGTGGTGAGCAATTGCGGGGGCGCTCTGACTCCCATCGGTGATCCACCGCTGTTTCTGGGATTCCTGCGTGGGGTGCCTTTCTGGTGGGTGCTGGAGCATGCCTGGCTGGGCTGGCTGATCTGTGTGGCTCTGCTGCTGGCGGTGTTCTTTGTACTCGATACGATCAATTTCCGCCGCGCACCAAAGCAGGTGCGGGAAGCAGTGACGGCGGAGGAGCGCTTCTCTTTTCGCGGTCTGCCGAACGTCGGCTTCCTGGCTATGGTGCTGGCAGCGGTCTTTTTACCCAAAAGCATACAGGAGATGGTCATCGGTGAAATGATAAGTGTGCCTGCGCTGCTGATGATCGCCGCGGCAGTGGGCTCTTACTTCATGTCTAAGCGGGAGATTCATGAGGCGAACGATTTCAACTTCGGGCCGGTGAAGGAAGTGGGTTACCTATTTGCAGGCATCTTTTTGACGATGATCCCGGCACTGCAGATCCTGCAAAGTGGGGAGGCAGTGCAGATCACGACCCCTCTGGGCTACTACTTTGCCACGGGGGCGCTGTCAGCCTTCTTGGACAATGCACCGACCTACCTCAGCTTCCTCGCAGCAGCCATGGGCGCGGAGCAGCTCTCCGTGGACTCGGCGGCGGACGTTGTCAGCTTTGCGGCATCGCACGCGCATGAACTGATCGCCATCTCGCTGGGTGCTGTCTTTTTCGGCGCAGGGACTTACATCGGCAATGGGCCGAACTTCATGGTGAAGGCCATCGCCGAGAAATCGAAGGTCCACACCCCAGATTTCCTGCGCTACATGTGGCAGTTTTCCATTCCGATCCTACTGCCGATCCTCATTGTGGTAGGGTGGCTGGTGGCAAAGTGATTCACAAAGGCAACCAGCCACGCCGAGACGCAAAAAGCCCCCAGGGACTGGGGCTTCGACTATCCAGTATAAAGCTTTACGCGATCGGATTGACCAGAGTGCCGATACCCTCAATGGCGATGGAGATTTCATCGCCGGACTGGAGAGTAAATTCATCGCCGGGGACGATGCCAGTGCCGGTCATGAGGAGGGCTCCCGTCGGGAAGGTATTGTCACGGTAAAGGAAGCCGGCAAGTTCGGTGACGGAACGCTTGAGCTGGGAAATGGCTGTTTCTCCGGCGAAGGCGACATTTCCAGAACGAGAGATGGAAAGGACGATCTTGGTCTCAGGTTTCAGCAGTTCCTTGG
>JAGKWZ010000406.1 GCA_021151605.1 Verrucomicrobiaceae bacterium
CAGGCAGGCTCGACAAAAACGCCACCTTCATCGACCAGATTCCCATCGAAGCCGTCAAGAAGACCGCGCAGATGCAAAACCTGCTCGCCAACTTCAAAGCGCCCGAAGTCGTGAAGCAGTTCGCCAACGAAGACATCATGAAGTGGCCATTCTGGAAACGCGGCGATGGCTTCCAAGCTCGCGGATGGGCCCACTCCATCACCAAAGCCGGAGACAAAGCCGAAGCCGATCTCAGCGCCGCTTTGGAGTTCACGGGTGACCTACGCCAGAGAGAAACCATCCTGCTCTTCCTCGCCCAAAACCGCGAGTTGAACCTCAAAGACGACGCCAAAGCCCTCGAAGCCTACCAAGCCATCCTCGAAGGCAAAACCCGCCTTGGCGGCGCGGATGAATATTCCGCCCTGCAAGGCATCGCGCGCGTCCAAACGCGTCGCGGGCAGTTGGATGAAGCCTTGAAGACGTTAAACCACGCCGAACCCGAAAAGCTCCAGGGCGTGTGGAAGACGAACATCGAGAAATCTATCGAAGCCGTGAAGCAGGCGCGGAAGGGTTAGTGTTATGACAGCCCGTAGCCCAATCTCCCGATGAACCCAGCCACCAGCACTCCCGACGCTCTCTCTGCGGAGCAATGCGAAATAACGAAGCAAGCCCTGCACGAGGCGAAGGACGCCCGGCAGCAGCTCGCTAAGCTCCAGCGCCTGCTTGAGCGATCTCAAGTAGAAGAAGGCAGCGCATGGTTTTTGCGTGCGCAGGCAGCGCGAAAAGCAGGCGATCACTTGAGTGCTCTCATCTTAGCCGGACGAGCAATGGGCTTTCAGGGCTATGGTCGGGAAGCAGCAGATGACGTGAACTTCAACGAAAGCTTTCCCCTCTTGCTTGGAGCGAGGATGAAGGATCACACTGCGGAGCAAGCACGCGAGATGGAACTCAAGGAGGTCACTGAGTTCATTGAAGCGGCCCAAATAACCCTTTTACCCATCTGGGCAGGAGTGGCATCGGGAGCCGTCCTTGCCATCGCTTTTAGTCCTGATGGGACACAGTTGGCTTGTGGCTGCGTGGATAAGACCATCCGATTTTGGGACATGGCTACAGGCCAGGAACAAGATTCGTTTAAAGCGCACGGAGGCCCTGTATCCTGCATCGCCTTCAACTCTGATGGTACTCGCCTAGCCACGGGTTCGCGGGATGGAATGATCAAGATTTGGAACACCTGCTCCTGGACAGAGCCGATCACGATTCTTCGCCCTTCCAACCCGGTGCACTGTGTTGCCTTCAGTCCTGACGGTGTCCGGCTAGCTACAATAGGTCAGGAAAGTCCAGACATCACCCTTTGGGACACAGCGACAGGCAAAAAAGTGGCCAGCTTCAAGGGTGATAGGTATCGAGGGCGTTGTGTTGCGTTCTCCCCTGATGGGTCACGCATCGCCTGCGGTGGTTGGGATGATACCGTCACACTAATGGACTCCGTTTCTGGTGAAGAGCTTGTCACGTTTCGAGGTCATACCGAAGGTGTGAACTGCGTTACCTTCAGTCCCGACGGTTCCCGCCTCGCTAGTGGAGCTGGGAGTGTCGCTCGCGGACGAGACGCCACTCCTCGCCTATGGGACATCGCCACTGGTAAGCAACTTGCCTGCCTAACCGGAAGTGGCATGAGTACATTGAGTATCTGGTTCAGTCCCGATGGAGCGATCTGTGCAAGTGCCGGCTACCGTGACATCAAGTTTTGGAATGCCGCGTCCTTCGAACTAATCGCCTGCTTTCAGCCACACAAGAATGGTGCGGACAGCATCGCCTTTAGCCCCGATGGCTCTCGCCTCGCCAGTAGCGGCAGTGACAAAACCATAAAACTCTGGGATGTCGCGACAACTGGCCCACTGGGCACGACACGTTGGGCACGACGCGTCGTCTTCAGTGCTGATTGCACTCGCATGGCTGGTTCGGAAGGCAAGACGATCATCGTTTGGGATGCCATCACAGCTCGAGAACTCGCCGTTGTTCATGTGCAGGAGAGAGAGGAATACATCAAAGTTCTGTTCAGCCCCGATAGTCGTCTGCTTGTGACAGACGGTCAGGTGATCAAGCTGTGGGACGCTACCACGGGGCGCGAACTCCACGCATTCGAAGCTCATAAAGGATGGGTTCATGACATTATCTTTAGCCCCGATAGCCGCCTTCCGGCCAGTAGCTCTCACTTCAACATCAAAGTTTGGGACACCTCCAACGGTGAAGAGGTTTACTCGTTAGAAGCCAAGAAAAAGGGGCAGATGTTTTGCAGGTTCAGCCCCGACAGCGTACTCTTAGCCACGAATGATGGTGAATGCATAAAGCTTCTCGAAACTACCACCTTCAAGGAACTCTTCACACTGCCCGAGCATAAGAGCAGCATAGAATTCATCGTCTTCAGCCCGGACAATCGACTCCTGGCAAGCGAATCGTCGGGCAGGATCAACCTATGGGATACGCAGAGGAGGCTGCGTATCCGTTCATTTGAGAGTCCGAAAGGCCATGTTAGCTGTGTTACATTTAGCCCCGATAGCTCGCGACTTGTCATTACCTTTTGGGGGTGTGACAAAGATTGCATTCGAGACGGCGTCATTGTTTGGGATACGACCACCGGCGCAGAACTGCCCGCAACACCTGCTGACCATGTAGCCGCCCAAAACCGTATCGACACGAGGAATCAAGAGCTAAGTCCAGATCGAAAACAATGTGTAAACCATGAAGGCAGTCGTGTCTTCATCGTCCCACACCCAAAACCGGCGCTGGACCTCGCGGCACCTCTGCGGGCCGGCCTGTTGAAGCTCAGCGAACGTATTGTGGAACATCCGACTATCGCGCAAACAACACCGATGCGGCACCTGCACCAAGACACGATAGCGCAACTCGCCGATCCCAATCTCACGCCCGAGAAACGTGCGGAACTGCGCATGCAGCTCTGCACCAAGGCCGGTCAGCATCGTGCGGCGACGGCGCAGTGGCAGCAGTTGATGCGCGGTGAGTGGCCGATGGGCTTGGGCGCGATCGGCCGATTGCCGCGGGATACCAAGGCCGCACCATCAGCGCCACCGCCTACCAACATCGCCCCCGACAGCGAAATCCGCCGCCTCTACCTCCTCGCCCTCATCGACGCCACCAAGCGCATGAAGATCCTCGGCCACGCCACCGCCTGCGAGACCGCCGAGCAGATCGCTCCGGTCATGACCCAAGAGATGATGCGCACACCCACTATCTCCCTCGCAATGATGAGCCTGATGCAGCAACTCGCGAAGGATGACAGCGCGGAAATGGCAGGACCACACTCCACTTTGCTGAAACGTCTGGAGGAAATCGCGACGAACGAGTGGCTTGAGGTGTTGCGGGAAAGTTCTGCGAAGTAACGTCTAATTTCCTAAATCTCCTGGAAGTACATCCTGCCTTTTCCCTTCGAACTCTTTCTCCAGCATGATCTGAAGGCCGCTCTGCAAGGCATCGCACGCAGCCAAACACGTCGCGGCCAATTCGACGATGCTTTGAAAACCCTGAACCGCGCCGAGCCCGACAAGCTGCAGGGCGTGTGGAAAACGAACATCGAGAAATCCATCGAAGCGGTGAAGCAGGCGCAAAAATAGTCGGACAGTTCGATCCAGAGTTTGGCGTCTGTTTCTGACATGAAACCGCTTCTCTTCCTCTTGTGTGTCGCGTCAGCCTTTGCCGCTGATGCGCCCACGCTTCATCCAAAGGCCTCCGCGTTGCCATTCACGCATCAGGGGCCGTTTGTGAGCACTGCGGACGGAGGCGTGCTGTGCATCGACACCCACAACACGCTCCGTAGCGATGATGAGGGCCGCTCCTGGAAAACCTCCACGATGTTTGAAGGGCCGGCGAAGTTTGCCGTGAGCAATGAACGTGCCCTGCTGCGCACTCGCGAAGGCGTGATCCTTTCCGCCTGGATGAACGGCGCTGAGAGACAAGCACCGAAAACCTGGCATTGGGGCGAGAAGGACGTGCAGTGGACGGACTTCATCCTGCCCACCTACAGCAGTCGCAGCACCGATGATGGGAAGACCTGGGAGAAGCCGGTGAAGCTAAGCGATCCATGGTGCGGCTGCATTCATTCACTCATCCAGATGAAGAGCGGTCGCATCGTGCTCGTGGGCCAGGAAATCATCCCGCAGTGGCGTCATGCGACGGTGATGTGGGCCTCCGATGATCTCGGCAAAACCTGGCAGCGCGGCGATGTGCTCGACTACGGCATCGGTGCTCATGACCACGCAGGCAGCATCGAAGGCAGCGTCATCGAGCGAAAAGATGGCTCGCTTTACCTGCTGCTGCGCACGGAGTCCGGCTACTTGTGGGAAGCCACCTCGCGCGATGGTTTGAAGTGGGACGGCTTGAAGCAAACGACGATCAAATCCGTCACCTGCTGCCCGCAAATGGCACGTCTGGCCGATGGCCGCATCGCACTGCTTTGGAACCCAAGCGAGCTTTGGATCACCACGATGCAGGGCGGCCTGCGGATGAAGATCAACACCGCCGATCTCGGCGCGGGTGAGATTCCCGTCTTTGTCCCACCGCCGAAGTCCGTGCCGAAGCCCGGCGGCATCATCATGTTTGGCGACAGCACCACCGCGCCGCGAGGCAGTGTGAAAGTGTATGCCGAGCGGGTGCAGACGGCGCTGCAGGGCATCGGATCATCCCTCAGCGTTTACAACGCGGGCGTTCCTAGCAACACGACCGTGCAGGCACTCAAACGCCTGAAACAGGAAGTGCTGGCCTACAAACCGCGCGTCGTGGTGATGCAGTTCGGCATCAACGACTCCGCCGTCGATGTCTGGCGTAACCCGCCGATGACCGCGCCGCGTGTCTCGCGGGACGTCTTCCTCGAAAACTACCGCGCCATGATCACCGCAACTCAGAAGCAGGGCGCGAAAGTCATCCTCATGACCACGAATCCGCTGCGCTGGACCTCGAAACTGCGCGAACTCTACGGCAAGCCGCCTTACAACGCCGATGTCGAGGACGGCTTCGAAGCCTTGAACCTCGTACGCTACAACGAGGCGCTGCGGAAGCTTGCCACCGAGCTGAAAGTGCCGCTCGTCGATGTCCATTCCGCCTATCCGGCCTTTGCCGCGAAAAACAAGGCGACTGTCGAGGCCATGCTCACGGACGGCATGCATCCCGGCGATCTAGGGCATCAACTCGTCGCCGAGCTGCTCGTGCCGGTGATTCGAGATGCCGTGCGCTAAGTCTTTCTAGTGAACGCTGCCAGCGCTGTCGTTCGTTTCCAACCCGCCGCCCCATCATGACCCGCTCTCTACTTTCCCTCTGTGCCGCCCTGTTTTGCACCCTGGCCTACGCCCAAGACGCGCCGCTGCCTGCGAAGGATAAATTCCATCTCTTCCTGCTCGTCGGGCAGTCAAACATGGCCGGGCGTGGTGTCGTGGAGGCGCAGGATCAGACACCGCATCCGCGTGTGCTCATGCTGAGCAAGGACGGCCGCTGGGTGCCTGCGGTGGATCCTCTGCATTTCGACAAACCAAGCGTCGGAGTCGGCATCGGCAAGACCTTCGGCCACCTCATCGCCGAAGCGAATCCTGGTGTGACCATCGGTCTGATTCCCTGTGCTGTTGGCGGTTCCCCCATCGACACCTGGAAGCCCGGCGTGTTTTATCCTGCGACGAAAAGCCATCCCTGGGATGACATGGCGAAGCGTGCTGCTCTAGCCCTGCCCGCAGGCACGCTTAAAGGCATCCTCTGGCATCAAGGCGAGAGCGATTCCCTACCGGAGCTCGCCCCGGCCTATGAGGCGAAATTACACGACCTCATCACCCGCCTGCGTCAGGAGGTGAAGGCCCCAGAGATTCCCTTCATCGTCGGACAAATGGGCAAGTTTGATATGCCGTGGAAGCCGGGAATGATTATCGTGGACCGTGCGCATCAGGATTTGCCGAAAAAAATTCCGCACACGGCTTTCGTTGGCTCGGAGGGCCTCAAGCACAAAGGCGACAAGATTCACTTCGACGCAGCTTCCTATCGAGAGCTGGGGAAACGGTACGCCAAGGCCTATTTGGACATGACCGCAAGGCGCTGACACAAACCGGGCGAAAGACCCTGCGAAAGACGCCGGTTCAAGGAAGCATGAAAGCCATCCTCGCCCTCTCCTTACTCACCAGCGCCGCCTTCGCCGATATCCATCACGCGCAGGGCGAGATGGCGGGCGAGGTCACTGCGACTTCCGTTTGGCTTCAGAGCCGCCTCACTGCCATCCCCGGACCCGTTCTCGATGACACCGGCGATGTGCCTGGCAAAGAAGGTGTCGCCTATTTTGAATGGAGCGAGTCGCCCGATTTCTCCCAGCCAACTCGCAGCAAGTGGTCCGAGGCGAAGGCGGATCACGACTTCATCATCCGCACTAGCGCCAGCGGGCTGAAACCCGGCACGCTTTACCACTACCGCCTCGTTTTTGGCGAAACTCGCGAGACCGCCAAGCCCGGCCCCACACGCAGCTTCAAGACGCTGACCGAAACCGGCCCTGTAAGCTTCTGCATGGGCAGTTGCATGAACTACCACGCCTTCATCCACGGCAAGGCCAACGGTGGCGGCCCTGTGACGGCGACGGAGGAGGACAAACAACTCGGCTATCCGTCTTTTGCTGCGATGAAGGCCTTGAAGCCCGATTTCTTCATCGGCACCGGTGACATCGTTTACTACGACCATCCGCCGCAGACTGCGGCGCAGACTTTGCCCGAGCTGCGGAAGAAATGGCACGAGCAGTTCCGCTTTCCACGCCTGATCGAGTTCTTCGCACACACACCGGCTTTCTGGTCCAAAGACGATCACGACTTCCGCTTCAATGACGCCGATCTCCGTGGCGAAAAGCTCCCCGCACCGACCACCGGCATCGAAATCTTCCGCGAGCAGATGCCCATCTTCGATGAAGAAGATCGCACTACGCCGACCTACCGCACGCATCGCGTTCACAAGCATTTGCAGCTCTGGTTTATGGAAGGTCGCGACTACCGCTCTCCCAATCAAATGCCCGACGGTCCTGAAAAGTCGATCTGGGGTCGCGAGCAGCGCGAGTGGTTGCAAACGTCGCTGAAAGCCAGCGATGCCACCTGGAAGGTCATCATCACACCCACGCCGATGGTCGGCCCAGACCGCAACAGCAAGACGGACAACCACACGAACCTTGCTGGCTTCAAACACGAAGCAGACACCTTTTTCCAGTGGCTGCTCGACAACGGCCTGGACAACGTCCTCACCTTCTGCGGCGACCGCCACTGGCAGTACTATAGCATTCACCCGCTGGGTGTGGAGGAGTTCTCCGTCGGCGCCTTGAACGACGAAAATGCCATCCGCGGCGAGAAGCCCGGCGGACCGAAGACGACCGATCCAGAGGGCAAAATCATGCAACCCTATCTCTACGACAAACCCACCGGCGGCTTCCTGCACGTCCGGATCGGCGACGACGGACGGCTGGTGCTCACTCACCACGACGACCACGGCGTGGTAATGCACCGCGCTACCAAGAGGATGCATTGAGGCGGTCAGCTTCACCAAGAGGTCTTGGCTTCGCCGTCAAGGTGGTCAAAAAGGTGCTCCCGCATGTCTTGAGGTATTGTGCCTCCATCTTGACCTCTTGACGCGAAGCGCCTTGACCCGCCTCCCCCGCTTTTTAACTCTCACCCTCTCAAAAACCTAGTTTCCCTCTGCCGCCCCCATGTCTGCCAAAATCATCTACACCCTCACCGACGAAGCCCCGCTCCTCGCCACTTATTCGCTGCTGCCCATCGTGAAGGCCTTCACCAAGGCGGCGGGCATTGAGGTCGAAACGCGCGACATTTCCCTCGCTGGTCGCATTTTGGCGCAGTTCGGGCAGCAGGACGATGATTTGAGCTACCTCGGCAAACTTTGCCTCGAGCCGACGACCAACATCATCAAGCTCCCGAACGTCTCCGCGT
>JAGKWZ010000407.1 GCA_021151605.1 Verrucomicrobiaceae bacterium
AACTCCACCATTCTTGCCGGGAATCTGGGGCAGGATCTCAGGACAGACGCCATCCTGCCAACTGCCGTCAGCGGTGGTGGCAATGTTCTCGGCCTGGACGCTTTCTTCTCAAACTACGCCGCCACCGGAGACGTGCGGGGCATCACCGCCGCGCAGCTAGGTCTGGCCGAGCTCGGGCGCTACGGCGGCCTCACGGATACCATGCCGCCTCTGCCTGGCAGCCCAGCTCTGGATGCCGCCTCAATGTCCACCGCCACCACGGACCAGCGCGGCTTTGCCCGCACGCTGGATGGGAACTTCGACAGCGCTGCCACCTCCGACAGCGGCGCGGCGGAGAGCTCCGTGGTCAGGGTCACGACTGGCAATGATGAAAACGACACCCCAGCCGGATCCCTGCTCTCTCTGCGTGAGGCCGTGCGGGATGCGCCGAACGGGGCGGTGATTACATCCACGGCTGCCCAGTTGTTCCTCACCAGCCAGGAATTGCTGATCAGCAAGCCGGTCATCCTGGCCTCCTCCAGCCAGACCACCTTTCAAAGCGTGCAGGGCTCCAGTCTGGCGCGGATGCTACACATCGCCCCTGGGGCGCGGGTGCATCTGAACCGGCTGATCTTTTCCGGCGGTGGCGGAGTGGGTGCCACCCTGCCCGGGAAGGGTGGGGCCATCCTGAACCAAGGCAGCCTCTCGCTGACCAAATGTAATCTCACTGGGGCCAAGGCGGACTTCGGCGGAGCCATCGCCAATGGCATGGTCGCCACTCCGGCGTGGTTGAAAATGAGCCGATGCTCCATCAGCACCAGCACCGCCACCGCCCAGGGCGGAGCCATCTACAATGCCGTCTCCTCCGGCGGCACTGCCGAGGCGGAGCTGGACAATACCCTGATCCACACCAACACCGCCACCCGCCAGGGCGGCGCCGTGGCAAATGTGGGTGGGAACGGCACCTCCACCTTCACGGCGGAGCATTGCACGATCATGAAAAACAGCTCCCAGAGCTCCGGCGGCGGTGTTTTCACCTCCACGGCCAGCGCCTCCACCTGGCGGGCATCCTCGGCCAGGCGGTGGCCATCGGTACTGGCGTCGGCGCCGCCGGAGACGTGACTAATGCGCTGGGCACCGCCTTCGTGCAGCAAACGCAATGCATCTGTTTGGGGCGCAGTGATCACCTCTGTGCGCGAGGCCATTCGAGATCTTCCAGTGACCGGCGGCATCATCCTGCTCGATCCCGCGTTCAGCGGCCACACATTCACCCTCGATGCCGCGCTGGGGCAGCTGGAGGTCGGCAAGAGCATCTCCCTGGATGCCAGCGCCTTGCCAGGAGGCTTCACCATCGACGGAGGCACCGGCACGAACCGACTTTTTCTAAACTCCAACACCCTGCACCTGCGCGGACTGCGGCTCACGGGCGGCGCGGTCAGTGGGGACGGCGGAGCCATTTTAAATCAAGTCACCCTGGTGCTGGAGGACTGCACGCTCAGCGGCCATAGTGCCACCGGCAGTGGCGGTGCCTTCTTCAGCGGTAATAATGGCAGGCTGCTGGTGAGACGCTCCACCTTCACTGGAAACTCCGCCACCAGCCATGGCGGAGCACTCGCGAGCATTGGCTTTTCGCCCTTGTTCATTCTGGAAAACTCCGCGTTCACCGACAACGATTCAAATTCACGCGGCGGGGCGATTTACCTTGGCGGCAGCGTCGCCTACAGCAACCGCATGGTGCAGTGTACTGTGGCCGGGAATCGCTCCGCCCAGCGCGGCGGCGGTGTCATGGCCACGAACAGCTCTCTCTCCATCCTCCATTGCACCATCACTCAAAACCGTGCTGCCACCCAGCGCGGCGGCGGTTTGATGATGGACCCCATCGGTGGTTACCGCCAAACGATCCAAAACACCGTCATCGCCGACAACCACGCCCCCACTCTGCCAGACGTGGCGGTGGACAATCAAAACACCTCCTGGCCTCTCTCCGCCGGGGGAAACCTGATCGGCCAGAACACCGGAGCCAGCACACTATTCCCCACCGGGCTGCCAAATGCCGCTGGCGACTATGTGGGCAGTGAAACCACGCCTTTGAAAGCCCAGTTGGCTCCCTTTGGAACCTACGGCGGCACCACCGCCACCTGCCCGCCCATGCTCGGCAGCCCGGCTTTGGACAAAGCCGTGCCCGTGACCACGCTGAACCTCCTCTTCACCCCTTCGGTGCCTGGCAGTCTCTCCACCGACCAGCGCGGCCTAGCCCGCAGTCTGGATGGCGATTTCAACAGCACCGTCCGGCCCGACATCGGCGCTGCGGAGAGTGTGATCGTGATGGTGGACGTGGCGGCTGATGAACTCGATACCCCCGCAGGCACAAATGACGTCTCACTCCGCGAAGCCCTGCGTGATGCGCCGGAAGGTGCCGTCATCGGCTTCGCGGCTGCGCTTTCCGGACAGACGCTGACGCTGGGTGCCGGAGGGCAGTTGGAGCCACCACGCTCCGTCATCATCAGCGCCAGCAGCCTGTCCTCTCCTGTGACGCTGACTCCGCAGGCCAACAGCCGCATCTTTAATCTGCCGTCACAGAAGTCACTGGGACTCTCCCACCTGAATTTGACCGGGGCTAATCTGACTGCGGGTTATGGAGGAGCCATCTACAGCGAGGGCAGCCTCTCCCTCAGCGATTGCAGCCTGACGGCAAACATTACCGATTTAGATGGCGGGGCCATCTGCTGCTCGGGCACTTCTCTGAAGATCAGCCGCTGCGTTTTTTCAGGCAATCAGGCGAAAAATGGAGGCGCGATCATCCTCCGGACCTCCAGCGCGGCGGTGAATCCGCGACTCACCGTGGAGGACAGTGTGTTTCAGGCAAACTCTTGCCTTTTTGAAGGAGGTGCCATCAGAGACCATGGACTGGGCGGCATTACTTGCCAGACCACGGTCAGGCGCAGTCGCTTCACTGGCAATCAGGCTTCTGTTGGTGGGGCTATTCTACAATTTGCTGCTATGGGGCGCTCTGAGTTGATGCTCGAGTCCTGCACCCTCAGTGGCAACCAAGCCAGCATCGGCGGAGCCATTTTTCCTATAACATCAACCTGGGATACACCAGCACCACGCTAAATCACTGCACTCTGCGCCAGAACTCCGCCGCATCCTACGGAGCCGTCGGCTCCTACGCGCTTGATGCTGGCAGCGAAAATGAGATTCGGCTAAATCATTGCACCTTCGCGGAAAACACCAATACAGGCAGTGATGGAACCCTGGTGATCGCCGGATTCTCAGGCTCGAGCACTGCCGCTACGCTGGACGGCTGCATCATCGCGGGAAACAGCACCTCAGGCCCGGAAGTCACCGTGGCTGGCAGCGGCACCGTCACCAGCCTGGGCAACAATTTGATCGGCAAAGCCGACGGCGGCGTCGTGACCTGGCTGCCCGGCGATCTCACCGGCACCACAGCCGTGCCCTTGAGTGCCATGCTCGCCACCTTTGGCAGCTACGGCGGCCCGACCGAGACCATGCCGCCCCTTCCCGGCAGCCCGGCTCGTAATCCCGCCAGCGGTGCCACCAGCGCACTGAACCTCGTGGATCAGCGAGGAGGTGCCCGCCTCGTCGGCACCAGCGTGGACATCGGAGCCGTGGAAGCTGGTGATATGGATGCACCGGGCACCATCGCCTTTGGAACACCGCTGATCCGCGTGCAGGAAAACGTGGGTGTTTTGCAGGTGCCCGTCTTCCGCACCGGCGGCAACATCGGCACCGTGGAAGTCAGGATCGCCACCTCTGTCGGCAGCGGTCTGGGCTTTGCCACGGCGACGACCGACTTCACACCCATCATCGGAGATATACTGAACTTCGGCCCCGGTGAGACGGTGAAGAACATGCCCGTCACCATCGTCTCCGACCCCAAGGTGAAGGAGCCTCATGAGGACTTCACGCTCACGCTTTCCAACGCCACCGGCGGAGCCACGCTCGGTGCCCAGAGCAGCACCACCGTGCGCATCCTCGACTTTACCGATGCCGCCGTGCCCTCGCTCACCCTCACCGCACCTTTGGCGAATGCCATCGTCACCACCGACAGCGTCACCGTCATCGGCACCGCCAAGGATGACAAAGGTCTGCAGGCCGTCCAGGTCCAGCTCAACAACGGAGCCTGGGTGGACGCCGCCCTCACCGGTAGCCCGCAGTTGAGCAACTTCAGCCTCGGCATCACCGCCGTGCCCGGCGTGAACACGCTCAACATCCGCGCCGTGGATGAGAAAGGCAAAATCTCCGCCCTCACGAAGCGCAGCTTCACCTACAAAGTGACTACCACCCTCACGGTGGCGATCAACGGCCCAACCAACAGCGGCACCGTCAGCGCTGGTTTCACGCCCAGCTCAAGCCGAGATGTCGGCCTGACCTACAAAATTACCGCCACACCCAAGGCGGGCTTCCTTTTCACCGGCTGGAGTGCCAACGTGGACGGGGTCATTCCGAATAATTTTAGCTACCAGCCGACGATCAGCTTTGTCATGCGGCCTGGACTCACGCTCACCGCACGATTTGCCTCCATCGCCACCGCCGTCGGTAATGTCGGAGGCATCTACCAGGGGCTGGTGACGCCTTTCTTTGGTGCTTCCCCCAGCAATGCCACGACCGGCTTCTTCGCCGTCACCGTCACCAGCACCACGGGGGCCGTCACCGGCAGCCTGCGTATCGACGGCTCCACCATCCCCTTCACCGGCCAGGTGATCCAATCATCCGTGATTTTCAAGCCTGCCCTCAACAACAGCCTGCTCGTGAAGCGAACGGGCAAGCCTGACTTCCTCTTCACCGTCAGCGTTTCCTCGAACACAGCGGATCTCTACCTTGGTCCTGCTAGTGACCCATTTGGCATTCCCACTGCCTACGGCCTGGCCCGCCGCTGCCCCTACAGCAGCAGAAGCAAAATCCCCACCAGCCTCGTGACCGGAACCAGCCAGCGTTTCAACCTCATCTTCCCCTCCGTGCCTGAGCAGGCCGGAGCCGCCACCTATCCGCCCGGCACCGGCATTGGCAGTCTGATCCTAGGCAGTGATGGCAGCGCAAAAATAGCAGGCACTCTGGCGGACAACACCACCTTCACCTCCAGCACCCTGCTGACCGACCAGAACAGCACGCCCCTTTTTGCCTCCCTTTACAGCAACCTCGGCCACATCGCTGGCACCGTGAATGTCATGCCACTGACCACGCCCGACTACGATGCCTTTGGCGTGAACCTTTACTGGAGCCGCCCCGCCCAGCCGAAAGCTCAGTGG
>JAGKWZ010000006.1 GCA_021151605.1 Verrucomicrobiaceae bacterium
GCCCCTACAAAGCCCGCTGGCTGCCCTGATCTCATGAAAACCATTTTCTGCCTCCTGCTCACTGCCTGCACCGTGTTCGCGGCGGACAAACCGGCCACTCCACCCGAGTTTGCCGCCATCACCGATGATCCAAAGCTCCCGCGTGTGCTCCTGATGGGCGATTCCGTGTCCATCGCGTATGCGCTGGAGGTGCGGAAGCTGCTCACAGGCGTGGCGAACGTCCATCGCGTGCCTGCGAACTGCGGCTCGACCAAAGTGGCAGTCGGCTACTACGGCCTCAAACGCTGGCTGCCGGATGCGAAGGAGAAATGGGACGTGATTCACTTCAACCATGGCCTGCATGATCTCTCCTATCGTTTCGCCGATGATCGCGACAAGAACTCGAAGGGCGAATACGCCTCACCGACAAACGGCGGGCATCAAAACGTGCCGCCTGAGGTTTATGAGAAGAATCTGCGCCAGATCATCGCCCGCCTGAAGCAAACGGGTGCCAAACTCATCTTCGCCAGCACCACGCCCGTGCCCGAAAGCGATGCTGCAAAGTATGTGAAGGACTCGGAGCTGCCCTACAACGAAGTCGCCAAACGCGTGATGACGGAAGAAGGCGTGATCTGGAACGACCTCTGGTCGCTCGTAAAGCCGCGCCAAGCCGAGTTGCAAGGCAAGCGCAACGTCCACTTTATGCCTAGCGGCTCGGCCGTGATGGCCAAACAAGTCGCAGAAAACATCCGTGCGGCTTTGGTGAAGGCCAAATCGTGATTTGAGGCCATAAAGTCGGCAACAATGACTGAGCGGACAAAGCGTGCCCCTTGGCGACGTTAGCCTTCTCCGTGTTTTCATCTTCTACTCCTTGCCTCATGCGCCAGCTTGCTGCTCTTCTTTGTTCCTTTGCCATCGCGCTGTCAGCCATCGCTCAAACGACGACGACGGATGCGGACGAGCCGGAGGACATGATTCTCGGCTTTCGAGGCAAATCGAAGTTTCAGATCGTGGTGCCGGATGCTTTTTCGAATGCAACGGCGGAGTCGTCGGTGACGCGGGCGGCGGAGTTGTTGCAGCAGGCGTTTGCGGCGAACAAAATCACGCTCCCGGTCGTGAAGGAGTCGCAGGTGGAGGCGGGGCGTCCGGCGTTTTATGTGGGCGCGACGAAGTTTGCGGCGCCACAGGTTGATCTCAAAAAGCTGAGCGGCTGGGGCTATGCGCACAAGGTGGTGGGGCGTGATGTCATCATCGTGGGCAATGACGAGCCTGATTCGCTGGAAGGGAAGCGCGCCATCCCGGGATGGCGCTCGGCGACCAAAGATCAGCCGCTGCCGTTTGAGGGCACCTTGTTTGGTGCGGCGGAGTTTGTGCATCGCTTTGTCGGGGCGCGATTTTTGTCGCCGGATGAATCGGGCACGACCTTCGTGCCGCAGTCGATCATCCATGTGCCGCCGACGCTTGATGTGCGCAGCGAGCCGCATTTCATCGAGCACGACATGCGCAATGGGCCGGAGTTGTTCTACACGGCGAATCATTGCCGACGCTTCACCCGCGTGTGGTCGCGTGGTGGACATCAGCATCCGTCCGCGGTGCCGATTGCCGAGTATGGGAAGACGCATCCCGAGTATTTCATCCTGACGGGCAATGTGCGGCAGCCGGAGGTCGGCGCGACGGATGGGCAGCTCTGTCTCTCGAACCCCGAAGTGCGCGAGCTGATCTACAAGCACATCCTTGCCAGTCTCGACAGTGGCTACGATGTCGTCGAGCTGGGCCAGGCCGATGGCTTCCGTCCCTGCCAGTGCAAGGAATGCGAGGCGCTTTACGGCGTGAAGCCCACGACGAAGCCAACCGATGGCATTGCCTTCAGCACAGACCGCGCGTGGGGTGAGAAGATCTGGATCATGCATCGCGACATGGCCTTGCGCTTGATGAAGGATCGGCCGGGGAAGAAGCTCATGATGACGGCCTACAGCATCTCGCGGGAG
Organism: Verrucomicrobiaceae bacterium; assembly: GCA_021151605.1. GTDB lineage: Bacteria > Verrucomicrobiota > Verrucomicrobiia > Verrucomicrobiales > Verrucomicrobiaceae > Prosthecobacter. Next base: position 1,968 of record JAGKWZ010000006.1, read on the forward strand.
CCACCGCAGACCTTCCACGAGTTCCCGGAGAACACCATCATCGAGATGATGAGCTCTGATGAGGAAGCCTTCGCCGCGTGGAAACAGCTCAAGGTGCCAGGTGGCTTCTCAGCGTATCTTTACAACTGGGGCAACTTCCATCTCGTGGGCCTCACGCCGCTCACCACCGTCTCGATGATCGCGGAGCAGAATCGCCTGCTCATGGAGAACAACGTGCGCATGGTGCAGGTGAATGGCAGCCCCGGCGCAGGCCAGTGGGGACTCGAAGGGCCAAACATTTACGTGTATCTGCGCCTCGCCATCGATCCGAAGCGGCAGAGCGCGAACGAACTCTTCGACGAATACCTGCAGGCCGCCTTTCGCGAATGCGAGAACCCGATGCGCCGATTCTTCACCAACGTGCAGAGGCGCGTCGAGCTGTGGCGGGTGCTGCGAGAATATGCGTATCAGTCCGGACGCGATCCCATCTTCGCGCTCGGCACTCTTTGGCCGCCGGACGTGATCAACTCGCTCGAAGAAGACCTCGCCGCCGCAGAAGGCAGCGCCGAGCTGCCCGAGGTGCGGCGCAGGCTCGACATCGTGCGCTACGAGTTCGATTTCCTGAAGCACCTCGCGCTCGTCATCAATGCGTGGCGCAATCATCAGGCGATGAACAACGTGGCCTCGCTCACTCAGTTGCTCGACGCGGTGGATGCGCGCAACGCCTTCATCGCCGGCGTGGCCAATGGCGACGCGAAGTATGCGAAGAAAAAGAACCCCGCGTATCGCTTCGCCGACGAAAAGAGCCTGAAGTATGCCGGACGCTATTTGGAACGTGCTCCGTTCAATTGGGACACCGCGAAGATGCGGGCGAATCCGGCGCAAATGATCCAGCAGAGCCAATCGCTTACCATCGAGCGTGCGACTGGACCTTTGACACTCGATTCACCCCGCTGGGAGAAGGCCGAGGCGCACCAGCTTTTGCCCACCGATGCCGCCGTGACGAAACTACAAGCGCCCACGACCTTCCGCGTGCTCTGCGACGACAGGAATCTCTACATCCGCGTCAGCGGCGAGCAGCCAGCGAACAAGACGACCTTCACTGCTCGCGGCCACGATGCCGAGCTGTGGCTGCAGGAGAGCATCGTCGTCAATGTCTCGCCCATCGCCGACAAGAGTCGCTACTTTTACTTCGCCTACGAGCCGGAACCGATGTCGTTCAACGAGGCCGAGCACGGCTTCATCGCCGACTACCTTCACCCGCGCTACGGCTGGAATGACGAGGGCTGGAACGGCGCATGGACTTTTGAAACCAAGCTCATCCCGGCCAAGAACCGCTGGGAGTCCATGGCCGTCATTCCTTTTGAAACCATGCGCACCAAGGCACCCAAAGCTGGTGACACCTGGTATCTCAATGTCGGTCGCGTGCATTTCACCGACTCCACCGACAAGAAGACCAACCGCGAATTCTCCGCCTGGACCAGCAAGCTCAACGCTTCCCGCATCCCCGGCGATGCTAGCTTTGGGAAAGCCACCTTCAAATGATCCGCTCATGAATCGACTTTACCTACTTTTGGTTTGCCTCATCTCACTCGGCGGCGCTTCACACGCCATCGACTACACCGCGCTCAGCGCCGTGAAGCGATTGCGCACGGAGAAGCGCTACGACGAAGCACTGCAAAAGCTCGAAGCGCTCGCGAAACAGACCGACGAAGCCAGCGAGAACTTCACCTACCTCTCGCAGGCACTCGACATCACCGTCGATTCACTGAAGGATGTCGACCGTTCGCTCGCCCTCGCAGCTACGATCAAGGAGCCCGCGTTGCGCGATTTCGCCAAGCTGCGTGTGCTTGCCGATTTCGAGCGTTACGATGAAGCGCTGGCGTTTGTGCGTGACAAGCAAGTGGCCTTCTGGCCCACTCGCGTGCTGGGTCAGGCGCACGGCATTCTTGCCACCATCTACCACGAGAAGAAGGACGCCGCTGCCGAACTCTGGCAGTGGCAACTCGCCGCCGCCGCGCCGGGCGCGGAAATCGGCGTGCGTGGTCGGGCACTTCGCGAAGCAGGCGTGCTTTTTCAAAAGCAGGGCAACACCGCGAAGGCCGAAGAGCAGTTCCGCCAGGCACTCAAAGTCACGCCCGCCAACTACGCCTGGCGCGTTGACAGCCTCATCGCGCTCTCACGTTTGCTCATCGAAAGCCAACGCACGAAAGAAGCCGTGAAAGCCTTCGACGGCACCGACTTCACCAAGGTCACCAGCATCACCGCGCGGGGCAATCTTCTCGAAGCTTACGCTCGCACGTTGCTGGCGGCCGGGAAGAAGATCAAAGCCATCGAAACCTTCGACCAACTCCTCCAACTCGATCTTCCCGCCACCTGGAAGGACCGCATCAACCAGGAACTCGACCAGATGGCGGAGGAATTTTGATTCCAATCCATGAAAACAATGCTCACACACAACGCTCTCCGTCTTTTGCTCAGTTTAATGCTTTTCGGCACCTCGCTCGTCGCACAGCCTGCGGCATGGATGGAGCCCTTTCCGCCGCACAAGATCGCGGGGAATCTCTACTACGTCGGCTCGAAGGATCTCGCGTCTTATCTCATCGCCACGCCGGAGGGCCACATCCTCATTAACAGCAGCTTTGGTGAGTCCGTGCCGCTCATCCGGGCCAGCATCGAGAAACTCGGCTTCAAGTTCACCGACGTGAAGATCCTGCTCATCAGCCACGCGCACTCGGATCATTGCGCAGGCAGCGCGGAAGTCATCAAGCAGACCAAGGCCCAATACTTCGTCATGGAGCAGGACGCCGATGCGGTGGAGAGCGGCGGCGCGAAGAAGTCACGTCTGGCCGACTACACTCAGTTCACACCGGCCAAAGCGGATCGTCGGCTCAAAGACGGCGAAGAAGTCAAACTCGGCGGCAGCACACTCGTTGCAAATCTCACGCCCGGTCACACGCGCGGCTGCACGACGTGGACAATGAAGGTCGATGGCCTCAACGCCGTGATAATCGGCAGCCCGAATGTGAACCCCGGCTACATCCTCGTCGGCAACAAAGACTACCCAGCCATCGCCACCGACTACGAGCACACCTTCCGCTTTCTCAAAGCGCAGCCCGTCGATCTCTTCCTCGGTGCCCACGGCGGTTACTACGAGATGAATGCCAAGCACGCCCGCTCGATCGACGCTGGTGCGATCAACCCCTTCATCGACCGCGAAGGCTACCACCGATACGTTGCGGACCGCGAGAAAGCCTTCCTCACTGAATTGGCGAAACAACAGGCCAAGTAATGCCATGTGCCGCGTCATTTTGCCGCCCCTTCGCTGCCAAACCGCTCTTCACTGTGCAACTTCGACCCCATCAGTTCCCGCTTTGACAAAAGTCATGCTAGGCTGACCCGATCTCTGAAATGGTGCTGGTGCTGCTTCCAAACTCCACGGTCTCTATGCCCATGTGTTGCAGCATGGAGATGAAGAGATTGCAGAGCGGTTTGTTCTGAACTGTGCCGAAGGCGAGGTGCTGGCCGTGTTTGAGGCCGCCGCCGGCGAGGAGGATAGGAAGGTTGGTGCAGTTGTGGACATTGGCATCGCCGAGGTTGCTCCCGTAGAGGACCATGGTTTGGTCGAGCAGGCGTTTGGAGTCGGCTGTGGGTGTGGCGGCGAGTGAGGCGATGAGATCGCGGAGGTGCCGCATCTGTTGCAAGTCCACCTTTTCGAGTTCGGCGAGCTTTTCCTTCGACTGGCCGTGGTGGCTGAGATTGTGATAGCCGTCACGGGTTCGGTGCTGGTCATCAATCTCAAAGACCGGCGTGGCGAAACCGTCCACCATAAGTGTGATGATGCGGGTGGAATCGGATTCGAAAGCGAGTCGTGCCATGTCGAGCATGAGCTGGATCTTTGGGAAGAACTTGGCCTTGTCGGCGATATCCTGTGGCGGCGCGGCTTTAGTGTTGGGCTTCGGCTTTTGTTCCCACTCGCCAGAGATGACGAGTCGTTCTTCGAGTTCTCTTACCGAGGTTAAGTATTGGTCCAAACGCGAGCGATCTGAGGTGCTGAGGCCGCGTTGGAAGCCGCGCATTTCCTCGCCAAGCACATCGAGCACGCTGCCACGCTCCTGGAGGCGTTTGAGCGCGAGCGCGGTCTGTTTCGCATCGCCTTGGAGGAACATTTTCCGGAACAGGGCCGCAGGGCTGTCCTCGGCGGGCAGCAACACGCCATCGCGTGTCCAGGAGAGGCTGCGATTGGCTTTGTCGATGTTCACACCAAGATTCAGCGTGGGAAATCGCGTCTGCTGGCCCAGCGCCTCCGCAGCGAACTGGTCGAGCGAGATGCTGTTGCGGAAGCCACTACGCGTTGGGTCACGTGCGGCTGTGAGGAAGCAGTTCTCCGTGCTGTGTCCCCCGGTCACGGCTGGATGGGATAAACCACTGAACACAGAGAAGTCCTGCCTAAATGCCGCGAGTTCCTTCAAGTATGGCGATAAGGTGTAGCCGACTCCTGTGTTCTTCGGGAAGAAGTGTTGTGGCAGCACACCGAGGTTGTTTGAGATGAGCAGCATCCGTTTGGGTGGCTTCGGAGCAGCAGCGCGTGCAAAGACGGGCGTCATACACTCGAGAATTGGCAGACATAGAGTGACCCCGATGCCACGCAGAAAACGACGACGCTGATGTGTGTGGGAAATGTGAGGAGCGTTCATGAATTGGCGGAAGTTCCAAGAAAGAGACTACTAGTGACAAGTGCCTGCACCAAGTCTCGCACGCGATAGCCCTTCGCTGCGCAAGCATCGAGCATCGCATCGACTTCGGCACGATCTGCAAAACCCACGGGTGTGCCGGTGGCGTGTAGGACGAGGTGTTCGAGCAGGTTTTTGGCGAGCTGACGAGGTTTCGCGGCGAGTTGTCGTTTCACATCGTGGATGTCGCGGAAGGACTCGCCGCCGGGCAGTTTGCCTGAGGCATCGACGGCGGGACCGACGAAGTAAGTGTACGGATGACCGGCGGGATCGAAGCCAGTGACTTTATCCCCCACCTCCATGCCGCGATAGCGATCCCGCCATGCACCCATCACGTCGAAGTTTTCCAAAGCGAAGCCGACGGGATCAAACTTAGCATGGCATGCGGCGCAGGTTTTGGACTCGGTGTGCTTGGCGAGTAGATCACGAATCGTGGTGGCACCACGGATGTCAGGCTCGACGGCGGGCACGCTTTTCGGCGGCGGTGGTGCGGGCTGGCCGAGCAGTTTCTCCATGATCCACACGCCACGCAGCACGGGCGAAGTCGTGGTGCCGTTCGCGGTGTGCTTCATCACTGCAGCCTGCGTGATGAGGCCGCCAAACGGACTGCCTGCAAGTAAGGACACGCGCTGCATGGCAGATCCGGTCACACGCGGCAGATCATAGTGACGCGCGAGGCGGTCGTTCACAAAGGTGAAGTCCGCTGTGACGAGCGTGGTGGCGGGCATGTTTTCGCGCACCATTGAGGTGAGAAAGGCCTGTGTCTCCTTCTCCATCGAATCGACGAGGTAGTCGTCTTTGCGATACTCGGGATACAAACGCTCGTCCGGGATGTCGCGGCGCAGTTTGCGGAGATCGAGCCACTCATCGGCAAAGGTGCGCACGAACTGCTCAAAGCGCGGATCGGCGATGAGACGGTCCGTTTGAGCATGGAGCGTGGCCGCATCGCGCAGGCGTCCGTTTTGGGCGAGCTGTTTGAGTTCATGATCAGGCCGTTGATTCCAGAACAGATGTGAGAGACGCGCCGCGATGGCGAAATGCATGTCCTGTGAGCCCGAACGCGGCTCCGTGAGATAAAGGCAATGCGAGGAGCACAGCAGCGCCTGATAGCCCGCTAGCAGCGCATCGGCAAAGGCAGCTCCAGCGCTGAATTTGGCGTGGATGAGCTTCAAGAAAGGCTCATGAGCGTGCTCGCTCATTGGACGCAAGGCAGCGCTGGCAGCGAAACGCCGAAACAACCGCTCCGCATCAGCCGGAGTGCCTTTGGTTGGCGTGAGATCACCAAATAACACGTGATGAGAGGCTGGCGGCCACGGCTCATCCACGAGTGGTCCGGTGACTTCGAGCCATTGGATCGCCACGCCGCGATGTCCCTCCTGAGGTATCGGTGGATAATCATAAAAGAAGCCGCCATCAGTGCGGATGAACGGCACCGGCAGACCCAGCGGGCTGTATTCAAAGGTCTCGCCCGCCTTGAGATGAATCGTGGTCTCAAACTCGCGTGCCTCCGGCTGCAAATCCATCCAACCGCCCGTCTCGCGAACATCGCCGGAGACATCCGGTCCGGAAGGTTGCCGTGCACGAAAACTCATCGCGATGGGCTCATACGCGGGCACCAGCCTGAAGTCTCGCACCTGCCGCACCGCACGTCCTTTGAACCGCACACGATACGCGCCGCCTGTCTTCGCGCGAAAGCCCGGCGGATAGCCATAGTAAGGCCACGTCGCCGAGCGGAAGAGCGCCATCTCCAGCGTGGGATCACCGCGCTGCTCAGGCGTCATCTTTTTCACGTCCTCGCTGGTGATGGGCACCATGCGGTTCTCCCGCGCAAAGAACATCGCCTCACGCTCACCGAAGGTGTTGAGGCCGGGAAACAAATGTAGGCCTGAGAAGCGCTGCGTGACCGGCTTCGGCGGCGGAGTGCTCGCAGCCATCGCGGTGCGCAGAGCGGCCTCTGTGGCATCGAGATAGCCCTCCATCTGTACACGCGAGACATCGAGCATGGCGGAGACTTTTGTGAAGCCGTGCGAGTCGCGGTCTTCGGGCACCTTGTCACGAATGTCGAGCATCGGCAGCTTCAACAGCACGCGCAGATTGTTCTCAAACTCCACGCGTGTCAGTCGACGAACAGGTCCGCGGCCATTCTTCGCGATCTCTGCCTTCGATGCAGCCACCAGCGCGGAACTTAGAGCTTCGCTGAAGACACGCCGCTCCTCCGCGCTTACCTTTGACTTCTCCGGCGGCGGCATGTCACCTCGCTCGACGAGATCAAACACACGTGCCCAGCGCCCGCGATTTCCACCGTCTTCCGGCTGAAACGCCAGCGCCGTGATGTCGAAGTCGCCCTTAGCTGTGCTGTCATCGTGGCAGTCGATGCAGTGCTTGTCGATGAAGGCGGGAATGCTGCTGGAGGCAGACGATTTCGCAGGCTTTGGCGGCGGCACGTCAACCACCTCCACATTCGTGACACGCATCTCCTCAAGACCGCTGCCTTTGTCGATCACGCCGTCGATTTGATGCACCAACTGATCCCGAGTGAGCTTCCACACCACCTTTCCGCTGTCGTCGATCTCCGCCAGCAGGTCGCGGCCTTCGTCGACCTTTTGCAGATGATAATCACCACAGGCGATGAGCACGTTGCCATTCGCCAGACGCGACATTCCAAGCAAGTAGCGGCACTTCAGCCCAAGGTCATCGCTCGTCCAGCAGCCGAGCTTTTTCCCGTCCGCGCCAAGATGCAGCAACTGGCAACCGGTGGACGTGGATAACCAAATCGAGCCATCCGCGACGGGCAGCACCGCAAAGGCCTTCTTCACTGTCGGTGAAGGCTTCAGCAGCGGATCGAGCGGAATCGTCTGCAATACGCGTCCCGTTCCCGCCTCCACCTTCAGCACCGTTTTGCGACCATATTGACCTACCCAGAAGGCATTGGCGCCAGGCACCTCGTGAATCATGCGATAGCGAAAGTGCAGCGCCTCGTCTTTGAGGTCCGGCAGCGGCGTCTCGCTCACGATGCCACCGCTGCGGTCCACGATGCGAATCTGGCTTACGCCGCTATCCATCAGAGCAAACTTCTTCCCGCCTTCCAGTACCGCCACGCTGTTTGCCTCCGCGCCTTTGGTGCCAGCGCGTGCCTTGTGCTCCATGACCATCTTTTTCGCTGTATCAAACACCGCGAGTCCACCCTTGTGCGCATAAACGAGTCCACCATCCGCAAGTCGATGCGCATCGTAGATGCCTCCATGGCCAGAATGCTTCCAAACCGTTAGCACCTTGCCCGCGCGATCGATCTCAACAACCTGCGTGTCCGCTGCAAGCAGGTAACGCTCCTCGGCATGTAGAGACACTGTCAGGATCGCCAGGGCTAAAAAGGGAAATGCCGATTTCATGGTTTGGCAGTGAAGAAGTTGAACTGGACATTGTTATCCGCTTGGTCGCTGTTACCAGCAGCGGCGAGTATCTGGAACGAAGAGCGGCTAGGCATGAACGTGATTTTTTGAGCAACTTGTTTCGAAGCCGCCCGATGGAATTGGCATCTGCCTGCTTCTTCTGCGTCCTAATTTCGCATTCCATTGTCCCACTAATGTTTAGTGGCAGGCAATGATCACGGCTAGTCAACATAGATGAACTCGTTGGCGTTGAGGAGCATGCGGCACAGCGAGAAGATGTCGATTTGCTTCGCGGCGGCGAGTTCTTCGGGCGTCGCATCCCGTTGGAAGCAAAGTTGGAAGGCTCGTTCGGGCGTTTTGGCTCGTTCGGCGAGGTGGCGGGACTGCTGGAGCATGAACTCGTTGTTGGAGAGGGTGAGGGCTTGCAGGGCGGTGGTGGTTTGCGCTCTCGCTGGCGTAAAGTTCGCGGGATCGGGGCAGTCGAGCGTGGTCATGAACTGATGCGGCGTGGTGCGCACGATGAAGCGGTAGATGCTGCGACGCCAAAGCTCGGGTTTGTCGGGCGTGACGTAGTCGTAGATGGGGGCGTAGGCTTCGGTGTAGTTGAAGTCGCGGTAGCCAGGGCCACCACGGGTGAGGTTCAGCTTGCCGGAGACGGCGAGCACGGTGTCGCGCAGCGTTTCGGCGTCGAGGCGGCGTGGGTTTTGGCGGGAGAGGAGGCGGTTGGAGAAGTCCAAAGTGGCTGCGGCTTTAGCCGCATCATTTCGGCTAAAGCCGAAACCACTTTCCTGCCGATACGTTTTCGACATGACGATGAGCTTGTGGATGTGCTTCAAACTCCATCCGTGTGTGATGAGTTCGTTGGCGAGGAAATCGAGCAACTCGGGGTGGCTGGGTTTGTCTCCGCCGAGGCCGAAATCGCTCGGGGTGGCGACGAGGCCTTGGCCGAAGTGGTGATGCCAGAGGCGGTTCACGATGACGCGGGCAGTGAGCGGGTTGTCGGGATGGGTGATCCAGTTCGCTAAGGCGAGTCGGCGCTGGGCTTCGGGTGTGGTTTGATCGCCAAAAGCAGCGGAGGCGTGCTTTACCCATGAAAAGGCTCCGGGTGTGACTTCCTGCGCTTCGTCTTCGGGATTGCCGCGACGTTGCACTTTGATGATGGGCGGTTGTTCGTTGGAAACGATGGCATAGACCTTGTCGGGCTCGGGAAGGGCTTTAAGATCGGCGTCGAGCTTCGCGGCGGTGGCGCGGAGTTTTTTCAATTGGGCTGCATCGGCCTCGGTGAGGCGAGTTTCGGCGATTTCGGGCACGAGCTTCGGATCGCCGATGAAGAGGAGATCGTTGCCGATGCCGTCGCCACCATCCGTGGCGATCAAGGTGAGCGTTTTGGCCTTGGCGGGCACTTCGAGATCGAGCGCAGCGGTCTCGTCTTTGCGGAGTTTGAGTTTTTGGAACTTCATCTCGGCATCGACGAAGACGGTGAAATCCGCTTTGGATGCGGAGGCGGCTTTGTCTGCTCCAAAAGCGACGAGGCCGGTGAGGCGCATGGCTTTGAGGCCGCTCTGCTCGCGCAGTTTGGCGAGGTCGAAGGTGATGCCGCTGTTCGCGTGCATGGCGAGCATGCTGTGGCTTTTCGCGGCATAATCCGTGCTGCCGATCTTGGTGGTGCGCTGGGCGTTGAGAGGACGATTGGCGATGGTATCCCAATAATGGCCGCTGGTGGCGGGGATGCCGGACACTTCTTGTTTGAAGGCGATAGGGACTTTCGGGCCGTTCGGAACAAAGACCCAAAGGACGGAAGGGACAGAGGGGACTTTTTGAAGGCGGTTCGTCTGGATGTCGCGGAAGTAGCCGAGTTTTTCCTTGGTGATGCTGCCGTTGCGCACGTCGATGCCGGAGGCTTCGGGGATGAGTTTGGCGAGTTCGAAGCCCTCACCGGCCAGCTTGGCGATCTGCGTGCGTGTTTGGGCGAGTTCTTTGCTCAGGCGGGCTTTTTCGGCGTCGAGGCGTTTGGACTCGGCGGCATCAGTTTCGCGGTCGCCGCGTTTCACACCGGCAAAAACGGCCCACAGCCGATAATACTCCTCCTGCGTGATGGGATCGAGTTTGTGATCGTGGCAGCGGGCGCAGTTGATGGTGATGCCCATCGTGGCGGTGAGCGTCTGCGTGACCATGTCGTCGAGATCGAGAGCGCGGGCGGCACGGCGCAGCATGTCGGACCGCGTTTCCTGCTGCCCGACGAAGTCCCAAGGGCCTGCGGAGAGGAAGCCGAGCGCGGTGATGGTTGGTTTCGGCAGCAAATCTCCGGCGATCTGTTCTTTGATGAACTGGTCGTAGGGTTTGTCGGCATTGAAGGACTCGATGACGTAGTCGCGGTAACGCCAGGCGTTCGGGCGGAGCTGGTCACGCTCGAAACCGTGCGTGTCGGCGTAGTGGACGATGTCCAGCCAGTGGCGGGCTTGGCGTTCGCCGAAGTGGGGACTGGCGAGGAGGGTATCGACGAGGGATTCGTAGGCTTGGTCGGACCGATCAGACGCATCTGGTGGGAGGCCGAGTAGGTCGAAGTGGAGGCGGCGCTTTAAGGTACGGGCGTCGGCTTCGGGAGAGGGCGTGAGTTTGTTTTCACGGAGTTTGGCTTCGATGAAGGTGTCGATGGAAAGTAGCTCGGGCTTTAGCCCGAGAGGTTCGGCTAAAGCCGAAGCCACTTTAATGGGCTGCACGGACCAGTGCTGCAGGCGCTTGTCGGTGAGCGCGGCTTTGTCGGTGGCGTTTTCGGGCCACTTGGCACCGGAGTTGATCCAAATCTTTAACAGAGCGATCTCTTCGGGTTTTAAGCCATCGCCTTTCGGTGGCATTTTTTCATCGTCGTCCGTGCTGCTGATGCGCTGGAAGAGTGGCGAGGCATCGGCTTTGCCAGCAAGGATCGCGGGGCCGTCGTGACCGCCTTTGAAGGCGTGGAATTTGGCATCGAGACGGAGTTCGCCTTTCTGTTTCTTTTCGCCATGGCACTCGATGCAGTGCTTTTGCAAAAGTGGGCGGATTTCGCGGTCGAAATCGACGGCGAGAAGAACGGAAGGGACACAAAGGACGGAAAGGAGAAGCTTCATGCGAGGATATCCTTGATGACATGGCCATGCACGTCGGTGAGGCGACGCTCGATGCCGTTGTTGTAAAAACTGAGGCGCTCATGGTTGAGACCGAGGAGGTGCAGCATCGTGGCATGCAGATCGTAGATGGTGGTGACGTTCTCGACGGCCTGATAGCCGAAGTCATCGGTGCTGCCGTGGCTGTAGGCGCGCTTCACACCGGCACCGGAGAGCCAGACGGTGAAGCCTTTGGGATTGTGATCGCGGCCATTGGCTCCTTTTTGGAAGGTGGGCATGCGGCCGAACTCGGTGACGAAGACGACCAGCGTATCCTTCAAGAGTCCGCGAGCCTTCATGTCCTTCAGCAGCGCAGCACAGGGCTGATCGAGGATGGGTGCATGGACAGCATATTGATCGTGGATCTTCTTGTGGCCGTCCCAGTTGCCCACGCCTTCGCCCATGGCATAAGAACCGTTGAAGAGTTGCACGAAGCGCACGCCGCGCTCGATGAGGCGTCGCGCGAGAATGCAGTTCTTGGCGAAACCGGCTTTGTTGACGTTGGTATCCTCAGTGCCGTAGAGGGCGCGGGTGGCGGGGCTTTCAGAGCTGAGGTCGTTGATCTCGACGGCGGCTAGTTGCATGCGCGCGGCGAGTTCATAGGACGAAATGCGTGCGGCGAGATCGCTGTCGCCGGGGTTTTGTTCGAGATGGCGGTCGTTGAGTCGCTTGAGGAAGTCGCGCGTGTCGCGCTCGGCTTTGTCGGAGATGGACTCGGGACGCGCGAGGTTGGGGATAGGCTTGTTGGCATTGAAAGCGGTGCCTTGAAACGAAGCGGGTAAAAAAGCGCTGCCCCAATGACGCGGACCAATCTGCGGCACGCCGCGCGGATCGGGAATAGCGACGAAGGCCGGGAAATTTTGGTTTTCGGAGCCGAGCGCATACGTCACCCACGCGCCAGCACTGGGGAAGCCATCGAGGATGTAACCAGTGCCCATTTGGTTCTCAGCGGGACCATGTGTGTTCGATTTGGCGGTCATCGAATGGATGAAGCACATTTCATCGGCCATCTCGGCGAGATTTGGCAGCAAATCGGAGATCATCTTGCCGGACTGGCCCCGGGGTTTGAAGTCGCGAATGGGTTTGATAAGGTTGCCCTGCTCGCCCTGAAATGTGATGAGGTTTCCAGACCCTGGCATCGGTGTGTCGTGACGCTTGAAGAGCTCGGGCTTGTAGTCCCAGGTGTCCACATGGCTCATGGCGCCTGAGCAGAAGATCATGAGCACCTGTTTCGCCTTTGGCTCGAAGTGCGGCGGACGCGGCGCGTATGGTCGCGAGGGATCAATGAAGGGACGAATCGGCGAGTCGCTGGCGAGCAGGTTGTCCTGCTTCAACAAAGATGTGAGCGCGATGCTGCTCAGGCCGGTGACGGTGCGATTGAGGAAGTGGCGGCGGTTGAGGAGATGGTTCATGGCGTTAGTTCAGGCGGATGAACTCGTTGGAGTTGAAGAGTGCGCGGCAGAGCGCTGGCAGACCGTGGGATTTGGCGAGAGCGATGGCGTCGGTTTCCTCTTCGGAGCTTGGCGGGCGCTGGAAGATGAGTTGGAAGGTGCGGCAGATTTGCTTGGCGAGATCGGAGCCGGACTCTTTGATGGAGCGGTTGGCAAAGGCTTCGGCCTGCTGCATGGCGAAGTGACTGTTGAGGAGGTTCAGGGCTTGTAGCGGCGTTGTAGAACTCGTGCGCTTGGGTGCGGGCTGGCCAGCGTCGGGGCAGTCGAAGGCACCGAAGAAGTCGTCGAGCATGGTGCGTGGTTTGCTTTGATAAACCATGCGTCGGAACTCGGCGGGGCCGTAATCGGTCTTGGTCTGGTAAACTTTCACGTAGTTGTCGTTTGGCTCGAAGAGGTCGAATCCGGGACCGCCCATCTTGAGGTCGAGCTGCGCGCTGGTGACGAGCATGGCATCGCGCACGGCTTCGGCTTCGAGACGACGCGGCGGGAAGCGCCACAGGAGTCGTGCGTTGGAGTCTGCTTTGTAGGCGACTTCATTCATCACGCTGCTTTGCTGATACGTCTTCGACATCAGAATGAGCTTGTGGATGTGCTTAAGGCTCCACTTGTGGGCGATGAGTTCGCTGGCGAGGAAGTCGAGCAACTCGGGATGCGTGGGACGTGCGCCATTGATGCCGAAGTCACTGGGCGTCTCGACAAGGCCGGTGCCGAAGTGGTAATGCCAGAGGCGATTGACGATGACGCGAGCGGTGAGTGGATGCGTGGGATCGGCGATCCAGTTGGCGAGAGCGAGACGGCGCTCCTGCTCGGGTGTATCAGCCTGGAGTGAGAGTGGCTTGCCTATTTGCTTCAGAGTGCCGGGCACGATGACTTCACGCGGTTGAGTGGGGTCGCCGCGATGCATGCGGTTGGTGGGTCCAGGCTGGGAAAAGTTGCCGGCATAGACCATGGGAAGGGCGGAGAGTTTTTGAATCTCGTCGGCGAGGTGTGTGCGCTGCTGTGTGAGTTTGGCAACCTCGTCTGCTTTCTCGGTGGGCACGTCACTCAGCGTCGGGATGGTGGTGATGCGTTTGCGATACGCATCGGCGAGGCGGTCGAAGCTGGAGGCGACGGGCTTCCATGCTTTGCCATCGAGCGAGACTTCGACACGGTAACCCAGCGCGAGGCGATCCTCGTAGTGTTTGCCTTTGCCGGTGCTGCGGTCGCGGCTCCAGACGACGCGATGGATGCGCTCGGGCTTCTCAAACTCCAACTGCGCCCAGCCACCGCCTTTTTCCTTCGAGATCCAACTGCGGGCGTTGCCATACTGGCCATCGGTGAGGTGCTCCCGCTTGTGGCTGGTGTTCGTGCCATCAGCATAGGTGCCGGAGACGGTCACTTTGGCGGTGCGGGCGACGTTTTTCGATGCGGGCGTGAAGACTTCGAGTTCGTCGATGCAAGGCTCGCCACTGCTGCACGCCGTAATGGTGAAGCGAAGGAAGTTGGCTTCTATGGCATCGAAGTTATCCTCGGTGGCGAGATGCGAGACCGGTGCGCGAAGGTGCGGAACGTTTGGCTTTGCCTTTTCATCAGACACTTCTTCAAAGGCGATCACATCGGCGACGGTGGGACCGCCTTTGTCGCCGCTGCGGAGGAGGAGAATGCTTTTGTCGGTGAGGTCATGAATGCCGACCGATTGCAGGCCGCTCCAGCGGCGTTGTTCGGGTATGGCAGGCTTGCCATCGGCAAAGAGGCGTTGATTGATGTTGGCGATTTCCGTTTGGTCATTCGTCGTTTTGAGATCGCCGTCTTGATCGAGAATGTAGCGTGCGTCAGGCGCGTGTGTGGTCCATGCGCCCCATGAGAGCCAGATTCGGAAGCGTCCGCTGGCGTTTGGGTCCCAGGTGAAGAAGTCTTCGTGCTTGCCGATTTCGGCGGACCAGTAGCGATAGCTCTCGCCGAGGTTTGGCAGTCGCGTGGCATCGCCGGGATCTTCAGCTGCGCCTTTCTCACGACCTGGCGAATAAGTGATGGGCTTGCCGTTGGTCGGTTGCTCGATGGCGGTGGTTTGCGGGCTGGAGTAATCGATCAAGATGACGCGGCCGAGATGTGCGCGCGGTTGAAAGACGGCGAGCTTAGCATCGAGCGGTTCAAGCTCGGAGCGGAGCTTCGCGAGACGCTTTTCGTTCTCGGCTGAATTCGCAGAGCGCATGGGGCGCTCGCCGTGTTGCACACCTTGGAGCATGGCGATCATGGCGTAGTAGTCTTCCTGCGCGATGGGATCGAATTTGTGATTGTGGCAGCGTGCGCAGTTCACCGTGAGGCCGAGAAAGGTCGCGGCTGTCGTGCTGACCATGTCGTGCAACTCATCTGCGCGTTGATTGGCGGTGAGCACCGGGTCTTTCGACTTCACGCGGTCGGTGGCACCGCCGACGAGGAAGGCGGTAGCGGCATCGGCGTTGAGCGCGTCGCCTGCTAACTGCTCGCGGATGAACTGGTCATAGGGCTTGTCGTTGTTGAATGACTCGATGACATAGTCACGGTACGGCCAAGCGTTGTCGCGAGCACGGTTTGTCTCAAAGCCGTCGGACTCGGCAAAGCGGACGATATCCAGCCAATGACGCGCCCATTTTTCGCCGAAACGAGGCGAGGCGAGCAACGAGTCCACCAGTGCCTCATAACTTGCTGGAGCTTTCACGAAGCTCTCCACCGCTTCCGGACTCGGCGGCAGGCCGATGACGTCGTAGGATGTGCGGCGGATAAGTGTGCGCGGATCGGCGGGCGGACTGAGCGCGAGTTTGTTATCGGCGAGTTTCTTCTGGATGAGTGAGTCGATGGTCTCGGCGTTGGAAGGCGGAGCTAGGGGCTGATAGGCCCAGTGTTGGAGACGTTTATCGGCTGCTGCGGCTTTGTCTTCGGCGGTTTCGGGCCAGTTGGCGCCGGAGTCGATCCATTCCTTGATGAGAGCGATCTGCTGCGGTGTCAGCGGATCGTCTTTGGGAGGCATGCGTTCGTCTTCATCGGTGGAAACGATGCGCTGAAACAGCGGCGATTCGGTGGCTTTGCCTGCGACGAGTGCCGGACCACTTTCACCGCCCTTGAAGGCGTGGACTTTCGCATCAAGGCGGAGATCAGCTTTGTTCTTCTTCTCGCCGTGGCACTCGATGCAGTGCTCTTGGAGCAGCGGACGGATTTCGCCGTCGAAGTCGATGGGGGCTCCGATGACAGAAGAGCCGCAAAGGACGGAAAGGAATGGGATGCGGAGGTTCATCGGCGTGAGGGGGCTTTTTTGAGACCGAGATCGTCACGGGCGTGAAGCAGGTGGTTCTTCATGGCGGTGGCTGCGGCGGTGGCGTTGCGGGCGAGGATGGCGTCGAGGACATTGCCGTGATCGGCGACGGCTTGGTCTTTGGTCACGAGGCGGTAGCCATGGCTGAGGCTGGTTTGCAGGAGGTCAGAGAGGGACTGCATGAGCAGAGAGCCGATCTTGTTGCCTGAGGCTTCGGCTATCAGGCAGTGGAACTCCATGTCGGCGAGCACTTGAGTCTCGAAGTCCTGGCAGTTTTTCAGGCGCTCGTGAGCGGCTTTGAGTTGCTTGAGTTCACTGGCAGTCGCGCGTTCGGCGGCGAGTCGGGCGTTTTCCGGCTCGAGGGCAAAGCGCACCTCGGTGAGCTGGACGAGGCGTTGTTTCTCATCAGGCACGAGCATGTGGACAGCGCTGCTGAGGGGCTTATGCAGCTTGTCCACGACCTTCATGCCGCTGCCCTGGCGGATTTCGAGCAGGCCCTGGAGTTCGAGGCGTTTCGCGGCCTCTCGCACCACGCTGCGACTGACGCCGAGCTGGGCGGAGAGCTCGCGTTCGGTGGGCAGCCAGCCGTCGTCTTCCTGGAGATCGCGCCGTGCGATGGCGACGAGGCTTTGGCAGACCTTTTCCACGAGTGAAGGCGGTCGGGCGATGGTGTCGAGAGTCATGGCAGGGTGATCAGGTGGTCAGACCAATTGGGGTGTAGGCAAAACGGGTCATTGGGGAGAAATCTTACTGGGGCTGGTGAATGCGGGGTCAAGATGGTCAAGGCATGGTCAAGTTTGTGGCTGGGGTCTCCAGCGGGGCTACCTTGACCTGTTGACCCACCTTGACCTTCCTGACCCGTATCCAAGTCAGGAAGGCCACGGGTGACCTTTCGCGACTACTTGATCAAACTGAGCGACTTCTTCACACTCGCTCCATCGTGAACCATGGCCATAAGGGCACGGGTGATGCCTTGGGGTTTGGGGTGCTGGATGACGTTGCGGCCATAGACAATGCCTGCTGCGCCTTGGGCCAGCAGGCCTTCCGTGCGTTCGAGGATTTCTTTGTCGCTGACGCGGCCACCGCCACGCACAAGCACCGGTATGCCGGAGGCTGCGGCGATGACTTTGTGATAGACGCTGACATCGTCGGTGGGGTCGGCTTTGACGATGTCGGCACCGAGTTCCACGGCCTGACGGACGAGGTAGGTGATGGCAGTTTCATCGCCATTGACCATGTAGCCACCGGCTTTTTCGTTCGGCTGGAAGACGAGCGGCTCGATCATCATCGGCATGCCGTAGTAGTCGGCCTGCGGCTTCAAACGGAGGATGTTTTCCACACACTGAGCATGCACTTCAGGAGCACCGGGGATCTGGAAGAGGTTCACGCAAACGCAGGCGGCATCGTAACGCACGGCTTGGAGCATGGTCTCCTCGATCATGAGGCTGAAGCGGGTGTCGGGCAGTTCTTTGCCGTAGATGTTGGCGACGTCGGTGCGCAGCACGAGGCTGGGTTTGAAGCGGCCAGGGATCTCCTGCAAATGACGCGCCATGCCGAGCGTGAGCTGGATGGCATCCGGGGCGGCATCGACGAGGGTCTTCACCACGGAGCGCATGTCTTCGATGCCAGTGAGGAAGCCGGGCTGGTTGAAGAAGCCGTGATCGACGGCGACATCGAAGCAGCGGCCGGACTTGGCATTGAAGAGACGGTTAAGGCGGAATTGTTTCATGGAAATGGAATCGGGGGAGGGGATAAACGGACGCCCATGATGGGTTTCATCACGCAGACTTCCAGTGCTTCTTCGCCAACGCTGGGCCTTTACTTGGATTGACTCTGAACCTCACGAGATCTGCTTTAGTTTCTTCGGCCACGGGTCGTCAAAGCTGACGCCGGCTTGCCAGCGAGCGATTTCCTCCGATGTGCAGAGGAAGGCTTCGAGTTCGGGCATGAAGACTTCGCGGTCGCGCAGGGTGCCGATGACGGTGAGTTCATTGAGCCGATCTCCAAAGAGTAGATGCGAACCGACGAGTTGCTCGCGGAGCATCGCCTTCTCTTCAGCGACGAGTTTCCCGAGTGGGTCCTTCAACAATGCGGCCTTCCAGTAAGCGAGCAGCTCGAGGCCGATGCCAGCCGCTGCCTGATTCCAGAGCAGCACCTGTTCATCTCGCGATGCTATCCAGACAAAGCCTTTGCTGCGATGAATGCCCAGACCGAGTCGCTCGCGGAAGAGACGCCAAAGTCGCCGTGGATGGAAGGGGCGTGGGTCACAAAAGACCGTGCTTCCAAGATCATAGGCCGCTGAGGAACCCAGTGTCTCAGGAGCGCCCTCGCGCCAGTTTCTGGCCAGCAGCCGTGAGCGCTCCAAGCTGAATTTCCCCGTGCCCAGAAGCCGAGAAGAAGGCACCTGGCCGTAACTCGCGGCATGAACGTCGGCATGAGGATTCAGGACTTCCAGGCACTTCAGCAGGAAAGGCAGATCGTCGGGGTGGACGCGGTCGGTTTTGGTAACGAGCAGGGTGCTGGCGAACTGGATCTGCTCCGCCAATAGATTCTCCATGGATCGACGTTGCTCCTGTTCATTTTGGATGAGCTTTTCAAACAGCCGCTTCCCCGCGCCGTAGTCTTCGATGAAGGCCTTTGCGTCGATCAGTGTGACAAAGCTGTCGAGCTGGTAGTGATCATGGCGACGGGAGATTTCCTCAATGAGCGGCCAGGGATGAGTGCTGCCGGAGGTCTCGATGACCACCTGTTTCAGATCGTCGCGCGTCTGCCAGGAATCCAAAATCTCACAGAATGCCCTGCGCTGATCCCCGCTGATAGAGCCCGAATAGAGGCTGGCCAGGGTGCCTTGTTCTTCCGTCACGTGCTGGCCAGAGCGGACCAGATCGCCATCGACCTCCAGCTCTGCCATATCGTTGACGATCACGCCGAGCTTCAGGTCGTCAGCATGGCGCAGCAGGCGGCGCAGGAGCGTCGTCTTGCCCGAACCCAGGAAGCCAGAGAGGATCGTGATTTTTATCATAAAGCAATTTGATTGCATTAGCTAAAGAGCTAAACAAACGCAACTTAATTGCCTTTTATGAAAGCTTCGAAACTACCCGTCACCGTCCTCTCCGGCTTCCTCGGCGCAGGAAAGACCACGCTGCTCAATCACATCCTGCGCAATCGCGAGGGCCGCAAAGTCGCCGTGATTGTGAATGACATGAGCGAGGTCAATGTGGATGCCCAACTCGTGAAAAGCGGCGATGCCAAGCTCTCACGCACCGAGGAAAAGATGGTCGAGATGAGCAACGGCTGCATCTGCTGCACCCTGCGTGAGGATTTGATGCAGGAAGTCGCCACGCTGGCCAAAGAAGGCCGCTTTGACTCCATCCTCATCGAATCCACCGGCGTCTCCGAGCCCATGCCCGTGGCAGAGACTTTCACCTTCACCGACGACTCCGGTCGCAGCCTGAACGACCTCGCTCAGCTCGACACCATGGTCACCGTCGTCGATGCGCGGAACTTCCTCGAAGACTACCACAGCACCGAGGACCTCCAGGATCGCGAAATGGGCGTCACCGGTGAAGATGCTCGAACCATCGCGAATCTGCTCACCGATCAAATCGAGTTCGCCAACGTCATCCTCATCAACAAAACCGATGCTGTCAGCGCCGACGAACTGGATGAAATCCAAGGCATCGTCCGCGCCCTGAACCCGAAAGCGAAAGTTCACCTCACCCAACGCAGCGAGGTATCGCTGGAGAGCGTGCTCGACACCGGCCTCTTCGCCATGGCTGAGGCGGAGCAGAGTGATGGCTGGCTCGACAGCCTCCAGCAGCACACACCCGAGACGGAGGAGTATGGCATCAGCAGCTTCGTGTATCGCGCTCGCCGACCGTTTCACCCGCAGCGCTTTCAAGATTTACTCAAGTCTCCCTGGACCGGCGTGATCCGTGCCAAAGGAATGTTCTGGCTCGCCACGCGCAACGAGATCGCGGGTTATGTCTCGCAGGCCGGCGTGCTCCGCGACACCCGCGCGATGGGCTTCTTCTGGAGTGCCGTCGCAGAAAATGAGTGGCCGCAGGACGAGCAATGTCAGGCCGAAATCCGCTCACACATACAGGGCATCTATGGTGATCGCCGCACCGAGATCGTCATCATCGGTCGTGAGATGGACAAAGCTGCCCTTACCACGAAATTTGACGCTGCTTTGTTGACGGAAGCCGAGTTCGAAAAAGGCCCCAACGCCTGGACGCAGCTCCCCGATCCCTTCCCGCGGTGGATCACCAACACCGCAGAGTCATGATCACCCGCGGCCATTTGAACGACCTCACCACCGGTCTCGGCCAGCAGATGTTCTTCTGGGGGCGAGATGTGCTCACGAGTGGCAATTTGCTTCTGAAGCACGGCTTTGAAAAACGCCGCAGCGAAGGCCTGCAAGGCACTAGTTGCTACTGCAAGCCTTGGGAAGACGGCGTCATCGAGCTGCATGGTGCCTGTGCCGGTTGGTATCCGTGCGAGAGCGGCCAATGTGGCTTCCTCTTCATCCGCAATGCGAAGCGCTGCTACATTCATCACCGCACGAAACCGGTCATCCCTGGCAAATATGACTTCCGCGAGTTCGAGAGCCGCGATCTCGGCGAACTGACGAGTAGCAGCCGTATCTTCACGGCCTGGCTAGCTGATTATGAAACTTGGATTCTCCGACAAATGGGCCGTGCCTATCGCGAGGAATGCCACACGATGTTTTGCAAGCTACCGATGTCCAAACCCTGGCTGCCACCCGCCCACGCCCACCGCTGGATCACCAGCTTCGCTGTCGGATCGGCCTTGTTGCCACGCTCACGGGCTTTCATTGAGCCCAAGCGGTGAGGCTGACTCACTTGCGTCGGTGGAGGTTCATCCACCGCTTGGCGCAGTCGGTCTGCTCGCGAGTTTCCAGGCAGCACTTCCGACGGGCTCGTATCCATTGCACCGGATCTACATTCGCGGGGATAAAGCCCGCCTTCGCACACCACGCGACGATGAACTGCCCCGTCCGGCCACAACCCGCCACACAATGCACTACGACCGCCTCACGAGCCGCGTGATGCTTGTCCATCAGGGTCACGAAGTGCTCGATCTGCGCATCTGTGGGCACACCATAGTCCGGCACGTTGATGTGATGATACACAAACTGCTCCGGCACATCGCGATGGTTGTCGAACTCACAGCAGTTCACGACCGCGCGGATGTTTTGCTCATCGTAAATGTCGAAGACATAAGGATCAGGCCACCAAGAGGCGGCGATGACACCCTCGACAATCCAGGTGAAGGGCTCGGTGCGTTCGGGCTGACCTCTTTCAGGCCAATACCAGGGGCGGATCGGTTGCGGCATAGGTTCTGTGGCTCTCATGCACTTTCATTCCTGGGAATTCAAGCCTTGCGGCTCTGCGAAGATGTGGCTGAAGCAGCTTTCTCAGGAACAAGACACCCCTCGCGCCCGTGAGTGGATGCGG
This sequence comes from Verrucomicrobiaceae bacterium, assembly GCA_021151605.1. Lineage (GTDB taxonomy): Bacteria > Verrucomicrobiota > Verrucomicrobiia > Verrucomicrobiales > Verrucomicrobiaceae > Prosthecobacter. The sequence continues at coordinate 23,411 of JAGKWZ010000006.1, forward strand.
CAGCTTACATCCTTTGGTGAAGCACGTCCGTAGTTTGACAATACCCCCAGCCCCCTCTTGATTCCCACCATGTCCCAAACCCCCAACGATTTTCCCACCATGATCACTCCGGTCTCGAATTACATCGTGCCCACGGTGATCGAGAGCGAAGGCCGCTCCGAGCGCGCCTACGACATCTACTCCCGCCTGCTGAAGGACCGCATCATCTTCCTCGGCAGTGAGGTGAATGACCAGGTGGCGAACATCATCATCGCCCAGTTCCTCTTCCTACAGATGCAGGACCCGAAGAAAGACATCCATTTCTACATCAACAGCCCTGGCGGTTCCGTCACGGCGGGTCTCGCCATCTATGACACGATGCAATTCGTGACCTGCGATGTGAACACCTACTGCATCGGCATCTGCGCCAGCATGGGCGCGGTGCTGCTTTCCGCTGGCACAAAGGGCAAACGCTTTGCCCTGCCAAACAGCGACATCATGATCCATCAGGTCTCCGGCGGTGCACGCGGCACGGCGAGCGATGTGGAGCGCACGGTGGACTTCATGTATAAGCTGAAGCGTCGCCTGAATCGCATCCTGGCTCATCATTGTGGCAAGACGCCTGAGATCATCGAAAAAGACGCCGACCGCGACAATTACATGAGCGCGGAAGAAGCCTGCAACTACGGCCTCGTGGATAAGGTGCTCCAGAGCAACCGCGAGCTGCCAGCGAAGGAGTAGTCTTCCTTGGAATGTTTGAAATGAAACAGGCGGGCCGTGAGGTCCGCCTGTTTTGTTTGAAGGGAAAGGGCACGGGCTGGAAAGCCCATGCTACGACTTTACGCAAACAGCTCCGTCACCGCCTTGCCTTTGCCGTCTTCGGTGACGTAGAAGGGGCGGCCTTCGATGTCGAATTCGGTCTTCGGGCTGATGCCCATGGCGGTCATGATGGTGGCGTGCAGGTCCATGATGCTGACGGGATTCTTCGTGGCGATGAGTGGGCGTTCATCGGCGGTTTCGCCATACAGGAAGCCTTTCTTCGTGCCGCCACCGAACATGACGACGCTGGTGCCGCCGGTGAAGTGGCGGTGCAGGCCGTAGTGCTGGGCTTCCTGGATCTTATCGACCTTGAAGGTAGCCTGATCACCGGCATTTGAGCCGGGTTTTCCTTCGATGAGGGCATCGCGGCTGAACTCGCTGGCGATGATGATGAGCGTGCGGTCGAGCATACCTTTGGCTTCCAGATCCTGGACGAGTTGCGCGATGGGGCGGTCGATCTCCTTGTGCAGTCCGGCGAGGGTGTCGTGGCCGCTCTTATGCGTGTCCCAGTAAAGGAAGGGCACATACTCCGTGGTCACTTCCACGAAGCGGGCACCAGCTTCGACGAGTCGGCGAGCGAGCAGACAGCCACGGCCAAAACGGCCTGTGTCATACTTGGCGTAGCTCTCCTTGGGCTCCAGCGTGATGTCGAAGGCCTCGCGTTCTTTGGCGCTGAGCAGTCGATAGGCATTGTCGAGACTGCGGAGCATGGACTGCTGCTGATAGTCGCTCATCACCTCGCGATTCGGGCTTTTGTCCACGAGCTTGCGGTAGAGCTTGTCGCGGTTGGAGAAACGCTGGGCATCCATGCCTTTTGGCGGCTTCACGGATTGCGCGGCTTCTTCGGGGAAGGGGAGATTCATCGGGCCGAACTCACTGCCAAAGAAGCCGGCGGTGGTGAAGGCCTTCAGTTCCTCACTTTCGCCGATGCCTTCCAGTCGTTGGCCGATGTTGATGAAGGCGGGCATCACGGAATTGCGCGGGCCGAGCACCTTCGCCATCCAGGAGCCGATGTGCGGGCATGCCACGGTCTGCGGTGGCACGTAGCCCGTGTGCCAGTGATACTGATGGCGGCTGTGCAAAATGCTGCCGAGATCTGGCTGCACGGCGCTGCGGATGAGGGTGGCGCGGTTCATCACCTTCGCGATCTCGGGCAGGCCAGCGCTGATTTTCACGCCATCGAGCGTGGTGTCGATGGAGTCGAAGGTGCTGAGCATCTTCTTCACCTCGAGCCCCTTTTCAAAAGGGTAGTAGCGCTTCGGATCAAAGGTCTCCGGTGCCGCCATGCCACCCGCCATCCAGAGCAGGATGCATGTATCGGCCTTCGCCGGTGGCTGTGTCACGGTTTCGCCGGTCTTTCCCCAGATCATGCGTGGCTCGCCTGTCATCCAGGCAGCAGTGCCAGCGGCGGCGAGCTTTTTCAGGAAGTCGCGGCGGACGAGGTGTTCGGGCAGTGAGGGGTCGTTTTCCATGGGCTGGACTGAACGAAGCCACGCGGTCCGTCCTTGCTCAAGCTCCGAGGCTCAAATATTCGCGCACCGTGTGGTTCATGGCGCGGCGGGCAGGGGGAAAAGCGGAGGCGACGTGAGCAAAGGTGTCATCCAGGGCGAATTCCTCGGCCAAGGCGTGCTTCCCGGCAGCTTCGAGATGGCTGACGACGACCTTTTCATAAAAGTCCACGTCAGGGGCACCACGGCGCTCGGCACGGCGATGGAGGAAGTCGGGGTAGAGGCAGGTGAGCACGAGAAATTGGTTCGCGCACTGCACATGGATGAAGAATCGCTCGTGAGCACCGGCGTTCTCCAGAGCTTCGATGTAGTCGATGCTGTAGAGGCTTTCGAGCTTGCTGGAGGGCAGCTTTTGATCCGCCGTGGCTGGCAGACCGAAGTCAGCACAGACAACGGCGATGTAGTCGGCGACTTCGAGGTCATCGACACCGGCCTGCATCAGTGTGTGGCGGACGATGGTGAAGAAGAACATCTCGGGCGAGAGTATGGCGGCGCGGCGGCTCATGACCACGGCTTCGAAGAGCTTTGGATGATCGAGGATCATCTTCACCGCCTCGGGGTCATCAAGCAGAGCCACGAGGCCATCTCGATCCCTCTGGGTGAGGGCAAGCGAGTCGCGGATGAACTGCCAGTCGGCAGACGAAAAACGATACCAACAACCGGGGCGGGGGAATCGAGTCATAGGGATGGAAGAGTTTCCAGGAAACCTTTCAGCATGGCTCATGCCAGAAAGCTTCCTGGAGAATCAGATGCCCTGTCCGCGACGAATGTTCGATCCCTTCCGCGCCAATGTGAGGCTACCAGCAGAGGCCTTCGTATTTCCAGGGCAGACCAGCCAGATCGCGCCAGCCATTCACGTCGATGACCTGCTGCTCGGGTTTCACCAGTGTCGCGAGCGTGTCGATGGAGACACATTTTTGCGAGGCGACGATGAGTTCCGAATGCTCGATGACTTCGTTCACATCGGTCTTCAGCAAAGAGGCGAGATGTGGCATGCGGCGGTTCATTTCAGCAGCGTTAGCGCCGATCATGCGGGAGAGATTCAGGCTCGGATCGTAGATTCGAAGGTCATAACCACGCCCGAGAAGCGACTCCGCCACGGCGACCATGGGACTGCCGCGGAGGTCATCCGTGTCGGCTTTGAAGGCCAGACCGAGCAGGCCGATTTTGCGCAGGCCTTTGCGGGTGATGAGCTTGATCAGGAGGTCGAGATGGGCGCTGTTGGTGTCGAGCGTGTTGTCCAGAAGCGGCAGGGCGATGCCTTCCTGTCGGGCAAAGGAGAGCAGGGCGCTGACATCCTTTGGCAAACAGGAGCCGCCGAAGGGCGTGCCGGGCTTCATGTAATAGGAGGAGATGTTCAGCCGAGTGTCACTACACACGACGTTCATCACGCGGGAGCCGTCCTCGCCGAGGTGTTTGCAGAGGCGGCCGATCTCATTGGCAAAGCCGACCTTCAGAGCGTGGAAGTAATTGCAGGAGTATTTGATCATCTCCGCGCCTTCCCAGGCCAGCACGGCGGGAGTGCCACCGAGTAGTTCTTTTGCCTCCGGGCTTTCGGGTTCCTGACCATCATGAGTGCCCACGACGGCCAATGATGGGACGCGGAAGTCTTTCACCGCCGTGCCTTCGCGGAGGAATTCGGGGCAGTAGTAGATGCGCACTTGCCCGGCGATGCGGAGGTCTTCAAAGAAGTCCGTGACCATCTGGCGGGTGCTGCCAGGGAGCATGGTGCTGCGGAAGAGGATGATGTGGGATTTGCCGCTGCTTCTGAGCACGGTTGCGATCTGCTCGCTGACCTTCCGGACGTAGTCGAGATTCAGGCGGCCTGACTCCAGCGATGGTGTGCCGACGCAGATGATGCTGACATCGCTGCCGAGCACGGCCTCCTGCGCGCTGGTGGTGGCGGAAAGGCGGCCTTCTTTGCGTGCTGTGCCCAGGAGATCATCCAGCTCCGGCTCGATGATGGGTGAGCGTCCCGTATTGAAGGCCTCCACCTTTTCCGGCTGCACATCGGCACCGATGATGACATGACCAAGCTCCGCAAGACACCCTGCGGTGACTGCGCCGACGTATCCGAGACCAAAGATGCTGACCTTCATGGACTTGTCCCATAGCACAGGGCAGCACGATAAGACAAGCGCCGCTGCGAGTCCTTTATTTTCCATTCCGAGCGGCGGACAAAGGCCTCAAAACAAAAACCCATCCTGGCCGACGGGCAGCCAGGATGGGCGGTGGACATGAAACGTCAGATCACTTTGCCAGATCGAAGCGATCCAGGTTCATGACCTTGGTCCAGGCGGCGACGAAGTCGGTGACGAACTTTCCTTTGGCATCCTCACTCGCATAGACCTCGGCGGTGGCGCGGAGCTGGGAGTTCGAGCCAAAGACGAGATCGACGGAAGTGGCCATCCACTTCATCGCGCCCGTTTCGCGGTCGATGCCTTCGTAAAAGTGCTCACAGCGGGGCGAGACCTTCCATTCGTTCTCAATGCTGAGCAGGTTCACGAAGAAGTCGTTGGTGAGGGCACCGCGATTTTTCGTGAGCACGCCGAGATCAGGATGACCGACGTTCGTGCCGAGCGCTCTCATGCCGCCGATGAGCACGGTCATCTCGGGAACGGAAAGAGTGAGGAGCTGGGCGCGATCCACGAGGTTCTCGGGCGCAGGGCGGTCGAGTTCATGGCCGAGGTAGTTGCGGAAGCCATCGTGCTTCGGTTCCAGAACGGCGAAGGATTCGACATCGGTCTGATCCTGCGTGGCGTCCACACGGCCTGGGCTAAAGGGCACCTTCACCTCGTGACCGGCCTTCTTTGCGGCGGCTTCGACAGCAGCGCTGCCACCGAGCACGATCAGGTCTGCAAGCGAGACCTTCTTTTTGCCGGTGTTGAACTCGGTCTGGATCTTCTCCAGCACGGTGAGCACCTTGGCGAGCTGCGTCGGGTTGTTCACTTCCCAATCCTTCTGCGGCGCGAGGCGAATGCGGGCACCATTGGCACCGCCGCGCTTGTCACTGCCACGGAAGGTGGAGGCGGAAGCCCAGGCGGTGGAGACGAGTTCGGCGGTGGTGAGGCCGGAGTCGAGCAGCTTGGCCTTGAGCAGGGCGATGTCCTGCTCGTTGACCAGTTCATGATCCACGGCGGGCAGCGGGTCCTGCCAGATCAGCGCTTCTTTGGGCACTTCAGGGCCAAGATAGCGGGCGAGCGGCCCCATGTCGCGATGAGTGAGCTTGAACCAGGCTTTGGCGAAGGCATCGGCAAACTCACCTGGGTTCTCTAGGAAGCGCTTCGAGATCTTGTGGTAAATCGGGTCTTCACGCAGCGCGATATCCGTGGTGAACATGATGGGCGCGTGCGTTTTGCCCGCCACATGCGCATCCGGCACGATGCCCTTGCCCGCGCCACCCTTCGGCGTCCACTGCTGGGCACCGGCGGGGCTTTTCGTGAGTTCCCACTCAAAGGAGAAGAGGTTCGTGAAGTAACCGTGGGACCAGGCTCTCGGCGTGGTGGTCCAGGCACCTTCGAGACCACTCGTGATGGTGTCTTCCGCATTGCCTTTGCCGAATTTGTTCTTCCAGCCGAGGCCCATTTCTTCCAAAGGTGCGGCTTCTGGCTCGGGACCGACGTTTTTCGGATCTCCGGCACCGTGAGCTTTGCCAAAAGTGTGACCACCAGCGATCAGCGCCACGGTTTCCTCATCATTCATCGCCATTCGGGCAAAGGTTTCTCGGATGTCCTTCGCGGCGGCCAGTGGATCGGGTTTGCCGTTCGGGCCTTCTGGATTGACGTAGATCAGGCCCATCTGCACAGCGGCGAGCGGTTTCTCGAGCTGGCGCTCGTCCTTGTAGCGCTTGTCTCCCAGCCAGGTGCTTTCAGGTCCCCAGTAGATGTCTTCCTGCGGCTCCCACACATCGGCTCGACCACCGGCGAAGCCGAAGGTTTTGAAGCCCATGGATTCGAGCGCGACGTTGCCCGTGAGGATCATCAGATCGGCCCAGGAGATCTTGTTGCCATATTTCTGTTTGATGGGCCAGAGGAGGCGGCGCGCCTTGTCCAGGTTCCCATTGTCCGGCCAACTGTTCAGCGGGGCGAAGCGCTGCGTGCCGTATCCGGCTCCGCCACGGCCATCGCTCACACGATAAGTTCCCGCGCTGTGCCAGGCCATGCGGATCATGAAGGGGCCGTAGTGGCCGTAGTCGGCAGGCCACCACTTCTGGGAGGTGGTCATGAGATCATTGAGATCCTTCTTCAAAGCGGCGAGATCGAGCTTCTTGAACTCCTCCGCGTAGTTAAAGCCCTCGCCCATCGGATTTCCCTTCGGCGAGTTTTGGTGCAGGATCTTGAGGTTGAGCTGGTTGGGCCACCAGTCACTGTTGGTCATAGCTCCGGCGGCGGTGTGGCGGCCTGGAGCGGCAGGTGCGCCCATCACGGGGCATTTACTGATGTCGTCCATAGGTTTGTCGGGTTTGGGTTTGGCTTTACCGCTTTGGGCTGAAGCAAACACGATGGGTGTCAGCGTCAGAGTGGTGAGCAGAATCCTGATTTTTGAGGTTTTCATGGCAGGTGAGGGTTGGGTCTCTCGTGAATCTGCCTGCGGATGGGGTTTGAACCCGCAGACACAAAGTCTTCCGGCATTGCCCATCATGCATCCAATGCATTATCAGAATGCTTGCCATGCGCTGGACGCATCGCTACATCCCCTCCATGAGGACCGAATTAAACTTCCACCTGCTCGAGCAATTCGTGGCCCTGGCACGGACCAAGAACTTCACCCGCGCTGCCGAAGAGCTAAATCTCTCCCAGCCCGCACTCAGTCGCGCCATCCAGAAACTCGAAGAGCAGCTCGGCCAGCCGCTCTTCGAGCGCAAACCTCGCGAAGTCCTGCTCACCGACCTCGGTGAACTCCTGCTCGAGCGCGCCCAGCAGATCCTCAAGCTCATGGAGGACATGTTCTCCGAGCTTTCCGAGGCAGGACGTCGTGGCCGCATCCGGCTCGGTGCCATCCCCACCATCGCGCCCTACTTCCTGCCGGGCCTGCTTAGCAGCTTTGCAAAAAAGCACCCAGACATCTCCGTCATCGTCCAGGAAGACACCACCGAGCACCTCATCAAACGCTGCAACCATGGCGAGATCGACCTCGCCATCCTCGCCCTGCCCATCGCCGCCAAATTCGTGGAGGTCGAGCCGCTCTTCGACGAGGAACTTCTGCTCGTCGTTCCTGTCGGCCATCCGCTGGGCACCGCGCAGTCCGTCGCTATTGATGCCGTGGAGGGCTATCCCTTCGTCATGCTCAGCGAGGCGCACTGCCTCTCAGAAAACATCGCCACCTTTTGCCGCAGGAAATCTGTGCAGCCCGTCACCGTCGAGCGCACCAGCCAGCTCGCCACTGTGCAGGAGCTGGTGACCCTGAACCACGGCGTCTCCATCGTCCCCGAAATGGCACGCAACACCGACACCAGCGACCGCCGCATCTACCGCTCCTTCAGCGGAGAAAAGCCCCAACGCACCGTCGCGATGATGTGGAACTCCTACCGCTTTCAAAGCAAGGCCGTGAAAAAGCTCATGGAGCACGTGCGGCTTCAATCCGCCGAGCTCACACCTCAGCGCTAGCTCACAAGCCTGCCCCCCGGCTGACAAGCCACTAGTTTCACCTACGCTTCAGGCTGGTGAAACGAGACCGACAGGGTTTTCGGTTGAATTGAAGGGCTCGGCTGGCATGGATCGCGGCCCAAGATCATGGCTACCTTCCGCACCGTTAAAGGCTTTCGCGACTTCTTCCCCGAGGACTGCGCTTTGCGCAATTATATCTTCGACACCTGGCGCTCGGTCGCACGTCGCTACGGCTTCGTGGAATACGAAGGGCCGCTCGTCGAGAGCACCGACCTCTACAAAAAGAAGAGCGGCGATGAAATCACCAGCCAGCTCTACTGCTTCAAAGACAAGGCCGACCGCGATATCTCCCTGCGACCTGAGGTGACTCCATCGCTCGCCCGCATGGCCACCACCCGCCAGCGCGACTACAAGAAGCCGATGAAGTGGTTCCAAATCGGACCCTGCTTCCGCTATGAGGAGCCGCAGGAAGGCCGCTCCCGCGAATTCATCCAGTTCAATGCCGACATCCTCGGCGATGCCAGCACCGGCAGTGATGCCGAGTTGATCGCCCTAGCGGTGGATGTCATGCTCGCCTTTGGCATCAGCGCCGAGGACTTCGCCGTGCGTCTCAGCAACCGCCAAATCTGGACCCAGTATCTCACGGAGAAAGCTGTGCCCGAGGAGCACGCCGGCACCTTCCTTCAGATCATTGATAAGATCGAGCGCGCCAAGCCCGAAGACACTGCGGAGAAGCTTTCCAACATCGGCCTGAGCCACGAAGACGTCCGCGCCTTCATGGCAAAAGCGGATGAAAACCACCCGGCCTTTGCCGCCCTGCGTGCGGATCTGGAAGCTCGCGGTCTCTGGAAATACGTGCGCATCGACGCGAGCATCGTCCGTGGCCTAGCCTACTACACGGGCACGGTTTTTGAGGTCTTCGATCTCAAGCATGGCCTGCGTGCCGTGGCAGGCGGTGGCCGCTACGACAAACTCTGCGCCCTGATGAGCGATGGCAGCGTGGACATGCCCGCCGCTGGCTACGCCATGGGTGATGTCGTGCTCGGCATCCTGCTTTCCAAGACACCCGGCGCCCAGTTTGGCATCACCGAGTATCTGAACTCCCAGATCGGCGTCGATGCCTACATCGTCGTGGCCGATGAAGCCCAGCGTGCTCCCGCGCTCGCGGCCGTGCAGGCCCTGCGTGGTGCCGGTGTGCGCATCGACTTCAGCATGTCTGCCCAAAAGGTAGGCAAGCAGTTCCAGGCCGCCGAGAACCAAAAAGCCCGCTTCGCCCTCGTCTTCGGTGCCGAGTATCCGCAGGTGCAGATGAAAAACCTCGTCAGCCGCGAGCAGACGATGGTTTCTGCTGGTGACCTCGTCTCCACCGTGATCGAAGCGCTGAAGCAGCCGGTTGTCGGACCGCTGATTGCGTAAATGCCTAAGCACGAACCTCGAACCCCTCGCCGGCGTCTTCGGCTTCCATCATTCGAGCTTCGGCATTCCTTATACCATGAGCCTCGCATTGATTCAAAATGCCCGTCCTGAAACCGCCATCGTTCTCGGCTCGGGACTCGGCAGTGTGGTGGATGGCTTCGGCATCGAGGCAGAGGTTTCCTTTGCCGATGTTCCCGGTCTCAGCGCCTCCACTGTCCCCGGACATGCCGGGCGTTTCGTGCTCTGCCGCATCGCGGGCAAAGCGGTGCTCATTGCTCAAGGTCGCCGACATTTGTATGAAGGCCTGAGCGCTCACGAAGTCACCGCAAGCATCCGCTTCATGCACGAGATCGGCGTGAAGCGCGTGGTGCTTACGAATGCCGCCGGAGCCATCAAAGACTCCATGGCTGTCGGCGAGCTGATGCTCATCACTGATCATCTCAATCTCCAAGGCACCACGCCCCTGCTCGGCGGCCCTCATTTTCATGACATGAGCGAGGTGTACTCCGCCACTTGGCGCACCCGATTCATCTCCGCTGCCGCGACGCTCCAGATGCCGCTACATGAAGGTGTGTATGCCGCCCTGCTCGGCCCCCAATACGAGACCCCCGCCGAGATCCGCATGCTTCGCACGCTCGGAGCCGACGCCGTCGGCATGTCCACCGTGCCCGAGGCCATCCAAGCCCGCGCCCTCGGCATGGAAGTCGCCGGGGTCTCCATGCTCACGAACTGGGCCGCCGGCCTGAAACCGCAGACGCTGGATCACAGCGAAGTCGTGGCGGTAGGAAAGCAGGCCTCCGTGCAGCTAGCGGCGCTGCTGCGTGAGGCGATTTGAGAGGGTGAGGTCAATGACGGGGCATCGCTTGGCTGTCGGTCGAATGCAGCATTGAAGGCACTTTTTGTCGCTAGCCATTCCCTGTCCTCTGGCCCAGTTCGCCAAGCTAAACTAGACGCTGCTGGGGAGGTGCCATTGGTTGCATCGGGGACGGGGTAGAGTGGGACGTCATGGGGGCTTCTGTGTTATCTCCAGGCCCGATTCAGGTCTCGGATTTTTTGAAATTTAGAAGACGGTTGCTCCAGATCTTTATGATAGCCCGCCCATATGCGCGCGCTCTCCATCCTACAGGGAGTCATCGGGCTTGAGCCGCTCGCTGATCCATTTCTTATAGGCATCGAGGACGTTTTGCGGAACCGTGGAAAACTTCACCTTCCTTCCCAAATAGGCGCTGAACTGGTTAGTGTTGGTGGAGCTGACATAACACTGGCTTTGAAGGTCGATGGTGCGGTCGAGTTGCATCATGACCGATCCGCCGGGCCGCTGCCAGTAGAGCACGAAAAAAGGCCCCTTCTCATCGTTTGGGTCCTTCATTTCATTGGAAAACAAGGTGGGTCGTCCGAGCACTTGAAGCAGTGTTTCGACCATCTTGGCCGATTTGGGGAAGAATGTCAGCCGCTGCGGGTCGGTCACTCGGCGCGGCTCTTGCCCTCGAAAGGCAAATTCACCAAGGGCAGACGGATCATCCGTTTTCCCGGTATATTCTATCTGGTAAAAAGTAGGCCCATCTTCACCCAGTCGGTCCACTGTCTCTTCGAGCGCGCCCCCGTCCTTCAGCTTTCTCACGCCTTTCAACCGATCCAGGGACATTCCAAGCTCCAGATCCCAGACGAAGTCAGGGAACAGGAAGCGAAAGGCCGATGCCTTGAATGGGGACGCCGACTTGATGCCCAAAAACGAAGGAACGAGACGATCCTGGGGATCGGGGCCATCCACAACACCCGAAGGAAGGCAGAGAGGCTCCACGAGAAATCGAGTCTCGAACTGAATATCAAATTCCCCGACCTTCCAGATGGACCGGTGAGGGATAGTGATACCGATCACCTCGCCATTCTCAGCGTTCACCACCGGCCGACCGCCTGGGATGTCGAAGAGGCCGGCTTTGTCGGCATCGTCAAGGGTCGCGGCTAATTGCAGCGGGCCATACGAGGACTTGTAGACTCCACCAATGCCCGGACTGACGAAAAGATGCGCCTTCACTGGAATGCCCTTGGCATCCAGAACCGACACAGGCGTGCCGGACTTCAATTCAAAGGGGACACGGTACTTGAGGCCTGCGCGGCCTGTGTCGGTTCCGAAAACGTAAACCTCCGTCTCCGCCTGTCTGAACGCCTTGGCGGACTTGGTGTCCAGGTCCGTGCCGTCCGGCCACTTCCACAAACGCGCGTCATTGGCAGGAACGGACACGTTCGCCACCACACACGTGACCCCGCGATGAACGATGCTGAAGGCGGTCGAAGGAGCGCCGTCGCGGCTCAGCGGCTCATATCCGGTGATTTTCCTGCCATCAAGGGTCATCCATTAGCCCGGCTGTGGCTGCGGCGCTCCCGCTACTGGTGTTGTGGGTGCCATCGGGGCCGCCGGGGCCACGCCACCGCTTGCGACCCGGGTGATGTGGGCCTGAAACTTGTCGAAGACCGCCTTCTGCTGCGCCTCCGTGATCTTCCCCACATAGTCCTGCAGGTGGATGATGAAATTATGCATGCGGACCGTGACGGAGCGGTTCCTTCCGACAGCGGTCCACTGGTAGGAAGGATTGCCATATTCATCATTCTTTGCCGGAGTGGCGGTGGTGAGCGGTCCTGCGGCGACCTTCGCGTGCAAGGTTTCGAAATGCTTCTGCGCCTCGTCCTCCGTGGGGAAGAAGTTGAAGGTGATCATGAAGTCAGGCTTCTCGTAGTAAACATCAATGTTATAAGGCAGCTCCACGTCACCCTTGCCTTCCAGCAGCTCCGCGCCTTCATCCGTGAGTGCGTTCATGTCAACGCTGCAGCCCTCAGAGAGCACAGAGCCCTTCGGCAGAACCTGGGAAGGCTTGAGAACCTTGCCGTCAGCAGCGGCAACCATGGCCGTCTGACCGCAGCACAGAAAGAAGCCGAGCATCGCCGGCAGGCATGTCCGAAAAGCTTGAAGAATTGGGCGCATGTGCAGGCAACAGAGACCTGCGCGGCAGGTTGGCAATCAGTTTTCGCCAGCGTTGAGGATTCCCGAAAGCTGCGAGCACCTTCGACGAATAAGGGCCTTTGAGCGATTGAAGGGGCATGCCATTCGAAGCCGGGCGGCTAAAGGTGCTGCCCATCCTTCGCTCTTCGAGCTACGGAGGGCATTCTTCGCCTCTTAAGGTCGTCGAAGAATGGCGGAGAGGGTGGGATTCGAACCCACGGTGACCTTTCGACCACGTCAGTTTTCAAGACTGAAGCCATAAACCACTCGACCACCTCTCCAGATGCGTTGCAGCAAAGATCTCTTAACGAAAATCGGTGTCTCTGCCAACAGGAACTTTCGTTGCTGCGAAAGCTCACGATAGACAGAAGGGGGCTGAGTCGTAAATGCGCGCCCCTTTTCCCATGCGTCTCCTCCTGCCCCTCACCCTCGCCGCGAGCTTTGCGGTCCATGCTGCTGAAAAAAAAGAGCCGCCCATGGCTCCAGGCGGAGTTTATCGCGCCCATGACATGCAGCGCCCGCGCCCACCGGTGATCACGCCGCCGGGCTTCAGCACGCAGGAGAAGGCCGGTGCCGCGCCTTCGGATGCCATCGTGCTTTTTGACGGCAAAGACCTCTCCAAATGGAAAAGCGACCCGCGCAAAGACACGCCTCCAGGCGATGACAAACCGCGCTGGAAGGTCGAAAACGGCTACATGGAGATCACGCCGAAGGGCGGCGGCATTCGCACCCGGGAAAAGTTCAAGGGCGACTACCAACTCCACATTGAGTGGCGAACTCCGGATGTCGTGGTGGGAAATAGCCAGGGCCGTGGCAACAGTGGCGTCTTCATCGGCGGCTTCCCAGAGGTCCAGGTGCTCGACTCGTATCAAAACGACACCTACCCCGATGGCCAGGCATCCGGCCTTTACGGCCACTACCCGCCGATGGTGAATGCCAGCCGCAAACCCGGCGAATGGCAGACCTATGACATCCTGTTCGAGCGCTCTCAAAAAGGCGGCAAAGCCCGGCTCACCGTCATCCACAACGGCGTCGTCGTGCATTACCTGCGTGAGTTTGAAAGCACCGCTCAGGAGGGAGATCTGGCGCTCCAGGACCACAACAACCCGGTGCGCTATCGCAACATCTGGCTGCGTCCTCTGCGCGTCGATTCGGATTCCAAAGGCACCAAGCCCACAGCGGCAGCACCTGCGCCCAAAGCGGCTCCGGCGGCCAAAGTCATCCAGATCAAAACCATGACGGCGCAGATGAAGTATGATCAAAATGAGTTCACCGTGCGCCCAGGTGAGCCCGTGAAGGTCATCTTTGAAAATGGCGACGACCTGCCTCACAACCTCGTCTTTTGCCAGCCCGGCACCGACACGGCCACGATGGCCCTGAAGCAGATGGAGAAGCCCGAAGAAGCCCTGAAACGCAACTGGCTGCCCGACGATCCACGCATCTGGGCGCACTCAAAAATGCTGAACCCGCATGAGAAGGATGAGATCACCTTCACCGCGCCTGAAAAGCCCGGCGACTACCCTTTCGTCTGCACCTTTCCCGGTCATGCGCTGACAATGAACGGCAAGATGAAAGTCCTGCCCATCGGCCAAGGATTGAAGGACCTGAAGTTCGCTCTCTATCTCGGCAAATGGGACAAGCTGCCTGACTTCTCGAAGCTCAAACCCCATCGCGAAGGCGTGGTGCCGGACAACCTCATCGACATCAAGCTCGACGACTACAAGAACGAATTCGGCGTCGTCTTCACCGGCAAACTCAACGCTCCGCGCAAAGGCAGCTACCGCTTCTACCTCACGGGTGACGACGGCGTGCGCATCAAGATCGACGGCAAAACGGTCGTCGAATACGACGGCATCCATCCAGCGGGCGACATCAAGGAAGGCAGCATCCAGCTCGAAGCAGGCGACCACGAACTGCGCTGCGAATACTTCCAAGGCGGCGGCGAGATCTTCGTCTTTGCCGCGTGGAAAGGCGCCAACTTCGACATCACCCCGCTCTCAAAATGGCAACCCAAAGGCTACGAACTCGGTGCCAAAGCCAAGAAGCAGAAAGACTTCGAACCTATCCCGCTCATCGTGAAGCAGGAGCCCGTCATCTATCGCAACTTCATCGCTGGGGCAGGCAATCGAGGCATCGGCGTGGGTTATCCCGGTGGCATCAACATCGCCTGGAGCGCCGAGAGCATGAACCTCGCCGTCGTCTGGCGTGGTGCCTTCATCGACGCCGCGAAGCATTGGAACTCACGCGGAGGCGGTCATGAGAAACCACTCGGCTACGATGTCTTCCAACCCACCGGCGAGGTCACACCCGCGTTCTTCATGACCGACAAACCCGAATCCGACTGGCCCGTGTGGGACAAGACGAAGCGCTACGACGGCTTTGAGTGGAAAGGCTACACGCTCGATGCCAAACGCAGCCCCACCTTCCGCTACACTTGGAAAGGCGCCGAGATCGAAGAGAGCTACACCGCCACCGGCGATGGCAACAAGCCCGACGGCAAACCCACGCTCATCCGCACCGTGAAAATCAGTGGGACCGTGCCAGCAAACACTTGGTTCCGCCTCGCCACCGGCCAGCTCGAAGCCAAAGATGGTGGCTTCATCTTGAAAGGCCAAACACCGGCTCGAATCACCGTCGCAGAAGCGCAGATCGCTGGCAAAAACCTTGTGCTGCCCGCCAAGCCAAGCGTCATCACGGTGACGTATCAGTGGGCTCAATAGCCACTTGGCAGCCCACCACGCTGAGCCTACTCTCCCCTCATGGAAACGCAGCAAGACATCGACACCCTGGCCGCCGCCATCTATCGCGACAAAGTGCTGCGGGCGCGGGCGCTGACCGCTGATCAAAAGATCCGCGATGGCATCGAGTGCTTTGATCTATCTTGCCGACTCATGGCTGACGGCATTCGTCATCAGTTCAAGTTAGAGGACGAAGTTTCCGTCTGGAAAAAAGTGCGTGAGCGGCTCGACATCGTCAGGCGTTTGGAAGAGCGGGGAATCTACAAACCCACAGCCGCCGCTTAATCGATGCTTGAAGGAGAACTCATCACTCGCGCGGTGGTCAACGTCTTGGAAGACGGGACATTCCCGTACATGCTGGTAGGGTCGTTTTCGAGTAACATCTACGGGATCGCGCGCTCCACGAAAGATGCAGATTTTGTGGTCGATGTTGCTGACCGCACGGTCATTCCACGTTTGATGAAAGCTCTGGATCATCTCCTGGAGTTTGACCCGCAGTCCAGTTTTGAGGGCATCACCGGCTGTGTCAGACATGAGGCCATCGCCCGCACTTACCCCTTTCGGGTGGAGTTTTTTGAGCGTGCCGATGATCCTTTCGCCATCGCTCGCTTTGAGCGCCGAGTGCGACTCTATTCGAGTGTGTTCGCACGTGAAATTTGGATTCCAACCGCAGAGGATGTGGTGGTTCAGAAGCTCCGATGGTCCCGAGAGAAAGATAAGGGCGATGCCCGAGACGTGATGACGGTTCAAGGCAAAGCCCTTAACCACTCCTACATCCAAGACTGGTGCCGCCGTTTAAACATCCTCGACCGCTATGAAGCCGTGCTCGCCACGGTGCCTGAAATTTAATCCCCCTGCCAAATGAAACGCCTACTGCTCTTCCTCGCCCTCTGCACTCCGCTCTTCGCGGCTGATCCCGTCGAGTCCGACTTCTACAAGATCACCACCTTTGAGACACCGAAGGAAACCGCGCTCGAAGTCGGCTCCATCGACCTGCTGCCGGATGGCAGGCTGGTCATGGGCACTCGACGTGGGGAGATCTGGATCGTCAGCGGCGCGGGCAGCAGTGATCCATCCGCAGTCAGCTACAAGCTCTATGCCAGCGGCCTGCATGAGGTGCTCGGCATCGCCTACAATCCGAAGGACAAGCTGATCTACGCCACTACACGCTATGAGATCACCCGCCTGAAGGATGTGGATGGCGATGGCCGCGCGGATGTCTTTGATAACGTGAGCGATGCCTGGGGCGTCTCTGGCGACTACCACGAATACGCCATCGGCTCACGTTTTGACAAAGCGGGCGATCTCTGGGTCACGCTCTGCCTCACCGGCTCGTTCAGCAGTACCGTGCCCTTCCGTGGCTGGGCTCTGCGCATCAAACCGGATGGCAAAATGGTTCCCACCTGCTCCGGCATCCGCAGCCCTGGTGGCATGGGATTCGATGCCGATGGCGAGGTCTATTACTGCGACAACCAAGGTCCATGGCATGGCTCATGCACCCTTCAACATCTTGTCCCCGGTTCCTTCCAAGGTCATCCTGGTGGCAACATCTGGTATGATCAGGCCCCGAATATGGGACCACGCCCCATTGATCCTAGCCCTGAGGCTTTCCAGGGCAATCGTGGACGCAAAGACGCACGCCCCGGCGGCGATCCTGGCCGCATGGTGAAGGAGCGCGAGCGCATCAAGGAGCTGCTCCCACCTGCCGTGTATCTCGTGCATGGAAAAATCGGCAACTCCGCCTCTGCGATCATTTGCGACACGAGCGATGGCAAGTTCGGCCCCTTTGCAAAGCAGCTCTTCATCGCCGATCAGAGCCACAGCAATCTTAGTCGCGTCTTCCTGGAAACCATCAACGGCATCAAACAAGGCGTCGTCTTCCCCTTCCGCAGCGGTTTCACCAGTGGTCTCATCGGTGGACGCATGGATGAAGAAGGACGTGTCTTCGTGGGCGGCAGTGATCGCGGCTGGGGCGCACGCGGAGGCAAACCTTACTGCTTCGAGAAGTGCGAGTGGACCGGCAAAGTGCCCTTCGAGGTGCATGAAATGCGTGCCAAGAGCGACGGCTTCGAACTCACCTTCACCCAGCCAGTCGATGCCAAGACCGCTGGCGATGTGAAGAGCTACTCGATGCGTGAGTTCGTCTATGCCTACCGCGAGCAATACGGTGGCGATGAAATCGAAGAGATCCTTCCGAAGATCACCGCTGCCAAAGTCTCTGCCGATGGCAAAAGCGTGCGCCTCACCATCTCACCTCTGACGAAAGGCCACATCCACGAGCTGCACTTAGAAGGCGTAAAAAACACCAGCGGCCAGCCTTTGCTTCACACCGTCGGCTACTACACGCTGAACGAGATTCCGGCGAAGTAACGAGACCTGACTCCCGGTTAATTTCCTGTCACCAGCACGACGCGGAAGCCGCTGCCGTCAAGGGTCGCCACAGGGCGCAGATGTCGGCGATGGTCCACGCGCAGCAGGCTGAGGTCGTGATCACACCACGCACCACCGCGTGAGATGAACTCATCATCATTCGCCTGCCAGCGGGAGGAGCACCACTCGCTGACGTTGCCGCTCAGGTTGTAGAGGCCGAGTGAGTTCGGTGGGAAAGCCGTGACGGGCGCAGTGAATGGATACTCATCGCGATGCCTAAGCGCGGGTGTTTGCCCAATCAATGTCGCGGCCTCCTGACCGGCGAAGTTCGCCAGCGTCTCCACTTTCAGGCCAGTCAATCCACGCCCCCAGACATAGAGTGCATGACTGTTTGGCCCGGTGCTCAGATGGCGTTCCTCGGGTGTGCCGCCAGACTCTTTGAGCGTGGGATACGCGCGGCTCCATTCCTCATCAGTTGGCAGGCGATACTCTTCATCGTTGCTGATCACTCCGAGTGAGCGCTCCTTGCTCGTGAGCCAGTCGCAGAAGCGCTCGGCCATCGGTTTGCTCAGTGGTGTGATCGGATGATCCGGTGTCACCGGCACCAGCGGATGACGCCAGCGCGTCTCGCGGCCCGTGACTGGCAGTCCGGCATCACGCGCATGAGCCTCGAAGTCACGGATACGCGTCTCCCACTGGCAAAAGAGCACGCGGGTGCCAGGCACGGGCACAAAGCTCATGCCAAGTGAGTTCGTCCACGGATTCGCCAGCGTGGCAGTGGCGGGACTCGCAGATGCAGGCGATGCTTTTTCTGAAAAGACAAACCAGAAACCGAAGGCCAGCAGTGCTGCGGTAGCGGTGATCAGCGACCTCATCCGCCAGTGTGTGGAACGCAGTGATTTCTCCAATTCGCTCATCAGCACCTCCGCCGTCGCGGGTCGTCGTGCTGGATCTTCCTGAAGGCAGCGCGCGATCAGCCGGTCCACCGCCGCTGGCACCTTCGCGAGTTCAGAGGCGGGCATGTATTCACCGATGGGCAGACGCCCGGTGAGCATCTCATGCAGCAGCACGCCGAGAGAAAAAATGTCCGATCGCGCATCTACCTGACCTGAGCCACGCCGCACTTCGGGCGCGATGTAATACGGCGTGCCAAACACCTCCATCGTCTGGGTGAGCGCGAGTGCGGGCGCACCTTGATCATGCAGCAACTTCGCCAAAGAAAAGTCGGCGACCCGCACACTGCCATCACCCGAGAGCAGGATGTTGGCCGGCTTGATGTCACGATGCGCGATGCCATGCCGATGTGCTTCAGCAATGGCCACGCAGGTTTGTCGAAAGATGCTGAGCACCTCGTCCACTGGCAGCGGACCTTTTTGCAAACGTCGCCCGAGGTCACCACCCTCAGCCAGCTCGGTGGCCATGAACCATCTGCCCTCCGGCGTGATGCCCGACTCGACGATTCGCAGTACATACGGATGCTGCAATGACCGGAGCGAATCCGCCTCGCGCTGCAGGCGCTCCAGCAGATCATCGCGGCCGATGAGGTGCTTTGGCACGAGCTTGAGCGCCACCTCCTGTTCGTCGGTCATTCGCACGGCCCGATAAACCACGCCCATGCCACCGCGACCGAGCACCTCCAGCACTTCATAGCCGGGCACGACGGGGTCAGATTCGCCGGCAGCGGCTGGCTGCTTCACAAACGAAGTCACCGAGCGAGCCACGCAGGCCGGACAAAGACCATCGACAGCACGCAAGGTCGCGCCACAGGCTGGGCAGTTGGATGGCGTGTTCATAGATCAGGTGTGTGATGGGCCAGCACTTGCAGCAGATACAAAAGTTCCGCGTCCACTTCGGCAGCGTCATCCAGCGTCTCTGCCACCTGCGCGCGTAGCAGCTCTGCGAGCCTGCGGCGTGCGCGGTGCTGCTCCACGGCCAGCGCGCCGCGAGTCATGCCGAGTTCCTGAGCCAGCGCAGACACATCACCATACTCGGCGATCAGCAGAGTTGGCTTCAGTTGCTCATAGATGTCCAGGCGTCCGCGCTTTGCATAACCATCTTTCAGCCCTGACAAAGCACGTTCCATCACCACCAGCGCCCATTGCACATCATACTGATGCTCCGCCATCTCGGGTGCTGGCAGATCTGGCGCGTCATCTGCATCGAGCGCCAGCGGCTCCTGACCTCCACCGCGTCTCAGTGCCGCGCCATCGCGCCGCCAGTGGTAGAGATGATGCCTGATCGCTGATTTCAAATACGCCCGCAGCCGTCCCTGCTCAGGCTGCGCACGCTGAAAGCCGTCACGCTTTAAAAACGTGGCAAAGAAGTCCTGAGTCACATCCTCCGACTCCTGTTCCGGGCAGCCAAGCGCGCACAGGTAGCCGGCCACAGGCTGCCAGTAAGCAGCACAGAGCTGATCCAGCGCCATCCGCGCCATGCCGAGGTCACTCGAATCGCGCGTGCGCAGCACTCGACTCCACATCGTGGCGGGGAATGGGAAGGCATGACTGGAGGGAGCGGCAGACGACATGAACACCTCACTGTAACCCCCCATTTGCCTTAGAGGCTGCATAAAAAATTAAATGTCTGTAACGGTCTTCTGCAAACCGGCCACCTGCGGATGAACCCCCAACTCATCCATGAAAGCGATCCTCCTTTTCACCCTGCTGTCCGTGACGGCCACAACCGCCCAGCCCGCGCAGGTGCGCTATGCCATCGTCGTCCACAGCGAGCAACCCGGCGGCGGCAGCAATGGCATCCCCGTCACGCCGAACTTCAACGCCAGCGGCCTCACCGCGAAGCTGACCTATGTGCAGTGGCGTGAGGCCATCCTCCGTTTTGCTGAGATGTGCGCCGCGCGGACTCTACCCTGGCAGTTTCAAACTGACCTCAATTTCGCCGAAGGCGTGGCCCGTTACGAGATGCCCGGCGTCAATCAGGACACCAGCATTGCGAATGGCACCTATCACATCGGCGGTGGTGTTTACAGCACGAACACTGGCGGCGTGAATGTGATCAAGTACCTGCACGATCATCATCAGGTGAATCTCGATCCGCACTCGCACGAGCAGAGCACCCTCGTCCCCTACAACTACGCCGATGTGGCCTATCAGCTCGACGTGAGGCTAGGCACCGACATCACCGGCGTGGTCGGCGGTCACATCTATGATCCCGCCAGCAGCGGCTACCAGGACTGGCCGAAGTTCATCGAGGATCGCGACGCCAATGGCCTCAATGACGGTCTCGCCTGCCTCAAATTCTCCACCACGGCACCATCGTATCGCTGGAAGCCCGTCATGCTCATGGGCGCGGGCTCGCTCGCTCATGACAATGATCTGCACAGCTCCGGTCTCTGGCGTCCACAGGATGAATATCACTTCACCACACCCTCCTCTGGAGACATCGCCGCCATCGGCAATTGGAGCAACGATCTTCACGAGCACGACCGCCTCCTGCGCCTGTTGGAAAGCGGCACGATTCCCCATGAAGACAAACTTTGGACTATGGCCCGAGTGCTGAATCACCGTGACTTCGTGCAGACCGGTTACCTCACTTCGACGGCTGCGGCCATTCTCGATACCATCCAGCGCTGGCGTGATGCAGGGCGCTGCGAGGTGGAGACTCTACAGGCTACTTATGACGAATGGATGACCTCTTTCAGTGGCACGCAGAGCCTTTATGAGCGGCCTGCGAACAATCTCGGCTTCTCGTGGAACTGGCAGGACTTCGCCTATCCTGAAAAGAGTGTCGAAGAACTGCGCACCTTGCTCAATCATCATGAATCCCTCGGAGTGCCAGTCGATTGCTTCTTCACCACTTGGCAGACTGACATCATCGAATCCCTCGCACCGGAGTTGCTCGGTCGCCTGCAAAGCTCCGCCGTCGTCAGCATGGCCTATCACGTCCGCGCACCGAAGCCTTATGCCAGTGGCTACGACTGGTTCACCGGCCAGTATGGCCGCTCCATGACGCTCACCGACATCACGAACTATGAAGAACACGGTCTCGATATGGTCACAGGTGAGCCCACCACGGCCAGCGGAGGCTTCTTGAAACTCACCAACCTCATGGGGCAGGCACCACGTCTTGTTGGCGCAAACGCCACCGGTGCCATCGCCAGCACAGTGCATCAATACTTCCGCGAGGCAGGTGCGGTCATGCTCGTCGAGCACAGTGATGCGGCCATCAATCTCGGCGACACACGCAACGGTCTTTTCCTCCGCCCCGAGTCGTATGACTGGAAACTCATCGAAACCTACCGTGCCGATGCTGGCCACGTCACCTCCATCGACGGAGCCTTTGCCAATGCTCACAGCAGCACCGGCAATCTCGCGCCGTGGTTTGTCGGTGTGAAACTGCACGACAACGATCTCTTCGCCGATCAGTCCGCATGGACCTATGTTTATCAGCCGCTCGGGCGTCCGCGCCCCTGGGACCCCACGGCGAAACCTGCGCTGCTGAGCGAGACGGAGCGCGCGCTGCGCCGCAACTACTACCTGAATCT
Source organism: Verrucomicrobiaceae bacterium (assembly GCA_021151605.1). Taxonomy (GTDB): domain Bacteria; phylum Verrucomicrobiota; class Verrucomicrobiia; order Verrucomicrobiales; family Verrucomicrobiaceae; genus Prosthecobacter. The sequence goes on from JAGKWZ010000006.1 coordinate 45,346, forward strand.
CGTCAGCGAAGCCGCGGCGCGTACCGACGATCTCACCGTAGTGAACTCGCGTGACACACTCAGCCTCCTCGGCGAGGACGAGCCTCGCTTCATCGGTCTCAGCCGCACAGAAGTCGCCGAAGGGCAATCGGCGGCTACTGTGCTTGCCGAGATCACGGGTGGTGGCATCGAGTCGGGCGTGAAGTGTGACTACACCCTCGTCGCTGGCACTGGCGATACCGACAATGCCAACTTCATCTTGAGCGGCAGCGACCTCACTGCCGCACACCCACTCGATTATGAAAGTCAGCCGGTCCATCGTCTGCGCGTGCGCTGGACGGATGGCAGCGGCAGCAGTGGTGAGCGCGCCCTGACTCTGGTGCTACGCAATGTCACCACCGATGACGACGATGCCGATGGCTTCACCGAAGAGGATGAAAACATTGCCGGAACTGATCCTCTCGACGCCACCTCTCGCATGGCCGTGAGCGATTTCTCACGCGCGGGCAATCAAGTCACGCTGAGCTGGAGCAGCGTCATCGGAAAGCAATATCGTGTTCGTTCCAGCACTGACCTCTCCAGTTGGACGGATGTCAGCGGCACACTCGTCACCGCCACCACGACCACGACTTTGCGCACCTTCACCGCCATGCCAGGCGATCGGCAATTTTATCAGATCATGGTCGTCACACCCTAATGAATCCCATCGCTCACCTGAGATGGAGAATTCAACCCACGACAAAGAACCGTTCTCAAGGTGGCGTTTAGCCCACGTTGAAACACTTCCCGTCAATTTTGCTCCTCTTCGCTGCCACGCCCGCCGTGGCAGCCGTAGATTTCAGTCGCGATATCCAACCCATCCTGACTGAGAACTGTTACCACTGCCACGGACCGGATGCCGCGAAGCGGAAAGGCGATCTCCGGCTCGATGAAGAAAAGGCCGCGAAGAGCGGCAGCGCCATCATTCCAGGTAGAGCCGATGACAGCGAGATCGTGAAGCGGCTTTTTTCAAATGATCCCGAGGAGGTCATGCCCAAACCGAAGAGCAACCGCAAGCTCACCGAAGCGCAGAAGCAACTCGTGAAGCAATGGATCAGCGAAGGTGCGATGTGGGGCAAGCATTGGGCCTTCGAGCCAGTGAAGCGCCCGAATGTCCCAGCAGACGCGAAGCATCCGATTGATGCGTTTGTCAGCGCGAAGCTCGCCGAGAAAAAGATGGCACCTGCGCCGCGTGCTGATGAGGAGACTCTCACACGACGCCTCCACCTCGATTTGATCGGCCTGCCACCTGATCCATCTGATCGGACCGATCCGTCCTATCTTCAACAGGTGGACCGACTCCTCGCTTCAGAGCACTTCGGTGAACGCTGGGCCTGGGACTGGCTGGATGCAGCCCGCTATGCAGACAGCAACGGCTACCAAGGTGATCCCGAGCGCACGATGTGGCCCTGGCGTGACTGGGTGGTGAAGGCGATCAACGACAACATGCCTTACGATCAATTTACGATCTGGCAGCTCGCTGGTGATCTCCTCCCGAATGCCACAATTGAGCAAAAACTGGCCTCAGGCTTCAACCGCAACCACATGATCAATGGCGAAGGCGGCCGTATCGCCGAGGAGACACGCGTGGAGAACGTGATGGATCGCGTCGAGACCACTGGCACCGTCTGGCTGGGGCTGACGCTGAACTGCACGAAGTGCCACGACCACAAATTCGATCCTCTCACACAGCGTGACTACTTCGCGCTCTATGACGTCTTCAATCAAACCAGCGAAGACGGCAAAGGCCGCAGCGGGCAGGCCGCACCTGCCATGGACATGAGCACACCTGCCGAGTTGGAGCGCTCCAAGAATGCCAACGCCGCCGTGAACAAAATCGCCGACGAGGTGGATGCCTTTGAGCTGAAGAAATTCCCCCGCCCTGCTGGCAAGTCACTCACCGAGTCAGCTGCCTTTGACCTTCCAGGCAATTTGCCCGCTTACATCGCCAAGACCATTCCGCGCAATCGTGGAGTCGATCCGCTGCTGGAGGCCATCGGCTACTTCAAAGGCAAAGACGATGCTTATGCCAAGCTGCTCCAGCGCTTGTTGGCTGCTCAACGTGAAAAACTCGCCGCCAGCAGCGCCGTAACGAAAGTCATGATCATGGACACGCTCCCGCAGCCGCGTGAGACCTTCATTCTCGACAAAGGAGCCTACGACAAACCACTGACAACAAAGGTCAGCTTCACCACGCCCGCTGTTTTGCCCGCCATGGCAAAAGATGCGCCCAAAGACCGGCTCGGACTCGCTCAGTGGCTCGTGCATCGGGACAATCCGCTCACCGCTCGCGTGACGGTGAACCGCTTCTGGCAGTCGATTTTTGGCATCGGGCTGGTGAAGACGGCAGAGGACTTTGGCGTGCAGGGCGAGATACCACCACATCGTGAGTTGCTCGACTGGCTCGCCGCTGAGTTCATGGAGAGCGGCTGGGATGTGAAGCATCTCCTCAAACTCATCGTCACGAGTGAGACGTATCGGCGGAGCTCATCGTTCGTAGTTCGGGCTTCAGCCCGCCAAGGACGCTCCGAGAGCGGGCTGAAGCCCGAACTACAAACGGACCCAGACAACCGCCTGCTCGCTCGTGGGCCGCGTTTTCGCATGCCATCGTGGATGCTGCGAGATCAGGCGTTGGCGCTTTCGGGGCTTTTGAATCCGAAGCTCGGCGGCCCCTCGGTGAAGCCTTACCAGCCCGAGGGCATCTGGGAGGAGGCAACTTTTGGCAAGAAGACCTATGTCCAGGATCACGGCGAGGCTCTTTACCGCCGCACGCTCTACGTTTTCTGGCGACGAATCGTCGGACCCACGATGCTCTTTGATAACTCCACGCGTCAAGTCTGCGCCGTCAAAGCCACACGCACGAACACGCCGCTGCACGCGCTGGTGACGCTGAATGACACGACCTTTGTCGAGGCGGCCCGAGTGCTTGCTGAGAAGGTGCTGAAGTCGCCCGGCGATGACGCCCAGCATCTCCAGCACGCTTTCCACATCGTCACAAACCGGGTCGCCAAAGCGGAAGAACTCACCGTGCTTCAAAAGCAGCTCTCCAAGCTCCGCCAGCAGTCCGGAGCCGATGCCGCCAAGCTCTTGAAGGTCGGCGAGCACAAGTCTGACACCAAGCTCAACGCCGCCGAACACGCCGCATGGACGAGCCTTTGCCTCATGCTGCTGAATCTGGACGAAGTGGTGACAAATGAGTGAAGTGGCCCGCACTAGTGGTTGCTTAACGGTATTGGAGCTAGGTTGTGCGTCACCACGTTTGGTGATTTCGGCCTGATTCATCACGATCATCGGGTTGAAGCCTCGGAGAGGCGGCAGGCAATAGCCCACCGTTTCAGCGGTGGGTTTTGGGGCATCCATCCATTGGTAAAATCGAGTCCCGGCAGGGACGAAAGAACCACCCGCCGTCATCCGTGATCCATGCTTCATGTGGGACATTCTTCCGTCCCTACCGGGACTCGGAAATGAAGATGAGACCTATCACTCGCTACCTTGGCGGATGAGAAGAGCTGAAGTTGCTTTACTCATTGACTCAAATTTAATGGAAGTAGGCTTATGAATTACAATCGCTGGCCCCAATTCAGAAAACGCAGAACCATCGCCTTGTGGGTGGCTTTGGGAGGTTTGCTTGCAGTGTCTATTGTAAGTCACAGCTTGAAAACCACCTCCTTCGCCTTTTTGGCAGAGTGGCTAGGGATGGTCTGGTTCGTCTCGGCGGTCGTCACGTCCTTTCGGATCAGCGGATTTATATGTCCACGTTGCGGAGATCGTTTTTTTGAAACAACTTTTGTTTACAATGGATTTGCCCGGAGGTGTGTGCACTGCGGTCTTCCAAAGTGGGAGACACCACCAGATTGAATGATTCATTCAGAAAAATCGGAGTGAGCCAGCGCAGGAGAAGCAGCCTGACTCCAAACAGGGTGCAGAGCACTTTGGCGGAGCCTAAAAAAGGACGCACCACCCAAGATATTCACTCATTATCTCTAAGACTTCCACCACCGCCGCCTACCACTCGCTCGTCACCTACAACTCGTCTGCGCATCGACATAGCTTCGGGAATTAGATTCATGTCTGGCCGATAAATACGCTTTCTTACCCACTGAATATCCATGTCTGAGCGAGGAATATCAAAAAAATCAGCCGTCATCGAAGGAGCCATCGACCTCGCCTCCGATGTCGGCAAGACAGCCAACACCGAGGCCGAGGTGAATTCCACCCTCATGCGTGTGAAAAGCGCCCCGGCGCCAAAGCCCATCCCAGATCAGCCCACCGGCCTCGAACTCACCATGGGCGATGACGACGGCGAGATCTCCGGCCACTGCAACAGCCAGCCCGGCATCGTCGACTACTACGAGATCCAATACACCACGAGTGACCCCCTCGGCCCAAACCCGAACTGGCAGTTCGCCGACACCAGCAAAAAGAGCCGCTTCGAACTCACTGGCCTCCCCAGCGGCCAAAAAGTCTGGGTCCACATCCGCGCCGTCAATGCCAGAGGCAAATGCAGCTGGAGCGATCCTGCGTGCAAGCGGGTGCCGTGAATCCCTAAAGAGGAGGCGCTGACGCATTAAAAAAAGAAATCCTTGTTGGCATTCCAACGAGACTCTAGCCTGCTCGCTAGAGGCGTGGGTCATTAGCTTTAGAAAAAATGTCCAAAAACTACACTTTCGTTCCGCTCGTCATCATGATGATGGCATCCTGCGCCACCTATAAAACACAGGTCGTTCCGAATCCCCAAGCTCCACGCTTCCTCTCTGCCGAAGATAGGAAGCTACCCCGTCAGATCGAAGTTTATTTTGACGGAACATCCAACGACTGGGCTGCCCGCACTAATGTCCGTCGGCGTTTTGAGGTGGCAGCTCAAGCTGAAGACCCCTCCTCTCCTTGCCTCTACATTGAAGGTGTAGGTACAGACAGCCTGACCGGGAAGATCTTCGGGGTGGGCATGAAATCTCGCGTGCTCAGTGCCTACAAGTTTCTCGCCCGCAACCGCCGCCCGGCTAGCAGCACCAGAACTGAGGACAGCATCCTTATCTTTGGGTTCAGTCGCGGTGCTTTCCAAGCACGCATGTTGACAGGCCTCATGGCCCACTGTGGACTGCCTCACTTCGCCAACCAAAATCTCACGTCCGAACAAGAGAAATCCCTCGATCAGCTCGCTGAAGACGTCTGGGACTATTGTGAGGAAAAGCACCTGGATCTGACCCGAGCGGAAGCCAAAAATGCCAGCCCGCAGAAATGGCGTGACCACCTCGCTAAAAACCGCCAGAACCTGCATAACGATCTGGCAATTCGCCACCCTGGCGTCACCTGGACGGAGCCGTCCATCAAGCTCCTGGCCATCTGGGATACAGTTCCCGGTCTCTCCTTCACCAAACTCGAAGAATTAGGCGAGCCTGAAAATGACCATCAGCGCTACAAGATCCGCCCTTACCCAAACATCCAGACCATCGTGCATGCCATTTCGCTGGATGACCGCCGCAGCAAATTTGAGCCGCTTGCAGTGGGGCCTCCCATAGATCCCGGGGCCACCAATGTTTACGAAGTCTGGTTTCCCGGCGCACATTCGGATGTCGGCGGAGGCTACGCAGACTCGAATGACATGGCAGGCACTTCCTTAAACTGGCTTCATCGTATCATGTTCCAGCATCGCATCTCGACTCGTTTAACTACCGTCTATGATGACCCGAACGCCCTCATGCACCATCCTGAAGAGAATTGGATTCACCGCCTGACGAGTGACAATGTCCCGCGCAAGGTGCCCGCTGGAGCCCACATCGACCGTTCCGCCTTCCGCCGTGCGGACGGTAACGCCCACCCTGAGGAGAATCGACGGAAGTATGTCAAATACACAACTTCCAACATGATTGTCGGCGGTCCTGGCAAGGGCCAAATACTCGACATCTCCCAGGCTGGAAAGACTCGTGAAGCTCAACAGGCCTACTTAAAAAAGCTGGGCCTCGTCTTCCACGATGACACCGGGGCCGCTGGCGAAAAAGCACTGCCTGAAAAGGGTGCGCAGTCACTTTCCATCAGCCAAATGGCTGCCTGGAACGAGAAACCAGAAGCTACCGCCCCGAAAACTGAGCAGCAGCCGGCTAAGTTAGTCCCGTGATTGTTTGAAGGAACAAAAAGAGTTCATCCTGAGTTCCTCTGGGGTCAGGCTGGCTCTCGCGTTGGTCCTTCTCACGGCACCCGTTTGAACTTCTTGAAGTTGGGCTTCCGTTTCTCGACGAAGGCGGTTTTGCCTTCTTTGGCTTCTTCGCTCATGTAGTAGAGCAGGGTGGCGTTGCCGGCGAGATCGAGCAGGCCCATCTGGCCATCGCAATCGGCATTGAGGGCGGCTTTAAGGCAGCGGAGGGCCAGCGGGCTGTGCTGGAGCATCTCGCGGCACCACTGGAGAGTCTCGGTTTCGAGGTCGGCGAGGGGGACGACTTTGTTCACTAGGCCCATGTCGAGCGCTTCCTGTGCGTTGTATTGGCGGCAGAGATACCAGATCTCCCGGGCTTTCTTTTGGCCGACAATGCGGGCGAGGTAGCTGCTGCCGAGGCCGCCATCGAAGCTGCCAACTTTGGGGCCGGTTTGGCCGAACTTGGCGTTGTCCGCGGCGATGGTGAGATCACATACGACATGGAGCACATGCCCGCCGCCGATGGCGTAACCGGCGACCATGGCGACGATGGGTTTTGGCAGCGTGCGGATCTTGCGCTGGACGTCGAGGATGTTCAGGCGCGGGACGCCGTCTTCGCCGATGTAACCGGCATCACCACGCACCTTTTGATCGCCCCCGGAGCAGAAGGCAAGGGGACCTTCCCCGCAGAGGATGATGACTCCCACATCAGGATCTTCATGCAGCATCTCCAGCGCGATGAGCATCTCCTTCACCGTCTGCGGACGGAAGGCATTGCGCACTTCAGGCCGGTTGATGGTGAGCTTGCCGATGCCGTCTTCGGTTTTCTCAAGCTTGATGTCTTTGAAGGTTTTGATGGAAGTCCACATGGGAGGTCAAAGGGTCAAGGGGTGGTCAAAGAGTCGTCAAGAGGTGGTCAAAAGGTCAAGGCTTGGTCAAGAGAGGTGGTGATGGCAAAAAGGGCATCTTCTTGACCACCTTGACTCTCTTGACGCAAAGCGCTTGACCCTGATTTACGCCTGAAAGCTCGTGTACTTCTGCAATTCAGCGAGACGTCCTGCGACGTCTGCCTTTGTCACCTTCTGGAGCTTGTGGGTGCTGAAGGCTTCGCAGGTGTAGCTGGCGGTGACGCTGCCGTGGACGACGGCTTGGCGGAGGTCTTCGAAGGTGGGCTTAGTTTTCCCCTGGGCACTGAGCCAGCCGGCCATGCCGCCGAGGAAGCTGTCGCCAGCGCCGGTGGGGTCGAAGACGGAGTCGAGGGGGTAGGCGGAGCAGGAGAAGAAGTCCTCGGGCTTTTCACCAAAGAGGTAGCTGCCGTGCTCGCCACGCTTCACGACGACGAAGCGTGGGCCTTTGGCT
>JAGKWZ010000408.1 GCA_021151605.1 Verrucomicrobiaceae bacterium
GCCCCGTGTCCTCCACCTCGAACCGCCAGCGTTCCGCATCCATCTTCGTGATCCGCAGCACGATGCGCCCCTGGCTGGTAAACTTCACCGCATTGCCCAGCAGGTTGATCATCACCTGCCGCAGCTTGCCCTCATCCCCATGCACCATCACCGGCTCATTCAGCGCCGGAGTCTCCACCCGCAGACCGATCTGCTTCGCCTCACAGGGCTGCTGAAACATCGCCGCCAGCTCACGCGCCAGAGCAGAGAGGTCAAAGTCCGCCGCCACCACCTCCATGTGACCCGCATCGATCTTCGAGAGGTCGAGAATTTCATGGATCAGGTGCAGCAGATGGTCACCACTGCGCAGGATCGTCGCCACCGCATCCCGGTGAAAGCGCGGCAGCGCCCCATCACGAGCCAGGATCTGCGCATAGCCCAGGATCGCATTCATCGGCGTGCGGATCTCATGGCTCATGCTCGCCAGAAAGTCCGACTTCGCCCGGTTCGCCGCCTCAGCCTCCGCCTCCGCCTTCTTCCGCACCACCACCTCCGCCAGCAGCTCCTTTTGACCACGCTGGATCGCAGCCGCCTGGATCGCACTTTTCCAAAGGTAGGAGCAAAGCAGCGCCGTGATCGCCAGCCCCGCACTCAGCACGATCCACGGCATCGTGTCCGCCTTCGGATCATGGATCGTCAGCCCTGGCTCAAAGAGAAGCTCCCAGCGCCGCCCAGCCACATCCACCTCCGTCGTCCACGTCGGGCGGTGATCCAGCCGCTCCCCCTCCTGGCGGTAAATGATGCTTTCATCCACCACGTCCCGCACCGTCAGCAGCACACCATTGTCCCCCGCAGCCAGTTGAGAGAGATCGATCAAGTCACCGATCCGAAACACTGCCGCCGCAAAACCCGCCAGCGAGGCACGCCGCTCCTCCACCGTCGAGTTCGGGCCATGATAGAGCGCGTGGAAGACCACGAAACCACGCTGGGAACCAGACTCCTGCGCCAGCCGGATCGGCGCAGACGCCCTCGCCTCACCAGAATCGCGCGCCTCATCCATCGCCACCCGGCGCTTCGGCTCAGACGCCACATTGAATCCCAGCGCAGGTGCATTCTTCGCCAGACTCTCCAGATAAAAGACTGGGAAATACTCCGCACCAGCCCTCGCAGGCACCATCGTCCCCCGCTCCCCTTCCTCCGTGAAGCGAAAGCCCGGCAGCCCCTCACTCCTCCCACGCTCCTCCCACATCGCGCGTTGATTCCCAGGCACCCGTGGGTCCCAGGCCAGCGCCTGCAGCTCATTCTGCCGGGCCAGCGCCTCACTCACAAACATCGCAAACTCCTGCCGCGACACCTTTGGGTGAACCACAAAAAAAGCCTCAATGCTGTGCAGCACCTCCATCGACCGCATGATCTGCCCGCGGATCACCTCCGTGCGATCCTGCGCCCGCCGCTCGATCTCCGCCAGCCAGTCCGCATGACGGCTTTCCAGCAACAACCACGTCAGCAGTCCACTCAACAGCAAGCCCAGCACCAGCGAACAGGCAGCAGGAGCTTGGATCGGTCGGTCACGGACGACTCGTTCGGGCATGGGGGGATTTGGGCCGATGCAAAGCACCAGCCATGCCAAAGTAACCCCCGGCTTCCTCAGTGAGGCACGAGCACAGAAAGCAGCACCTGTGAGGACAAGCGCGCCATGCGCACCCGCAGGATCGGGATGCGACCGCATGGCCTGCTCCCAGAGCAAGAAGTAGGGTAACCCCCCATAGAATGCCGCACCGGCGACCCCTAGCTTGGACCATCCCGCACCTTGCCCATTATGAAACGGTCCATCCTCATCGCCTTCGCCACCCTTGCCATCTCCGTCTTGGCGGTAGCACAATCTCCCGATACTCCGCCGAATGGCAAACCGCCTCCCACATCCGCCGCCGCCGTCGCAAAGGCGATGACAAAAAAGACCACGGCACCGATCCCGCAGCACCGGCCAAGTGATCCAGACATTCTTGTCTGGACCTCCCAGTGACTAAAAGTAGCAGACAGGAGTGTCTGTTTCACTTTCCCCACCACGAAATGCGGGCCATCATGGCCCGCATTTTTCATGCGCGGTTGATGTAGGCGCAAGCGCTCGATTGCGGTGCGGCATTCTCGTTTTGGCAAACGATCCTACGGACAGACCTCACTTGTCACACTCTCGTGCTGGTAAGGAGGGAGGCTATTCCTATTCATTCCAGTCTGAAAGTTAGTCGATTGCCCGATGATAGGCTTTTCTTTCGGAAAACTGGACCTCCGCCCGCTTCTCACTGCTCACGACTCAACCCCATGCGCACGCTCGTATCCATCCTCTTTCTCCTCGCTGCATCCTCTGTGCATGCCGCGACCGACACATACCTCCAATGGGCCACCTCGAAATGGGGCAGCACTACCGTCGGCAACTCATCCGCCAAAGCCACCACATGGGGAGAAAACGCCGATCCTGACCGCGACGGCCTTCTAAATCTCCTCGAATACGCCTGCGATACCGATCCCACGCGGCACAATCCGGCCAGTGATTGCTACCAGTTCACCGTGCCGCCTTCTGGGGCGCTCAGCTCGCGCTACCCGCAGCTCTTCGCGTGGCTGCGCACGGATGACCCGGACCTGCGCATCACCTGCCAGTCCTCAGATAATCTGGTGTCTTGGTATCCAGATGCCCCGGTGAATTTTGATCTACCACCGCCTGCGAATCCGCATGTCTGGACGCAGGAAACTGGCAATCTCCTCCGTGGCTTGCGCCAGATGCACTTCATTGATGTGCAGTCCCTCGCCGTGCGCAGCGCTGCGTTTATGAGGCTGTCCGTCAGCCGTCGCGGCAGCAGTGTTACCAGCCCTGGAGTCGATCCCTTCAGCTTCACCAGTCAGCCCGGCGTGACCACCGGCTCCACCGCCCGGTCCAGTGCCATCGTGCTCGGCGGCTTCGCGGGAAACGTCACGTTGAACATCCCCGCAGGCGTCACCCTCTTCGTCAATGGCATCGCCAAGACCGGCAGCACCGCTACGGTGAAAGCGGGCGATACCCTCTGGATGCAGGCCACCGCACCTGGCACCGCCGGAGTCCCGAGAAACTACACCCTCACCATCGGCTGCCAATCCGCCACCTGGAGTTTCACCACCGCCGCCATCGCCGCCGTGCCGGATCATCCCGGCACCGACTCCGGCTACACCCAGGTGGAGACGGGCGTTTCAGACACTGGCGCGGCGCAGATCAGCATCCCCATCGTCGTCTCCCCTGGCACCGCAGGGATGCAGCCAAAGCTCTCCATCAACTACTCCAGCCAGGGCGGCAATGGCCCTCTCGGGGTCGGCTTCTCGCTCAGCGGCCTCAGCACTATCAGCCGCGTCGGGCGCACCGTCGCGCAGGATGGCGTCAAGGGCGGCGTCAACTTCGATGCCAACGACCGTTTCGCCCTCGACGGCCAGCGCCTCATCTCCATCAACGGAGCCGATGGCGCAGACGGCACCGAGTATCGCCTGGAGTTTGATCCCACCTCGCGAATCCGCAGCTACGGCACCGAAGGCAGCGGACCGCAGCGCTGGGAGGTGGAGACGAAGGCGGGGCTGAAGATGGAGTTTGGACTGAATACTACTTCGCGCATCAAACCTGAAAGCAGCACTTCCGTGCTCATTTGGGCGATTGAGCGAATAACTGACACTGCGAGCAACTCGATGTCCTTCAGTTACGATGACACAGCTCGGCAGCGAGGAGAGATGCTAGTGACCGCGATTGCTTACTCGGACAATTCGGCGAGCGGCTTAGCGGCTAACCAAAGAGTTGCTTTTGAATACGAAGATCGTCCCGAGAGTAGCCTCAAGTTTGTTGGTGGTTTTGCTATTCGCAGTTTGAAACGCCTTCACAGTATTAGGACGTCAGCAGGAAATCCATCTGAAGAAGTCCGCAGCTATCTTCTGACTTATGCTTCTTCAACAACGCAACTAATCAGCGTGACGGAATCCAAAGGATCGACCACGCTCGCTGGAGTGCAGTTTGAATGGCCAAATCTAGCCCCAGTGACATTTTATCGAGCAAATCAATCGGTTGTCCCACCATTAACAGGGGACGATTTACGGAATGGTATGCTGCATCTGTTTGTCGATGTTAACCAAGATGGCTACACAGATGTCCTGGCTTTCAACAAGCCATTCGGAAATCAGCGATACAATCTGTATCGAGGTAGTCCAAATGGGCTTTTGGCCGCAACAGCAACTAATGTTCGGGCTGATCCCCTTGATTCATTTGGGGGTTTTCAACAAGCATTAAGCCTAGGTCGTGTTTGAAAACCCTCAACAGCCATAGCGAAGCCAATCGATGACGGACGCAAATTGAATGAGAGCGAGGTAGTGGGAGGCAAGTTTATC
>JAGKWZ010000072.1 GCA_021151605.1 Verrucomicrobiaceae bacterium
TGGTGGGGAAGACGGGCTCGCCACCAGTCGCGGCGGAGGAGCTTCGCGCAGCAGATAGCAGGCATGGGCGGCGGCATCTGCGAGTGGGCGGCATTTGTGGTCAAACCGGTCAGGCGGTGGCCGAGGCGGAACTGCTGCGGTCGCTCGGCTATGATGCGGGGCTGCTGAGTCTCGGCGCGCTGCGTGAGGCCACGGAGGATGAGCTGATCCATCATGCTCGTGCGGTGGCGGAGGTAATCCCTGTGGTCGGGTTTTACCTGCAACCGGCGGTCGGCGGACGTGTGCTGCCTTTCTCCTTCTGGCGACGTTTTGCCGAAATTCCGAACGTGGTGGCGATCAAGATGGCTCCCTTCAATCGCTACCAGACGCTGGATGTCATCCGCGCGGTGGCCGAGACCAGGCGGGAGGACATCGCGCTCTACACGGGGAATGACGACAACATCGTGCTCGACCTGCTGACACCGCATCGGTTTGGCGGCCAGGAGAAAAGGATCGTCGGTGGGCTGCTGGGGCATTGGTCGGTCTGGACTCGGCGGGCGGTCGAGCTGCATGATCAGTGCCGGAAACTCAGCCAAAGCGGGGAGCCGATCCCGGCGGAGATGCTGCGGCTGGCCATTGAGGTCACGGACAGCAACGCGGCCTTCTTTGATGCGGCGAATGGTTTCGCGGGCTGCATCGCCGGACTGCACGAGGTTTTGCGCCGACAGGGGCTACTGGAAGGGCTGTGGTGCCTGGATGAGCACGAAACGCTGAGCACCGGGCAGTTGGCCGAGATCGACCGTGTCTATGCCGCCTATCCGCACCTGAATGACGATGCCTTCGTGGCTGAGCATCGAGACGCATGGCTGGCGTAAATCGGGTTTTCTAGCTCGGAAGGGTCGGCCAAGAGGCAGAATCGGCTCTGAATTTGCCAAACTCCGCCGCTTGCTAAACGAAAGGGCTGCCGCTAACCGTGCGTTGAAACAGCGTCTCAATTGCACCCCGCCATGCATCTTCCTTCCACCCTGGCCCTTCTTCCGGTCGGTAGTAGCGCCGTGATCCACAGCCTGCCCACCGGGCGCGCGGGTCTGACCCGCCTCCGCGAACTCGGTCTGACACCTGGGGCCAAGGTCGAGGTCGTGCGCCGGGCACCGCTGGGGGAGCCGATCCAGATCACCGTGCGTGGGTCCCACCTGGCGATGCGCAATCATGAGGCGGAGCATATTCTAGTCACTCCGGCTGAAGCATGAGCGCCCCTGATTCCCCGCTGCTTGCCATCGTCGGCAACCCGAACTCGGGCAAGACCACCCTCTTTAACCTGCTGACCGGCCTCCGCCAAAAGGTGGCCAACTACCCCGGCGTGACCGTGGAAAAGAAGATCGGCGAATGCTGGAGCCAGCACGGCAAGAAGCTCCGCCTGATCGACCTGCCCGGAGCCTACAGCCTGAATGCGAGAAGCCCGGACGAAGCCGTTTTGCGGGATGTTTTGCTAGGACGCCGTAGCGATACGCCGAAGCCGGACAAGGTCGTGCTCGTGCTGGATGCCGCGAACCTGGAGCGCAATCTCTACCTCGCCACGCAGATCCTGGAACTCGGCCTGCCCACGGTCATCGCGCTGAACATGATCGACATCGCCGAGGGCAAAAACTGGCGGATCGACGTGAAAAAGCTCTCCGATGAGCTCGGCGTGCCCGTCATCCCGATGCAGGCGACTTCGGGCCAAGGTCTGCTGGAGCTGAAATCCGCCATGAGCCGCGAGGACCTGCCCCAGCCGCGCTGGCACTCCGCTCCGCTGCCGGAGGAAATCCGCGCCTCCGTGCTCGCCACCCGGGCCGAGTTGGTGCTCACCGGGGCCGTGCAGGAGAAAAGCTCCCTGCTGGAGCCGCTCTACCTGCTTTCCGATCACGATCCACTCCACGCCGGGATCAAAGACACCCAGCTTGGGCAGATTTCGCGAGGCCGTGCCGCTTTGGAAAAAGCCCACCCCGGCTGGGAGGATCAGCTCGTCAACGACCGCTACTCCGCCATCGAAAAACTCTGCCGCGAGGTGCTCGTGCGCCCGGATCAGGAGCCCGTGACGATCACCCAGAAGCTGGATCGCTGGCTCCTGCATCCCGTATTCGGCGGCGTCTTCGTGCTCGCCTTCCTGGTCTTCCTTTTCTACCTCATCTTCAAGGTCGCCGAAGGGCCCATGGGCTGGATCGAGGCCGCCTTTGCCGCTCTCGGGAGCTGGGTCACGGGCGTCATGCCGCCGGGGGATCTGCGCGATCTCATCGTCGATGGTGCGATCAATGGCGTCTCCGGCGTCGTCGTGTTCCTGCCGCAGATTTTGATCCTCTTTTTCTTCATCGGCATCATGGAAGACACCGGCTACATGGCGCGGCTGGCCTTCATCATGGATCGGCTGATGAGCGTGGTCGGGCTGAACGGGAAGGCTTTCCTCCCCTTCCTCAGCTCCTACGCCTGCGCCGTGCCCGGCATCATGGCCACACGGACCATTGATAGCCCGAAGGACCGGCTCATCACCATCCTCATCGCCCCGCTGGCGAGCTGCTCCGCCCGGCTTCCCGTGTATCTGCTGCTCATCAGCGCCCTCATGCCGGACAGCGTCTCCCTTTGGGCCAAAGCAGGCATCATGGTCAGCCTCTACGCCCTCGGCACACTTGGAGCCTTTGGCTTCGCCTGGGTTTTAAACAAAGGCGTCATGCGTGGGGCCAATGCGCCCATGATCCTGGAGATGCCCAGCTACAAGATGCCCTCCATCAAAGGCATCCTGCTGCTCGTCTGGCAGCGGGCGAAGGCCTTCCTCCTCCGGGCTGGCACGGTCATTTTCGGCATCTCCATCCTCATCTGGGCCGCCTCCACTTATCCGAAAAGCGACTCCCCCGATGCCTCCGTGCGTCTGGAGCAAAGCATCGCCGGCAAGGCCGGGCATCTCATCGAGCCCGTGATCGCCCCGCTCGGCTACGACTGGAAGATCGGCATCGGATTGATCGGCAGCTTCGCCGCCCGTGAAGTCTTCGTGAACACCATGGCCGTCGTTTATGCCGTGCAGTCCGAGGACGAAGAAGACATGACCCCGCTGCGGGATCGCCTCCGCCAGGAGACTCGCGCCAACGGCAAGCCCGTTTATTCCCCGCTCGTCTGCATCAGCCTGCTCGTCTTTTACGTCTTCGCCATGCAGTGCGTCAGCACCATGGCCATCGTGAAGCGTGAGACCGGCTCCTGGGGCTGGATGTGGTTCCAGCTCGCCGCCATGACCGGCACCGCCTACGTGCTCGCCCTCGCGATTTTCCAGATCGGCACCGCGCTGGGGTATTAATCAGCCGCCCACCATGTCCACCGAATACCAGTCCGTAACAGCTTTAGCAGTCGTCTGTCTGACGGCTGGGATCTTTGTCTGGCGGGCTTTTCGGGGCAAAAAGACAGGGTGTGGAGGGGGGTGTGAATGCTCAATAAAGCCGAACAAAAAGAAAGAGGCCAAAAACGCTGGAAGCCTTTAAAATCAAGGCTTGGACGACTTTGTGAAAAATTTCACAAATAAACCTTGCCTCTCTCCTCCCCCCGGCTAAAAACCACCTCGCAAACTTCCCGACCCACCCACGTATGGCATTGCCTTTGACCTCCCTCCCTTTCTCGCCTGTGCTCGCTGTCAGCGCCAAGGCGTCGGAGCTGTTTGGGGCTGATGTTCTGAGCTTCATCACCAATTCGGTGATCGTTGCCCTTTGTGTCCTCGGAATCGTTTTCTTCTTCTCGAAGAAGGCAACGACCAACATGACCCTCGTGCCACACAAGGCTCAGAACTTCTTCGAGTTTGTCATCGAGTTTCTTTATGGTCGCGTGGAGAGCATTGTGGGCCACAAGCAGGCGAAACTTGCCTTCCCGCTGCTCGGAACCCTCTTCATCTACATCCTCGTTTCCAACTGGTTTGGCCTGATTCCTGGAGTTGGCACGATCGGCTTTGGTGAGTCTACTGGTCCACTCAGCATTGTTGACGCTCACGACCCGCTTCTGCGCCCGCCAACGGCTGATTTAAATGCCACGCTCGCTCTCGCGGTGTCTGCTTTCCTCGTCTGGCTGGTTCTCACGATCAAGGAAGTCGGCGTTTGGGGCTTCATCGTCCACACCTTCGGTCCTAAAGGTGGCCTCAAAGGTATTATGGGCATGGTGGTCGGAGCGGTGTTCCTCTTCGTGGGTGTCATCGAAATCGTTTCTATCGTTCTTCGTCCGATGACTCTCTCAGTCCGACTCTACGGTAACATTTTCGCCGGTGAGAGCGTGCTCCACACCTTGGGTGGCCTGCTCGACAAAGCTGGTATGCCTTGGAGCTTTATCGGCGCCGTGCTCTTCCCCTTCCCTTTCTACTTCATGGAGCTTCTCGTCGGCCTTCTCCAGGCCATCGTGTTCACCCTCCTCTGCTCGGTTTACATCCAGCTCTCCACTACCCATGACGATCACGGTCATGAAGAAGGCGACCATCATTAATTTCTGATCCCTTTGCCCGCAGGACCATGCGCAACGCGTGGATGTGGTCGAAACAACAACACCAACTCGAATACTACTATGACAATGGAACTCATCTCGATGGCGCAAGCCGCTGCTGCTCATGGCGCTGAAGCCTCCGGTATCGCCGGCAACATCACCCAGGCCATCGGTGGCGCTGGCGCTGCAATCGGCGTGGGCCTCATCGGCTCCAAGGCCGTGGAAGCCGTCGGCCGCAATCCTGGCGCTTTCGGTAACATCCTGACCCTCGGCATTATCGCCATGGCCCTCGCTGAAGGTCTCGGCATTCTTGCCTTCTTCGTCAGCAAGTAAGTCTCCCGCGAGCGGCGGGTCTCCCTGAGTGACCCGCCGCCGCAATTTTTTCCTTTCCCTTTCGCAAGTTCGCACTCCTTCTCGTCCACCTTCAGTCTATGGAACTTCTCTCCCCCATGTTTAGCAAAATCGTCCCGGTCATCGCTGCCGGTCAGGTGGACGAAATCGTGCAAAAATTCGGCCTCGCTTGGCCAAAGTTCATCGCCCAGGTCCTCATTTTCGTGGCGGTGTACACCATTCTGAAGAAGTTCGCCTTTGGCCCCATCCTCGCCATGCTTGAGCAGCGCCGCCAGCGCATCGCCGATGGTGAAGCGAAGCTAGAAAAGATCGCCAAAGATCTCGCCGAAGCCGAGAAGAACGCCAAATCCGTAATCGACAAGGCAAACGACAACGCCACCCGCATGATCAAAGAGGCTGGAGACAGTGCGAAGTCTCTCGCTGAAAAGCGTCAGCAAGAAGCCATCCACGAGGCCAATCAGATCATCGCCAAGGCTCGTGAAGCTGCATCTCTGGAGCACGAACAGCTCATGGCCCAGCTCAAGCGCGAATTCGGTCGCATGGTTTCCGACGCCACCAGCCGCGTCACCGGCAAGGTCCTCAATTCCGACGATCAAACCCGCATCAATCAGGAAACCTCTGCTCAGGTTTCCCTGTAATTCCTTCCCGCTGCACCGCCCAACGCCATGAAAATCAGCAAGGAAGCCCGCCGCAGTTCCCGCCAGCTTTTCAAAGCCTGCCTTGTCGATGGCAAGTTGGACGAGTCGCGTGTGCGCTCCGTGGTGTCTAAAGTGGCCGCTGCCAAGCCTCGCGCTTACATGGGCATCCTGAACAACTTCAGTTCTCTCGTCCGCGCTGAGATTGATAGACAGCATGCCGTCGTCGAAAGTGCCTCCACGTTGGATGCCGCTTTGCAAAGCAGCCTGAAAACAAGTCTATCCAAAAAATACGGACGCGAGCTTTCCCTTGAGTTTCAAGTCCGCCCCGAGCTTCTCGGTGGCATCCGTGTTAAAGTCGGTTCAGATGTCTGGGATGGCTCAGTCAAAGCCCGCCTCGAAGCCCTCAAAGCAAGCCTTTCCTAATCGTCCGAGTTCCAAAGCCCTTTCCCAAAACCAGTAGTTACCATGAGCAACATCCTCCAGGAGATCGAATCCCAAATCGCCGGACTCAAAACGGCGGTCACCAAGTCCAACGTCGGCGTTGTCCGCGAGATCGGTGACGGCGCCGCCAAAGTGGAAGGCTTGAGCGATGTCATGCTCAATGAAATGATCGAGTTCCCAGGCGGCCTCTACGGCCTGGCGCTCAACCTCGAAGAAACCGAAGTCGGCTGCGTGCTTCTCGGCTCTGGCGAAAGCATCAAAGCTGGCGACGAAGTCAAAACCACCGGACGCCTCCTTTCCGTTCCTGTCGGCAAGAGCCTTCTTGGTCGCGTCGTGAACGCCCTCGGCCAGTCGGTCGATGGCAAAGGTGACATCAAAGGTGACGCCCAGTATCCGGTCGAAAAGATCGCCCCTGGCATCATTGCCCGTAAGTCTGTGTCCGTCCCTGTGCAGACCGGCATCATGAGCATCGACGCCATGATCCCGATTGGCCGTGGTCAGCGTGAGTTGATCATCGGTGACCGCTCCACCGGCAAGACCACCATCGCCGTAGACACCATCATTTCCCAAGCTCAGCAGAACAAAGCAGCTGAGCAAGGCAAGCTGGCTGATCACAAGCCTCTCTATTGTATCTACGTCGCCGTCGGTCAGAAGCAGTCCAACGTCGCTCGTGTGGTTAAGACCCTCGAAGACGCTGGTGCGATGGAATACACCGTCGTCGTCAACGCCTCCGCTTCCGACTCTGCGGTGAACCAATACCTCGCCCCCTACACCGGTTGCGCCATCGGTGAGTGGTTCATGGACCAGGGCCAGGACGTCCTCATCGTCTTCGATGACCTTTCCAAGCAGGCTGTCGCCTATCGTCAGGTGTCCCTCATCTTGAAGCGCCCATCCGGTCGTGAAGCTTATCCTGGTGACGTCTTCTATCTCCACTCACGTCTCCTTGAGCGTGCTTGCCGCGTGAATGAAAACTACGGTGGTGGTTCCATGACCGCCCTGCCGATCATCGAAACGCAGGCCGGCGACGTGTCCGCCTACATTCCGACGAACGTGATCTCCATCACCGACGGTCAGATCTTCCTCGAAACCGACCTCTTCTACCAGGGCATCCGCCCAGCCATTTCGGTTGGTCTTTCGGTGTCCCGCGTGGGTTCCGCCGCTCAGACGAAGGCCATTAAGAAGGTGTCTGGCACCACAAAACTCGACCTTGCTCAGTTCCGCGAACTCGCTGCCTTTGCTCAGTTTGGCTCCGACCTCGACGCTGGCACGAAAGCCAAACTTGATCGCGGTGCTCGCATCGTGGAACTCTTCAAGCAACAGCAGTATCAGCCAAAGAGCCTGCCGATCATGGTCATCACCCTCTACGCTATGCAGAAGGGTTACTTCGACAGCGTCGCTGTGGACCGAGTGAAGGAATTCCAGTCCAAGCTCGAAACCTACCTCACCGAGCGCAAGTCCACCCTCGTGGACACCCTCGCCAACGAGAAGAAACTCGACAACGTCGAAGGCGATATCAAGACCGCCCTTGATGACTTCAAGTCCTCCTGGAAGTAAGTAATTCTGGCTCCCTGCTTTTAGTTTTCCGCTCCCTGCTTTATGCCCTCCACCCGCGACATCCGCCGCCGAATCAAATCGGTCAAGAACACGGCCCAGATTACCAAGGCCATGCAGCTCGTTGCGGCGGCGAAGATGAAGAAGGCACAGGATCAAGCATCTAATGGACGCTCCTATGCAGAATTGATGAACAAGATCCTCGTCAGCCTCAAAGAAAGTGCTGAGGAAGGGATCCACCCTTACTTTTCCGAGGGGCAGGGAAACAAGACTTTGGTTCTTGTCATCGCGACAGACAAAGGCCTCTGCGGTGCATTGAACACCAATCTTCTCAAGAAGGTTGTGAACGCGAACCTCGAAGGCGAAGTCGAGTTTGTGACCATCGGTCGCAAAGCCGCCCAAGGATTGGCTCGTCTCCGCAAGTCTCTCATCGCTGACTTCCCGATCAAAGACCCTGTGAAGTTCCCAGAGGTTCACAGCGTTGGCAAATTCATCCAGGATAAATTCAGGACTGGCGAGTACAAGAAAGTTCTCGTCGCATTTAATAACTTCATCAACACCGTCACGCAGGTTCCAAGCATTGAGCAGATCCTGCCAGTCAATCCCGTGACACTCGGCGGAAAACGCGGTTTTGATGAAACCTCGGCTGAGGTGAATCCTGCCGACCTTCCGCAATATACTTTCGAGCCTGGTGCCTCAGTAGTTTTTGAATCTGTCCTGCCACAGTATGTGAATGGCACCATTTACCAGATGATCCTCGAAGCCCGCGCTTCTGAGCATAGCAGCCGAATGGTGGCTATGAAAAACGCGACCGATAACGCCAAGCAAATGCTCAAGGACCTCAGCCTCGAATACAACAAGCTCCGTCAGGCCGCCATCACCAACGAACTCCTCGAAATCACCACGGCCAAGATGGCACTGGAGTAATTTTCAAATTTCAAATCACAGATCTCAAATCTCACTATGAGCAACATCGGCAACATCGTTCAAGTCATCGGTCCCGTGGTGGACGTGGATTTCTCCGCCAGCGGAAAGCTGCCTGAGATCTACAATGCGCTGGAGATCACTTATGATCTCGGCGGCAAACCAGCCCGTCTTATCTGCGAAGTCCAAAGCCACCTCGGCGATGGTTGGGTACGCTCTGTTGCCATGAGCAGCACAGAAGGTCTGAAGCGCGGCATCAGCGTCACCGACCTGGGCTCTCCGATTACCGTTCCTGTGGGCGAAGAAGTCCTCGGTCGTATCTTCAACGTCACTGGCGACGCCATTGATGACCAAGCCGCTCCTGCCGTCTCGAAGCGTTATCCGATTCATCGTGCCGCTCCTGCGCTCGTTGATCAAAACCCATCCGCTCAGATCCTCGAAACCGGCATCAAAGTGATCGACCTGATCTGCCCCTTCACCAAGGGTGGTAAAGTCGGTGCCTTCGGTGGTGCTGGCGTGGGTAAGACGGTCGTTATCATGGAGCTGATCAACAACATCGCCAAAGGACACGGTGGTTACTCCGTCTTCGCCGGTGTGGGTGAGCGTACTCGTGAAGGTAATGACCTTTACCACGAAATGATCGAGTCCGAGGTTATCAAGGTGAAGAAAAATGGCCATGACATGGTCAAGAACTCACAAGGTGGTTACATCAGCGAGCCCGGCTCCAAAGTGGCCCTCGTTTACGGTCAGATGAATGAGCCTCCAGGTGCTCGTCTCCGTGTCGCCCTCTCCGCCCTCTCCATGGCTGAGTATTTCCGCGATGAGAAGAACCAAGACGTGCTCTTCTTCGTCGATAACGTTTTCCGTTTCTCCCAAGCCGGTTCCGAAGTGTCCGCCCTTCTGGGCCGTACGCCATCCGCCGTGGGTTACCAGCCGACGCTGGCCTCTGAAATGGGTGCCATGCAGGAGCGAATCACCTCCACCAAGAGCGGTTCCATCACCTCTTTCCAGGCCGTTTACGTTCCTGCGGATGACTTGACTGACCCAGCTCCGGCCAACACCTTCGCTCACCTTGACTCCACCGTCGTGCTTGAGCGTTCCCTTGCTGAGCTTGGTATCTATCCTGCCGTGGATCCTCTCGCTTCCGTTTCCAAAGCTCTCGCCCCAGACATCGTCGGTGAAGAACACTACCGCGTCGCCCGTGGCGTTCAGCGCGTGCTTCAGCGCTACAAGGACCTTCAAGACATCATCGCCATCCTTGGTATGGACGAACTGTCCGACGACGACAAGCTCACCGTGTTCCGTGCTCGTAAGCTTCAGCGCTTCCTCAGCCAGCCCTTCCACGTCGCTGAAATCTTCACCGGCACCAAAGGCGAATACGTTTCCGTCAAAGACACCGTCAAAGGCTTCGCCGAGATCCTCGACGGCAAGCACGACGATGTGCCCGAAGCCAACTTCTACATGAAGGGCGGCATCGACACTGTGCCGAAGAAGTAGTTCGAGCCGGTCAAGAAGTCGAAGGCCAAGGCATCATACATGAACCTGAGACCTCTTCTTGACCACCTTGACCCTTCCTTGACCACTTGACCTGAATTTTCCATGCCTCTCAAACTCGAAATCGTCACCCCCGAAGCCCGCATCTTCTCTGATGAGGTGGACACCGTTGTCCTCCCTGGAGCTGAAGGTGAACTCGGCATCCTGCCAGCGCATGCTCCGCTGGTGACGACTCTTCAGTGTGGCGAACTGCGCATCACCAAAGGTGGCAAGACCACTGAGATGGCCGTGGGTGAAGGTCTCGTCGAAGTCACCGGCGGCTATGCCCGTATTCTGACCGACATGGCCATTGATGCAGACGCAATTGATGAAAAGGCTGTCGAAGAAGCTCTCGAACGTGCGAAACATTCCCTGGACGCGCTTAAGCATGGCGAACAGCAGGAAGAAGTCGCCGCCGTCATGGCGATGATCCAACGCAGCACTGCTCAGCTCCATCTGAAACGTAAGCGGAAGACGATTTAATTTGGCTCTTCAATTCTGATTCCCACTTCAAATGCCCGCCACTCGGCGGGCATTTTTGTGACGACACATCGTCGGCTACTTGTTCAGCACGACTTTGAGGTTGCCGTTGTGGATCTCAAAGGTCTGGATGCCTGCGAGGAAGCGCTGGAGAGCGGGATCGGACTCCAGGTTCTTGGCCACGAGGTCCTCGCCTTTGATGTCGCCCAGCCAGGCGTTTGGCATGGAGATGCCACCGACGCTGATGTCATCGAGCGCGAAGGAGAGCTTGTGCTCAGGCGTCAGCCCACTGCCGAAGGTGAGGCGGACTCGCACCTTTTGCCCGGCAAAGAGCGGGAAGTCCGGAGGAGCGATGATGATGAGTCCTGCAGCGATCTTCCCTTCGCTGAAACTAAGCTGCACATGCTCGCCGAGGTTCTGCTTGGCTAGGTAGGCGTTCACTTCACGCTCGGTGATGATGATCGTTCGGTCCTCTGCGCCGTGCTCGACCTGAGGAATGGCCGGTGGTGGAGGCGGCTGCTGTGGTGCTGTGGACACATTGACGGTGACCGGAGCCATGGGGGGATCGCCGAAAAGGGCGAGTTTCGAGTCGAAGTCGGTGAGCTCTTTTTCGGAGAGCACCACGGGCTTCATGGGGGCCGGATCGAAGTTGTACTTCACCCACCAGATGGTGCCGCCGACGGCGAGTCCCGCCGTCAGAAGTACGGCACCTAGAATGATGAGAAGGATCTTCCTTGTCGAGAGACCGGGCTGGGCAGCCGGAGCGGATGAGGTGGGGATGGTTTCCATGTCGGTGGCTTGTAGATGCAAGCGGAGCGAGG
Organism: Verrucomicrobiaceae bacterium; assembly: GCA_021151605.1. Taxonomy (GTDB): domain Bacteria; phylum Verrucomicrobiota; class Verrucomicrobiia; order Verrucomicrobiales; family Verrucomicrobiaceae; genus Prosthecobacter. The sequence goes on from JAGKWZ010000072.1 coordinate 11,201, forward strand.
CTATTCATTTTGCCTCGGAGCGTCGTGAGGAATTTTGGGGTGATTTTGGAGGCGGTGCAACGCCCGATCACTCACGCGCCGACTTCGGATCAAAGGCATCCCTCAGCCCATCTCCCAGGAGATTCAGGGCCAGGAGCGTGAGGGTAAAGAACACACTGGGGCCAATGAGCATCCATGGGTGGACGGCCATGCTTGCCGCCCCTTCGCTGATCAAGACACCCCAGCTCGCATCCGGTGGCTGAATGCCTAGTCCGAGGAAGCTCAGCATGGCCTCCAGCAGCATGACGCCAGGGACGGTGAGGCTGGCGTAGATGATCACGGGCCCCATGACGTTCGGCAGCATGTGCTTGAAGAGGATGTGCCAGAAGCCAGCTCCACTGGCCCGTGCCGCCAGGACGAATTCGAGATTCTTCAATGAGAGCACCTGACCGCGCACGACACGCGCCATGGTGAGCCATTCCACCGCTCCAATGGCCACGAAGATGAGCACAAACTGCCTGCCGAAGATAACCACGAGCAGGATGACGAACGTGATGAAGGGGAAAGCATAGAGCACATCCACCAGACGCATCATCAGCGCATCAGTCCTGCGTCCGCTGAGCCCTGCAATGAGACCGTAACCCACGCCAATGACAGCAGCGACGGCGGTGGCGAGGACACCGACGAGCAGAGAAACTCGCCCGCCGAAAAGAATACGGGTGGCGAGATCACGCCCCAGCGGATCAGTGCCAAGCCAGTGTTGAGCACTGGGTGCGGTCGCACGAAGTTCGAGATCCTGATCACTCTCGCCATAGGGCGAAAACCACGGCCCCACGGCACAGATGAGGATCATGAAGGCCAGCGTCAGCATGGCCGCAATGGTGACAGGCGAACGCGTGAGCCGTTGCCAGGCCTGCTGAGTCGGAGACTGGGAGGTGGAGTGGCTCATTCCTTGAATCCGATCCTGGGGTTCAACATAGCCTGCACGACATCCACGAGCAGATTGAAGGCGACGATCAGCAGCGCGTAGAAGGCAGCAGTGGCCATCGCGAGTTCGTAGTTACGATTCACCGCCGCACCGACGAAGTGCTGACCAAGTCCGGGAAGCTGGAACACGCTTTCCGTGACGATAGAGCCGGTCATCAATCCTGCTGCCGTTGGCCCCAGGAAGTTCAGCACGGGCAGGCAGGCGAGTTTGAAGGCATGTCGGAAGACAATCGCTGTCTCGGAGGCACCTTTGGCTCGTGCTGTGCGGATGAATTCCTGCGCGAGTGTTTCACGCAAGCCTCCGCGTGTGAGGCGTGCGATGTAGGCGCTGTAAATGATGCCCAGCGTCATGGCGGGCAGCACCCAGTCATCGGCATCATACCAGCCGGAGGCATTGAACCAGCGCAGCTTCAGTCCAAAGATCAGCGCGATCACGGGGCCGAGCACGAGGCTTGGCGTGCAGATGCCGAGCGTGGCAGCAACCGTGCTGGCGCGGTCTTCCAGCGTGTTTGGTCTCAACGCCGCCAGTGCTCCCACCGGAATGCCGATAGCAAGTGCGATGCAAAGTGCGGCGAGTCCCACCTGCGCGGAGACAGGAAATCCCTGGGCGATGACTTCATCGACACCACGTCCCGGCATCATCGGCGAAGGGGGGAAATCAAAGGTGACGAAGCTGACGATGTGATTCCAAAGCTGAATAGGCAGCGGCTTGTCGAAGCCATAGCGCGCCGCCTGCGCCTGACGGATATGTTCTGCGACCACGCGCTCACCTTGGAATGGCCCGCCTGGAGCCATCCGCAGCAACAGGAAGGTAATGCACAGCACGCCGAGGATGACGGCGATGCCCTGCAAAACGCGGCTGAGGAGGAAGCGAAGCATGTGAAGGATGCTATAAAGCCAGACTTGAGCGGAGAGCAATCAAAGCTGCGGCACATGCAGCCCATCATTGTGGATCTGCACGACCTTCCAGTCCCACGGCAAGCGGCCCTTCTTATGCCAGTGGAAGAACCACGGCTGCTCAATGCTGTTCACCTGCGAGATCACGGCATCGCTGAAGCCCAGGCCTTTGCCCTCGATTCGGAGTTTTATCTTCACCATGCCGAGATCCGGCACAGCCTGCATTTGCACGATCTGAGGCTTGATAGTGAGGGCAAGAAATCCGCCGAGCACTTGCCGTGCATCTTCGACAGCGCTGTCACGATCATGCCCATAGTCGTCCATGTAATCGTCGGTGAGCATGGCCTTCACGTCGTCCCAGTCACGTTCCTCTATGGCGAGGAGGAACGCAGTCTGGCGGGCCATGAGCTGGTCTTGAGGCGACCGACCAAAAGCCCACCAGCCAAACCAGCCGAGGCCGATCAGCAGCAGGGCGACGAAGAGGAGTGCGAAGTGGCTGCGTTTCATGGATTACTGCATGCGGTAATAACCATCGGGATTGTAGAGCCAGTAGGCATCCAGCGGATTCAGACGTGGCAGCAGGGAGATGGGTTTGCCGCGTTCATCGGTGGATTCAACAATGCCAGCCGAGGTCAACGGGTCGCCCGAGATCCGCGTTGGCGCGTTCGTTGGCTGCGGCTGAACGGTGTCAGGATGGCGAAGCAGCGCGGTTTCCTCGATCTCTTCCACGATCACGTCCACCCACTTCAGCTTCTGGGCGTCATCGGCAAACTCGTTCCAGTCGCCTGTGGAGGCTTCCTTGTACATGCGAGCGATGAACTCCTCACGCGTGATCCCCATCTTCTGCGCAACGGGGTCGGCGAGACGCTTCCACCATTCTTCGAGCTCCTTCACGTTCTCGCGGTGCTGCGTGAGATTGCCCATCACGCCGACGCTGAGCTGGTGGTGCAGGATGAGCGCATTGGGATAAGCATACGACTTCTTTGAAAGCGTGGTGATGCATGCCGCCATGCTCGCGGCGAAGGATTTCACCACGGTGTAAACCGGCGCGGTGGAGCCATGCATTGCCTTCAGGATCTTGTAGCCGGCCATGACGCTACCACCGGGGCAGTCATCGATCACGATGAAGATGGGAGCTTCGGCATCTCGGTTGTTGTAGTAGGCGATGCGGTCTGCCACGCTGTCAGCAGTCCTCTGGGTGATCACGCCATTGAGCCCGATGGTGCGGTCGGAAAGGACGAGCTTCTTGCCCACGAGCGGGTCTTTCGGATACGCAGGTGCTTTGCCCACGGCATAGCTGCGTGCTTCGGATTCTTTTTGCTGAAGCTCCATCTGCAAAGCCAGAGCGGAGGTCTTGCTGCGCACGCCGTTCTCTTGGAGGCGCATCTTGAAGCCGTCGATGTCTGCTTCGTTCTTGGCGATGCCATACTCCATGAGCAGCTTCTCATTCTTCCGGCGCAATTCCACGAGCATGGGATCATCTTTGGCTCTGCGCTCGGCTTCAGCGAGGTCGAGTTTCATTTTCATCTCCTCCATCTGGATTTGAATCTCGGCCAGGGCTCGCTTCCTGGGAGCCAGCTTTTCATCTAGCTTTGACTGATCCAGGGCGATCTGAGCAGCGATTCTCTCCTTCTCTGCCACGAGTTTGGCTGTCTCAGCTTTGATGGCTTCGAGCGGGTCCGGCTTTGCCGCAGCCGCTTGTTCGGCAGGCTTTGCGGCTTCGGCTGGTTTGGGCTTCTGCTCCTCGGCAAAGGCGAGGGCGCTGATGGCTAGAGTGGAATAAAGAAGAGGGCGACGCATGGCAGCTGAGAATACAACCGCCGCCACGCCTTCGTTCAAGATTGTTCTGCGGCAGCCTGCATCATTTCAGGGCGGCGCGGATGGCCTTTACGACCTCGGCGGCGAGGACTTCGGAGCCGGAGGGGACAAAGTGAACATTCGCTGGCTGGATCTGCAGTTCCTTCATGCGTGGCTTCACGAGTGTGTAGAGATCATTGATGGCAATGCCGTTGTCCTTCATCACCCGCAACGCAGCTTCATTGTAGCGGATCACATCGGCGTTGTTGCGATAGACCTTCATCGGCTCCTCAGGCACCGGCGTGGTGGTGGCGAAGACGAGCTTGGCACCAGTGGCTTTGAGCTTGGCCACGATCTCCCGCAGTTGCTTCCCATACACTTCCACGGTGGCTTGTGGCGGGTCAGAGGCGAGGTCGGAGGTCGTCTTGCCATCGGCCTTCATGTGCTTGAGGTCGTGCAGGCCCCAGTTGAAATGGATGACATCCCATTTGCCTCCGTCGATCTGGAGCCAGCGGTCGATGTTGGCCACGCCTGAGGTGGTGCCGCTGCAGTTCTCCATCTTCGTGCCGCGCATCGGGCGCAGGACGGTCATCTCCTCCGCCAGCAACTTCTGAACCACGGGCGTGTAGCCCATGGAGATGGAGTCACCGAGCAGGAGAACACGCTTTTTGGCCGGGGCATCGGCGGCAAAAGTGAAGGTAGTGGCGAGGCAGAGGAGGCTGGAGACAAAGGCGGTGCGCTTCATGGGCCGCTGAGAACGCCCCTGCGTTCGCCGACTTTCAGGGCTTCGTGCTAAGCGTGACTCCTGCAGCCGTGACCGTGGCTTTCTTCACGAGCTTTAAAGCATTGCCGATGGGCTCGATCTTTTGATAGGGAGCAAGCAGCGTCCAGGTGCCGATGCCTGCAATGAAACCTTCAGCGACGGTCTTGCCGGGCACTTTGACATCCACGACCTTCGCATCCACTCCAGCTTCATGCACCATGACCTCGTAGGCAGCTTCGCCATTGAGGTAGCGCTTTTTGTCCTCCCAGAATTTGATATGGTTCATCGGCAGGCTCACCTTCGCGATGACGCGATTTTTCTCCGGTTCGGTGCGGTCAAAGCGCAGCATTTCAGTGTAAACACCGTAGCCAGAGTCAGGGGCCAGCAGGAGCAGTCCGTTCAGCTCGGCAATGCTAAGCGTGATCTCCGGCACAGTGCCGGCTTTGAAATCCGCGAGCTTCTTTTCCAAACCCGACCTAGCTTCCGTGCTCAGCTCGATGGTGGTGAACTTCTGCGGCTGATCCTGCGCGAACTCGGCGATGGCCTTGTCCTGCTGAAACAGTGAGTAGGCGCTCCAGCCAATGATGCCGCCAAAGGTGAGCGCGGCCATGATCATGATGGCACAGCCATAAAAGGGGCTGAAGGGAGCCGTGGGGACTTTTTCGACGCGGGCCATGAGAGGTCAGGATTGCAGCACGATCTTGATTTTACCGGCGGACTTGCCGGAGGCATTCAGGGCATCGGCGAGAGTGGGGCCTGTGGTGATGCTCGGTGTGGCGGGTGCCGGTGCGGCAGAGCCCTGCTCGGCTTCGAGGGCGGCTTTGAGCGCGCCTTCCACCATCTGACCACAGTGGATTTTCATCGGAGGCAGGGCACCGAGCGGCGCGCTGAGTTCAGCGGCGCTCATTTGCAGGGCCTCCTCCTTGGTTTTGCCACGGATGAGTTCGGTGGCGAGGCTGGCGACAGCGATGGCGGTCTGGCAGCCAAAGGATTGAAAGCTGGCTTTGTCGATCACCTTGCGACCGTCCTGCTCTTTGTATTTGAGCCACATGCGCACCATGTCGCCACAGTCTGGCGATCCGACGGTGCCGACGGCGTCAGCGTCGGGCATTTCGCCGAGGTTTTGAGGATTGGAGAGGGCGGATTGGAGGGTGGCTTCGTCCATGAATGCAGACATGCGGAGAATACGCGCCGCCGCAAGGCCGGGCGTCTTTTCATCCGCGCTCAATCCAGCGATAGGCATCTCGCGAGTTCTTCCAAAAATACTTCTCGCAGGCTTCGCTGCCTTTCGTGCTGAAGTAATCACGCACGATGCCGAACACGACCTCGTAGGGCGCAGCGCGATCACTGACCGGCCAGTTGCTGCCATAGATCAGGCGATCTGGGCCGAAGCTCTCCCAGAGATGATCGAGGATGGGCAGGTAATAGCCGACATCGCGCGGCGCATTGCCTTCCTCGCCTTTCACCTGCTCGACGAGCGCGGAGACCTTCATCCAGACGTTCTTTTGCTTCGCGATGGTGGTGATGTTCTCTTTCCACTCTGGTTTGAGAGACTTCGGATCGCCGCTGCTGCCGAGATGATTGATCAGGATTCGCAGAGCGGGCATGTCAGCTGCCAGCTTTGCCACGCGAGGCAGGGCATCGGGACCACCATTGAGATCGAGTTCGAGCCCGTGGTCCGCGAGCACTCGTGCTCCTTTGACGGCGGCATCGTGGTGCGCATCCAGCTTCACCAGATCCGAGCGCCAGCGGACTCCGCGAAAGATGGGATTGGCGGCGAAACGCTTCACGTTCGCCGCGAACTCGGGCGTGGTCGGATCAAGATTGCCGACAAAGCCGACAATGCATTTTTCATTCGTCGCGAGATCGAGAATCCACTGGTTGTCCTCCACCCATGGGCTGGCCTCCACGATGACCGTTTCTTTGATGCCATGAGGCTCTGCCAGCACGCGCCAGTCGGCGGGCAGCACCTTGCGGTAGAGCTTCGTGCCTTTCCCGGGCCACGGCACGCCCTTCGGACGCGTGGGATCATAGAAATGCGTGTGCGTGTCGATGATTCGCGTGGCTGCTGGAACCGCTGAAGCGATGGCAGGCACAGCAAGTGCGGCGCTGGACTGGAGAAAACGGCGGCGATTCATGGAAGACATGCCGTTCCATTTATCCAATCTCGAAATTGATGTCGATACGGATTCGTCGGCTCTGGCCTGATTCTTGATTGCCAAGGGATGTCCTGCTCCCCATCATCCGCGCCTCATGTCTGAAGCCTCCATCGCACCCGAAAAAATCTGGGAAGGTACCGCTGTTTCCACCGGCGTCGCCCATGCCGTGGTGCATGTGATGAAGGATCACTTCGATGAGCCTGACGCCACCCCCATCGCCCCCGAAGAGGTCGAGAGTGATCTCGCCCGCTGGCACCGCGCCCTCGAGGTGACTCAGACAGAGATCGAGGCTCTGCAAACGGCGATGTCCGGTGAGGAGTGCAGCGCTGAGGCGGACATCTTTGAGGCCCACGTGCTCATCTTGAATGACAACTCGATCCGCAAGCAGGTGGAGAAGACCGTGCGCGAGCAGCTCATCTGTGTGGACGCTGTGTACTACCGGCTCATGTGCAAGCACATGGACGCTCTCCGCGGGCTCTCTGACTCCTATCTCCGCGAGCGCTTCCTCGACATCAAAGACGTGACCCATCGTGTGATGCGTCACCTGCGTGGGGAGATGCTGGATCACCCGATGTTCGAAGTTCCAGTCATCATCGTGGCACATGACCTCACGCCTTCGGACACTGTGCAGCTCGATCGCACGAAGGTGCTCGGCTTTGCCATCGAGATGGGCAGTGCGAACTCGCACGCGGCCATCATTGCACGCTCGCTATCCCTGCCGGCCGTCGTGCGCATGCACAACATTTGTGATGAACTGCACTCTGGTGACTCTGTGCTGCTCGATGGTGATGAAGGTCTGCTCATCCGTAATCCATCCGCAGCCACACTGGCGAAGTATCGCAGCCGAGAGGCCCAGTCGGACGCACGCGAAGACGCGCTGCACACTACACGCCACCAGCCTGCCATCACCTCCGATGGCAGCACGGTCATGGTCAGTGCGAATGCCGAGTTCATTGAGGAGATGGCAGCCATCCGTGACAGCGGTGCCGAGCACGTGGGGCTCTTCCGCACCGAGTTCCTCCATCTCGAAGATCCTGAAGGCAGCGAAGACTGGCTGGCTGACTGCTACACCCGCGCCGTGCAGGCCATGACACCCGGAGAGGTGATCTTCCGCACACTCGATCTCGGCGGGGACAAGATGGACCCGCGCATGACTTTCGAGGCCGAGCCGAATCCTTTCCTCGGCTGGCGTGGCATCCGCGCCTCTTTGGGGCGGAAAGATCTCTTCCGCCGCCAGCTTCGCGCCCTCCTCCGTGCCTCCGCGCACGGTCGCATCGGCATCATGTTCCCCATGGTCAGTTGTGTGGAGGAAGTGCGTGAGGCACGCGCACTTCTCGATGAATGCGCCGCCGAACTTCTGCACGAAAAAGTCCCCATCGGAGATGATATCGCCATAGGGGCCATGATCGAGATCCCCAGCGCTGCTGTCTCGGCTGATCTCATCGCCAGCGAGGTGGACTTTTTTAGCCTGGGCACCAACGACCTCATCCAATACACCATCGCGGTGGATCGCCTGAACGAGCGCGTGGCCAGCCTTTACCAGCCTACCCATCCCGCCGTGCTGCGCCTCATCCGCATGACCGTCGATGCCGCACGTGTTGCTGGCATTCGCGTCTGCATCTGTGGTGAAATGGCCTCCGATGTCGAACTCACGCCATTGCTGGTCGGCCTAGGGCTTGACGAACTCAGTGTCGCCACCAGTCAGGTCCCCCGCGTAAAGCACGCCATCCGCCAGCTCAATGCCGCCGACTGCCGCACACTGACCGAGGAAGTCATGAGCCTCGGCTGCACGAGCACCGGTTTGGACAAATGCCGCGCCATGGCGAATGCGCGCTATCCCGAGTTGTTCGAATAGCTCAAGTTACTTCCCGACAGCTCGCTTCAGCTCATGCTGGGCCTTGTTGAACTCGGTTACAGCTTGGACACGACTCTGGCGGGCCCGGGTGAGCTCTTCGCGGGCTAGCAAATACTCGAGCACGACGCCGAGCTGGCTTGCCTGACGCTCCTTGGCGAGCTTCACAATTTCTTCGGCGGCTGCGACGGCTTCGTCGTTGATGGCGATCTGATCGTGAGCGCTTTGGGACTTCGCGGCGGCTTCGACTACCTCGCGCCCGATGGCGGCTTTGATCTGCTCGGTTTGCAGATTGGTGGCTTCTTCGCGGGCGTCGGCGATAACTTTGCGTTGTTTATCAAAGAGCCCACCGGGGCCGATCCTCCAGCCGAGGCCGATGTAGAAGTCCTGATTGTCGTCGAAGTTTGCGGTGCTGTTGCCAAATCCTCCGCCGAGTCCGCCAGCACCGTAGCCTGCCTGCACGTTCGGGATGATCGGGGCGATGCGAGCGCGGTCGCTTTCAAGCTGTGCGGCCGTGGTTGCGGCTCCGGCGGCTTTGAGTTCAGGGCGATGCTGCTTTGCCTGCGTGATCATGGTGGCAACGCCGGTCTTGCCATTCAGTCGCACAGGCACGAGGTCGGCCTTCGCGGGGCGGAGTTCGGTTTCGGATGGAAGCCGAAGAGTCTCGGCCAGCGCAGCAGCGGCGAGGTCGCGCTTCTCCTGTTCCTGACGAATGGCGAGCTTGGCGCGTGAGACCTGCGTTTTGACGCGCAGCAGATCGGCACGGAAAGCCGTGCCCGCCGTGACGGCTCCTTCGAGCTGCTTTTCGTAGTCCTGGGTCAGTCGCAGATCGTCCTCGATGATGGCGACGCTGGCCTCTGTGCTCAGTAGATCGAAGTAGCGCGATGTGGCCTGAGTCACGATGTCGCGCCTGGATTTCTCGGCGAGCTGCTCGGCAGCGAGTGCCTTTTGTTTAGCCGCGAGCGCCGAGTAATAGAGATCGCCCGGCGACCAGTCGATCATGATGTTCGTGCCGACGGTGTATTGCTGCTTGTAAGCATTGAAGACCGCTCCCGCGATGTCCTGCACATTGCCATCATGCCGCCGATAACCGACGCCGAGGCTCAAGCTCGGCCAAAACCGCTGCCAAGCCTGCTTCGACTCCGCGATGGTCTCCGTGTGCTTCACGCGAGCGAGCTGGATCTCGTCGTTGTTCGCGCCTGCGAGCTTCATGACGGTGAGAAGATCGACGTGGACGGAGGCTGAGAAGGCGTTCAAGGCAAGTAGCAGCCAGGAATGACGAATAAGTAAGCTCGAATGACGAAGGAATGACGAAGCTCGAATGACGAGGGGCATGGCGCGGCTGGTTGTGATCAGGATTTGGGTATTCGGGCTTCTTTCGTCATTCGGATTTACTCATTCGTCATTTAGCGGTCACGGCCTGCTTGTCGGCCAGCGCAACGGTTCCAGGGACGAGCAACACATCGTCTGCCTTCAGTTCCGGCACTTCGACGTTCGTGCCATCATTAAAGCTGATCTTCACGGCGGTTTTCATCGCTTTGCCGTCAACATACTTGAAGACGAAGGCGTTGGTCTTTTCCATCACCAAGGCACCCACAGGAATCAGTGTGGCTCCCTCGTGCTTTTCGACGGCGATCTTGGTTATCGCATACATGCCGGGGCGGAGTTTGAGGTCGGGATTTTTGAGGTCGGCCTCGGCGAGCATGGTTCGTGTGGCGGGATCGAGCGCATAGGCGATGCGGCTGATGCTGGCTTCGATGAGTGTCGCGCCGACAGCGTCGATCTGGGCTTTGATAGGCTTGCCGACGGTGACGAGGCCGGTTTCGAGCTCGGTGACGGGGATTTGCAGGCGCAGCGTGCTGAGG
>JAGKWZ010000409.1 GCA_021151605.1 Verrucomicrobiaceae bacterium
ACCTTACCTCCAAGCCTACGGCGATCTTGGGCGTTGGGATGAAGTGGACAAAATGCTCTCCCGTCCAGCAGGCATGGCGGTCTCCAGTGCTTTTATCTCCCTCTGGCGCGCGCGGGCCACCCTGAAAATCGATAATGATACTGCTCGATCCCGCCAACATCTCGCCACTGCCTACGAGGCCACTGGTCACGGACGTGAGCCTACGTTGGCCGCCGCTGCAGCCTCTTTTGCTGAAGAAGCAGGCATTTGGGACATCGCTGCACTCTTTTACAAAGGCCTCGCCGAGCATCAGCCTAAGTCCCGCCTTCCCATGCTCGAAAAGCTACGTCAGGCAGCCCTTCGCGGCCGGGACATTACTACCCTCATGGAGTCCACCGACAAGCTGTCCGCCTTGCGACCCGAAAGCCCGCAATATCGGAATGACTCCATCTATCTCCAACTCGTTAACGGCGAAAAACTGGAGATGAACCGGCAACGGCTGGAGGCCAGCTCTGATGATTCGAAGGATTCCATCATCCAGCTTTGTCGTGCACTTTCCGCATACCGTTTTGGAGACCTAGCGGGAGTCCGCCAGCACCTCAAAACCATCCCCGATCCCAAGGCGCTCAGCCCAGGCCAACGCGCCGTTCATGCAGGACTTCTATCTGTAAGTGGGCAGGTCGGCTCAGCCTTTCAGATTGCCGAGCAAATACCCACCATTCTCCTGCTCAAAGAAGAACAGATATTCCTCCAGCGCGCCCTTTAAGCCTATGACGCGAGAAATTAGGATTCCGTGTCCGTGGACTCGTCCAACGCCATCCCAGGTAACGGTCTTGCCTTATCCGCGTAACGGTCAAAGCGATTCGAGAGAATGAGTAGCGTCGGTGCCCACAAGCCCACGAAGATCCCGAACCTCTCGGCATGGGCTTGCTCCTCGGGAGCTTCTCCATTCAGGAACCACCAGATCCAGATCGAGAGGATGATAGAGAGCATGCCTGCCTGAAAGCAGATCGTGCTGAGAGCCCGGCAAATATTTGGATTCATAACGGGATGGTAACGACTCAGCTCGATACCTCACAAGCCCGGAACAACATCGGGCCAGTCATCGCCAAGATGCGAGCGTCGCACCCAAAGTGCCCTCATCGTCATTTGGATGAAATCTCCCCTGCCCTGCCGCGTTTCAGGCCGCTCGCATGAAACGCTTTGCCTTCTTTCTCCTCGCCCTCTGTTCGCCGCTCCTCGCTGACGAAGCCTCGGACATCCTCGCTCAATCTGGCTTGAAAGGCGGCATTGTGGTCCATGTGGGCTGTGGAGACGGTTCGGTGACGCAAAAACTCCGGGCGAACGATTCTTACCAAGTTCAGGGCCTCACGAAGGAGGCGGACAAGGTGCCCGCCATCCGCGATGCCATTTACAAGGCCGGGGTGAGCGGTGCGGTGGCGGTGGATGTGTGGAATGGCAAACACCTGCCCTACATCGAGAATTATGTGAACCTGCTCGTCGTCGAGGAAGCGGCGGCGGTTTCCAAAGAGGAGATCGACCGCGTGCTGACGCCGCTGGGCGTGGCGATGGTGAAAAAGGGCGCGGCCTGGGAAAAGATCACGAAGGCGTGGCCGAAGGACATGGATGAGTGGACGCATTACGCCTACGATTCGAAGGGCAACCCGACGTCGAAGGACCTGCTCGTGGGGCCGCCGTCGCGGATGCAGTGGGTGGGAAATCCGCGCTGGAGTCGGCATCACGACCGCATGTCGTCGGTGAGCGCGAAGGTCTCGGCGGGTGGTCGCATCTATTACATCATCGACGAGGGCAGCCGCATCTCGATCCTGATGCCGGCGAAGTTCATGCTCATCGCTCGCGATGCCTTCAATGGCACGGTGCTTTGGAAAAAGCCGATCCCGGAGTGGAGCACGCACCTTTGGCCGTTGAAGTCTGGCCCCACGCAGCTCACGCGCCGCATCGTGGCGATTGGCGACAAGGTGTATGTCACCATGGGCATCGCGGACCCGATTTCCTGCCTCGATGGAGCCACGGGCAAGGTCATCCGCGTGTATGAGCAAACCAAAGGCGCGGAAGAGCTCATCATGCGCAACGGCACGATCTTCGCTCTCGTGAACAAGGAGCCGTGGGTGCTGAACAAAGATTTCGCCGTGAAGGCGCAGAGCGATCAGCAGCGGGTCACCACTGAGTTCAATTGGGATGGCAAACCGCGCAACTTGCTCGCCATCGACGCCGAGAGCGGCAAGACGCTCTGGCAGCAGGAGGACCGCATCGCGCCCGTCACGCTGGCCATCGATGACAAACGCCTCGTCTATTACAATGGCGACGGCATCGCCGCTCGCGATGTGAAGACCGGCGAGGTGAAATTCACCACCGATCCCACGAAGCGCCGCCAGCTTTATGAGTTCAATTTCGCCCCGCGCATCCTCTTGCACAACGATGTGATCATCTACGCGGGTGGCGATGGCGCGATGAAGGGCATGAATGCCGAAACGGGCAAAGACATCTGGACCGCGCCGCATGAAAAGAGCGGTTACCGCAGCCTAGAGGACGTCATCGTGGCGCAGGGCCTCGTGTGGAATTCCGGCAATGCGAGTGGCAATCAAAGCGGCGAGTATCGCGGCTTTGACCCGCTCACCGGTGAAAAAAAGAAGAGCTTCTTCCCCGACGTGCCGGAGGGCACCTACTGGTTCCATCACCGCTGCTACATGGGCAAAGCGACGGAGAAATACATCATCCCCAGCCGCACCGGCATCGAGTATGTCGATATGGAAAAGCAGCACTGGGACCTCAATCACTGGGTGCGTGGTGCTTGCCTTTATGGCGTGATGCCCGCGAACGGCCTGACCTATGCCGGACCCCATAACTGCGCCTGTTACCCCGAGGCCAAGCTCGATGGCATGGCCGTCATGGCCAGCGCCCCACGTTACCCGATGCCTGCGAACACGCCCGATGATCAGCGCCTGGTAAAAGGCCCTGCGTATGCCGATGCCATCGACGAAAAAGAAGCCAGCAGCGAAGACTGGCCGACCTATCGCAGCGACAACGCCCGCAGCGGCGCGGCAAAGAGCGATCTCAAAAAGGATCTCGCCATGGCCTGGGAGGTCAAACTTTCGCCACCGCTTAGCACGACCACCACCGCCGCTGGCTTGACCTTCGTCAGCGAGGTCGATAAGCACACGCTGCATGCCTTTGACGCCGCCACCGGCAAACCTGCGTGGCATTTCATCGCCGGTGGCCGCATCGACTCACCGCCCACCTATTGGAAAGGCCGCGTGTTCTTTGGTGGCAAAGACGGCCAGGTCTATTGCGTCCGCGCCACCGATGGAGCGCTCATCTGGCGCTTCCAGGCCGCGCCCGTCATGCTCAGTCATGGTGCCTGGGAAATGATGGAAAGCGTGTGGCCCGTGCATGGCAGTGTGTTGGTCGAAAACGGCCTCGTGAGCTGCATCGCCGGTCATTCCTGCTTCCTCGATGGCGGCCTGTGGTTTTACCGACTCGACGCGAAAACCGGCGAGATGCGGGTGAAGCAAAACTACGACGACAAAGACCCCGAAACCGGCGGCGACCTCAATGATCGCCACAAGACCCTGCAAATGCCCGTCGCCCTCAACGACATCCTCAGCAGCGACGGCAAGTGGACCTACCTCCGCACCCAAAAAATCATCGAGGACGGCAAACGCATCGAAGTCGGCCCCGTGAGTGGTGATGCTGACAAACAAGGCGGCGCACACAAAGGCGAAGGCGATCATCTTTTCGCTCCGATGGGCTTCCTCGACGACTCCAACTTCCACCGCAGCTACTGGGTCTATGGCAAGAGCTTCGCCGGAGGTCACAGCGGTTATTATCAAGCCGGCAAATATGCCCCCGCAGGCCGCATCCTCGTCCACGACGACAAAAATGTGTACAGCTACGGACGCGAGGCCCAATACTACAAGTGGACCACCACCATGGAGTACACCCTCTTCTCCACGCCGAAGACACCGCCCGAAGAGGCCTTCACCACCGAAGGAGCCACCACCGAGCGCATGGGCAACAGCCTTGTCCTCGGCCCCGATGGTCAGCCGCTCACCAATCAGCCTCCCGCTCTCGTCAAAGAAGGAAAAGGTGCGAAAAAGGGCGACGGCAAAAAGAAGGGCAAAGGCAAAGCCGCACCCGCTGTGGCCGTCAATGCGCCCATCCCCGGCTCCGTGCTCTTCCCCGATGCCGCCGCGCTCGATCCGTCCAAAGCCGCCCTTTCCGTCGAAGCCTGGGTCCTTCCCGATACCGCCAACGGTACCGTCCTCCACCACGGCGGCCCCGCTCGCGGCTACGTGCTCGACATTCGCGATAAAAAACCGCAGTGGCACATCCGCAGCGACAGCAAACTCATCACC
>JAGKWZ010000073.1 GCA_021151605.1 Verrucomicrobiaceae bacterium
GTAGTGGGCGGCATTGGGATTGCCTTCCTTGCCTGCGATGGAGGCGATGTTCACGATGCGGCCGTAGCCGTTGGTGATGAGGTGCGGCACCACGCTGTGGGAGCAGTAAAAGGGTCCGTTGAGATTGATCTCCATCACTCGCCGCCAGTCGGATGGATCAAGTTCCCACGTCTTCGCATTGCCACCGGTGATGCCTGCATTGTTCACAAGGATATCGATTTTTCCAAACGCGTCCACAGTGGCTGCGGTGGCAGCCTGAACGGAGTCGAGGTCTGCGAGATCGACGGTCGCAGTGTGCACCGTGTCCGGTGTGCCCATCTCGGACGAAGCCTGCGCGAGCGCCGCAGCATCCAAAGTGAGACGCGGGCTCCCGAGGCAAGGAGGCGTTCGGCAATGGCGCGGCCAATGCCCCGAGCGCCGCCGGTGACGATGGCGATGCGGTTTTGGAGATCGATTTGATTCATGCAGGAGGTTTGTGGTAGGAGGTCATACCAGTGACTAAACGAGACTGGTTTTTGGGTTCTTTCTGGCGCGCGCTAAATTTGGCGACACCAGAGGCTTCGCTGAAATCAGCCTGTGCTCGATGAAGCCTTGAGAGCGAACCCCACCAGAGGCCCGGCATCACAGCCCTGCGCTTGCCGATGTATTCGCGACTCAGCCCATATCACGAGCCAACCCATACTTGCTCAGTCTACAGCGTTCCCGCAGCTCTTGCAGGCGTCTCGGCAACCGCTCGTGGATGCGCTCGGCGTAGTCGTGGGCGTCGTGGTTGTCCGGCGCGGCGGGCATGGGAGATTCACGCGGATTGCCTTGGAGTCGTTGGCCTGAGCAACAGCGAGGAGTGGAGGAAGGCGAGTGTTTGCGTCTTCACGACATTGCTCCGATGACCGGTGCCTATTTTTTCACGAACGCCGGAATGATCCGCTGCGGCTGGGTTTGCAGCGTGTCGCCCATGCCTTTGTTGTGGGAGGTGACGACGGCGACAAGATCGAGTTCGGGGAACATGAAGATGAACTGTCCGCCTGCGCCGCGACCTTGAAAGCTTTGGTAGATCTTGCCGCCAACGGTGAAGTCATCGACCCACCAGAGGAAGCCATAGTGCTCGTTGATCTGGCTGGGCGTGGTTGCTCGCGCGAGATAAGCTTCGGGGATGAGCTGCTCGCCCTTCCACTTGCCATTGTTGAGAATGAGCTGGCCGAATTTCAGCATGTCGCGGGAGAGGATGCTGCTGCCGGCGGCAGACTTCGGCAGGCCGCTGATGGCGTGTTCCCAATGATACTGGGTGATGCCGAGACGTCCGAGCAGTTCCGTCTTGATGAACTCCTCCGTGCCGCCGGGAGCCACGGCGTTCACTACTTGCATGGCGATGGCGGTGTCGGGCTCCTGATACTTGAAATCGTGCGGCATGGGCGGAATCGGATCACTGTGTTGCAGATACGCCTGTAGCTCGCCAACACCCTGGAGTTGCGCTGGATTCTTCATCAGCTCTTTCTCCTTCTCCTTGGTGAGCCGGATGCCGGAACTCATCTGCATCGCCTGGGTGAGCGTGATCGCGTCCGCGCCTGCGACGAGCTTGGTCTTGTCGAGTTCCTTGAGGAAAGAGATTGCGGGCTTATCGAGGTCTTCCATCTTCAGCAGGCCGAGCTGAATCGCACGACCCACGGCCAGCGCGGTGTAGGACTTCGTGATCGACATCTGGTAATGCGGAAAATTCGCGCGACCCCTGCGATAGTAGGACTCGAAGATCTGCTTGCCACGATAGCTGATGAGCATGCTGTCCACATTCCCCGCCTTCTCGTCCTTCGCCGCCGCCGCGAGTTCGTTGGCGAAAGCTTCAATCGCCGCACGATCCCCGCCATGGGTCATTCGCGGAGAGGCAGCAGATGCTTGGGCAGGTCGGCCACGCGCTCACAGCCGATCTGCTCCATGACCTGACGAAGCTGGCGCTTGAGCATGATCAAGGTGTGATCACCTCCTCGGGGTCCCAGAGCGCCCACGCCATACATGAAGCTGCGGCCCATGAAGACAAACTTGGCCCCTGAGGCGAGGGCGCAAGCCACATCAGGGCCGCTGCGAACGCCGCTGTCGAGCATCAAAGTGGTGCGGCTGCCAAACTCGCGCTGCAAGGCCGCGAGGGAGCGGATGGTGGAGTCCCCGGCGTCGAGCTGGCGGCCGCCGTGGTTGGAGACGATGAGCCCATCGGCACCGAGTTGGAGAGCCAGTTCCGCATCCTCGGGTGTGACGATGCCTTTGACGACCAGCTTGCCCGGCCAGCGCTCGCGGATGGCCTTGATCTTGTCCGAGCTGAGGCGGCCGGAGAAGGTTCGGTTCATGAACAGACCCAGATGCGTTTCTTCCCGATCTCTGACGTGTCGAGCACTTCACCGCGGAGGTTTTTGAATTGGGCGGTGATCGTCTCAGCTCCGGCACGGAGCGTGAGAAGCAGGTAATGATTTTCGCGAGCGTTGAAGCGGGACTGCGGGTCTTTGAAGAGATCGCCATCGCCTTTGAGGCAGGTGTTGAAGTAGGGCAGGCCGTTGAACTCGGTACGTTCGGCGAAGTAACCGAAGCCGGTGAAGACCGCACTGGTCTGCTCGAAGAGCAGCAGCCAGGCTTTTTGATCGTAGCCGCGCATGAGGGTGTTTTGCTCGTTGTTCAGCGTGAACATGAAGGCGGCATCGCTGTGGGCTGCTTCACTCGCGAACCACGCGTGCTGCTCCGAACCGGCGGTGATGGGATGATTCGTCTCCCACGTCGTGCCTAGATCCTTCGTGTGGCTCGCGTCGAGGGCCAGCAGGCGCAGGCTGAAGTCCGGAATGTCAAAGCGCCAGCGCCACTCCACGTCTGGCAGCGCGAAGAAATCTCGATACGCCTTCGCCTCGACGTCATAGACGGCATGCGCGGGCGGCTTAGGGCCTCGCGAGGTGATCTCGCGGTCGTGATTGCCCAAAATCGGCATCAGCGGCGTGGAGCGAAACAGCTCGCGATGCTGGTCGATGAGCGCGCTGAAGGCCTTCGTGCCTTCGCGGCCTTTGCCATGCAGATCGAGCACGTTGCCGCCGAGCGTCACGAGCAGATGCGGATCGTCCTTCATCAGTGAAGCGAGGTCTTTGCCCTTCGCGAAGCCCCAATCGCCCACCATCGCGATGCGCAGTTCCTTCGTCGGATAGCCTTTGAAGCGAAACACCTCCGAGGCATCGCCGCCGCTGCGGACGCGGTAGTGATACACGACGTCTCGCTGCTCCAGCGGGATCTCGACGTGATGCAGCGTGACCTGCTCATCGAGCCTCACCTGCCATCCCAGCACCGCGCTCGTGCCAAACTCCACCACCGAGCCATCCGGCGTGTCCGTCTCCCAGTTGATGACGATCTTCGATGGATCATTCGAGGCATGCGTGAGCCACACCTGCTCAATCGGCGCGGCGGCGAGAGTGGTGGTCAGGAGAAGAAAAAGTGAGCGGAGCATGGACCGAAACATACGCGGCCCGTCGGCGAAACTCAGCCGCTTGCTGATGTTTCGGATGACATGATGCCTGCATCGTCGGCGTTCCTTGCGACCCAACCGCCGTATGAAACGCATCGCACTCTTCCTCTTCGCCGCCTTCACTTTGCACGCGCAGCAGCGCGTCGAGGTCTCGCGTGACCTGTGGATCTCCGCTTACTCGAAGGAGGTGGAGGGGAATAATGGCGGCTCGCACCGGCTGAAGCTTAAGGGCATTCAGGAATTCTTCCTCATCGACTTCGATCCGGCGGCGTTGCGCGGGAAGAAGGTGGTCAAAGCGCAGCTTCATGTGCATCTGGCTTCGCCGGAGGCTCCGCTGCGGCGCACGACAGTGTCGTCGATCACGCAGGAGTGGGTCGAGGGCACCGGCAGCAACTACGCGAAGAATCCAGGGGCGAGTTCTTTCGCGTGGGCGAAGACCGGCGAGCTGCGCTAGGGCAACAACGATCCCGACATCACCAGCGTCGTGTGTGGCGAAGGCGGCTCCGTGTGGGCTTTGGCGATGCCTCCGCGCCGGATGCGGGAAAGGCCTCACTGCCACCGTCCTCGCCAGCAATGTCAGCAGGAAACTCGACGCCACTCTCAAGCACCTCGTCGCTCTGCGCGCTGCCGGTCTCGTCATCACCGCCGAGAACCCCGACGATGGTCGCCGCTTCCTCTCCCCCGCGGGTTGGTTAGAATCCCGACATGAAAACGATCTCACATTCTTCTAAAGCACGGCCTTCAAGCAAGCCGGGCTCTGGCAGACGCAAGGGGAATGCCTTTGAGAACTTGTCGGCAGAGTTCGGCCCATCGTCGAAACGCCTTACTCCGCGTCGGGTGGGAGCTGTGGACCTGCTGATTCAAATGCGTCGTGGTGAGGCATGAACTACGCAGATGCCAGTTTCATCGTGGCGTTGTTTGTACGTGGTGATTATCACTGGGAGGAAGCTTGGCATTGGTGGCGAGCCGAGCATGGCTCCTCGCTCACGGTGACTCGCTTGGGGCTTTTTGAAGCGGAGGGTTGTCAGGCTTTAGATGGTATCCGCCGTTCTTTGCTGGAGGGAATCTTGATCCGGTGAAATGTCGCGGAGCACCATCTCTATACCTCGGCCTCCAGGCTCAGCCAGCATCACACCACCTCTATCACGCTTGGAGCAATAGGCGCAGCGAGTGTCGCGTAGTCCTCGCATGAGGTCCCTCCTTCTTCTCAGCCTGCTTTTTTCGTCCTTTGGCTTCGCCGCACCACCAGAACCGACGCTCACGCCGACTCTCCGTGCGGTCGATTTGAGCCTCGGGGAGGCCGTGGAGGTCACTTTGGCCGATCAAAGCATCGCGACGGTCAAACTGCTGAAACTCGACGAAAAGACTGACTCGATGGCCAAGGCCGTTCGCGACGCCAAAGTGCTCGTCGAGGTCAATGGCGAGCAAAAGTGGCTCACGAGTGCGAATTACAACCTCCCGCAACTCGTCGGCGGCGTGCAAATCGACTGCCCCATCACCCGCGGCTACAACGCCAACAGCGGCGAGGACTCATGGGGGCTCGAAAAGGATGCGCGACTGCGTCTTTGGCCGAAAAACGCTCCGTGGATCGAGCCGAGCACCTTTGTCTATCCGCTCAAACAACACTGGTTCGCCACCTCCACACAATTCTCCAACGAACCGACCTACGTCGATGGCGGCGACAAGCCGGACCGAAAGAAAATCTATTATCACAACGACCTCGACTTCGGCGGCTGTGAAGGCCTCACCGAGGTCATCGCCGCCACCGATGGCCTCGTCGTGAGCGTTTCGGAAAAGACGCTGCCCGGTTACTCGCTCACGCCCGTGCGTCCGCGCTACGACGTCGTGTATCTGCTCGATGAACGCGGCTGGTATTATCGCTACAGCCACCTGCACACGATTGATCCCGCCATTCAAATGGGCACCCGCGTGAAGATGGGGCAGCGCATCGGCATCCTCGGCAAGGAAGGTGCCAGCGGCGGCTGGACGCATCTGCACTTCGGCATCAAAAGCCGCCAACCCTCCGGCAAATGGGGCACGCAGGAGGCCTATGCCTTCGCGTGGGAAGCCTACCAACGCGAGCACAAGCCCGCCATCATCGCCGTGGCTCGTCCGCATCATTTCATCCGCGCTGGCGAAACGATCACGCTCGACGCGTCGAAGTCCTGGGCCGCCTCCAGCATCAAATCCTACCACTGGACCTTCACCGACGGCCAAACCGCCTCCGGGTCGAAAATCGAGCGCACCTACACCAAACCCGGTGCCTACAGCGAGATCCTCAAAGTCACCGACACCGCCGGAAACGTCAGCTACGACTTCGCCATCGTTCAAGTCATGGGCAGCGACGAAAAGAACCTGCCACCCACCATTCACCCAACCTTCTGGCCCACCACCGGCATCAAACCCGGCACCGAGATCACCTTCAAAGTCCGCACCTTCCGCACCACAGGCGGCGAGACCTGGGACTTCGGCGACGGCACCCCGAAAGTGACCGTGAAGTCCGACGGCAACGTCAAAGCCCTCGCCAAAGACGGCTACGCGGTCACGCAGCATGCGTTCTCGAAGCCCGGCGATCACCTCGTCACCGTCGAGCACACGAACGAACGCGGCGAGCGAGCCGTGGGGCACCTGTGGGTTCGTGTCGAGGAATGAAACGCGCTGCTCCTTAGCCTTACCTGCCTGCTACTGGCAAAAACTGCACAGCATCGGCGATCACCACCTTTCCTTCTTCCGTGCCGTCATTCGACACTCGCACCCAGCCAACACGACCCGCCTCAAAACGAAAGGTCCCGAGCGTGCGGAAAAGCCGCCCATGCTTGGGCTCCTCCTGCTGATTGATCCGCACCGTCGTGTCTCCATCCGCATGATGAATCGTCACCGGCGACTTTGTGGAGCGCCTTACATTGTAGCAATGCGCCAGCCGCACCTCATACCATCCGGCCTTCGGTAGCTCCGGCGTGAAGGTCACCGACTTGGTCCCCTTCCCCGTCTTCATGTCATGCAGATATCCGAGCCCGACATACGGCGGAGTATGCGTGGAATACTGCCACTCGCCCACCAGCTCGGCCGCTGTCTCATCCACCACGATCCCCGGTAGTGTCGCCGGATCACTCACGATGAACTTCACCATCTCCGGTCGGTCCACCTCGCCCGGCGGGTGGATGTTCGGAAGAGCTTGAGGGTGCGGCTTGAGTCCCGTTCCGGCCAAGGCGGCACTGAGGATGAAAGCGTGAGGCAAGAAGCGGAAGGTCATACGGCTCTTCATATAAGCTCTGTCGAGCTGTTGGAACTATGCGGGTGCTCTCAACCTTTCTTCACGGGTAGTTTCAACTCATGAAACTTCTGTCGCATGAACTCCAGCGCTTCGGCAGGCACATCGGCTCGTGTCAGTGTGAGATGATTGCCACGGGAAAACCCGAGCAAAAGACAGTCGTCATGCTCGATGAGTTCGCGAAACACCGTCCACTTCACTTCGCTGCTGCCGAGGTTAGATCGAGCGCAGATGGTTTCATCACTCAGTCTGTAATGTACGGGTTTATCACCTTGCTGGCGTGCCCAGTCGCCGATGGCTCGCCGCTGCCGAAAGTAGAAGGCTATATATATCAGCCATTGAAACCCGAGAGCCGTGGCCCCGAAGGTTGAAAGTGTGGTCCATTGTCCGCGTCGAAGATCAAACACGATGCCGTAGCCAATAAGCAGCGTCGCGATCAATGTGAGTGGCCAGCGTCGGAAGATACGCCGCAAGGCAACGCGTCGAAGTAGGTCTTCAGTGATATGGACGTCGAAGTCGATGGGGGTCATGTGAAATTGGGCGTTATCAAAGCTCATTTGGCTGCCTTCTCACTCAGCAAATAGCCCAGCAGGTCCATGAACGTCGCCTCATCCAGCGTCTGACCAAACGTCGGTGGCATCAGCGAGATGGGGCTGACTTCGGTCTTCTGGATGTCCTTCTTCGAGATGCGATGCTCTTTGCCAGCGGCATCGGCGAGGAGGTGGATCTGACCGAGTTCGGCTTTCAGGAAGCCGGCGAAGGTGCTGCCGTCCTTCATCGTCAGCGTGTGGACATGGAAGTGGGCATCGACATTGCGGTTCGGATCTAAAATATCTTCCGCCAGCCTCTCCGGGCCGCGTACGCCGATACCGTCGAGCTGCGGGCCGATGAGGCCGCCTTCGCCCTTGATCTGATGGCAGGCGGCGCAGTTCATCTTGAAGACGTTGGAGCCGACTTCGAGGTCGGGCTTGGCTTTGGCAAAGGCGGCGACGCGGCTGGCGATGAGTGTGTCGAGCTGCTTCCGCTGCTTGGGTGAAACGGGCAGCGGTGGTGGTGCCGGACGTGGCGGCAGATAGGCTGCCAGCTTTTCCCGCAAGGCGGCAGGCGCACTGTGCTGGAGCATGATGGCGAGCTGCTTCAAAGCCTCGCGAGTCGTGTCCTCCGTCTGGAAATCACTCACGCTCACCAGCGCTGGCTCGATGCGTGTGATGCCGAGCCAGGCATAGGCCTTGCCATCATCGCCATCCACGATCTCCAGTCGCACGGCTTTGCCGACATGCTTCGCGAGATCGAGCTCCACTCGCTGGCAGACATCATCACGCGGTGGGAAGGCGCTGGCGAGTGTCTCGCCCGACTTCGCCTCGACGACACGGACGAGATTCTTGTCATGTGCCTCTGCTTTCGGGAAGCCGCGATGCCCATTGATCCAAAGCGAGAGCTTCGCCGGAGCCGGGAAGTCTTTGGATCGCAAGATGCCAGTGCGGCTCTCTTCCTCACCACCACCCGCAGCCATGCTCTGGAGCACCTGCACCTCCGTGCCATCCGCGCACTTGCGTGTCTTGAGCGTCCAAAGCGGTGGCTTTGCCGCTGGAACCAGCGTCCAAACAGGCTCCGGCTTCTTCGAGCTCGCCACCAGCATCTCCTCCGCCAACTCCTGCGCCCAGGTGAGCAGCTCCGGCGGTGGTGGAGTGCCGCGCTCGCTGAGGCCGTCGGAGATGGCTTCAACCAACCTGACTTCACTCAAAGTCTTGTCTTTTAGTTTCCTTGAAACCAATAGCCTAATTGCTGGCATCTTTAGCGATGTCGCATTGCGGCTGATGGATTTCCAAGTTTCGCTCAACTCTATTTCGTTGGCCCAAACATGGTCAGAATTGGTGGAGTTAAGAAACCTCAAAAGCCACTCACTTGCCTCTGGATTTGTGACTGCTCTGGAGATGCGGGCGATAACGCGGTCGGCACCGGGATCACGCAGGCCTTCTTTTCGCAGCTCATATGCTTGGTAAGCGCCCGATACATCTAGGGCGCTGCGCAGAGCCAGATCAAGGCCGTGGTGCAGTAAAATATCTCCTGACGAATCCGTCGCTCGAACATGTGCCATGAGCAGTATTTCCTCCTTGGTAGGCCGGAAAATGACGGCTTCAACTGCTGACAGTCGCTCGCGCGCAGTGCCTATGGGCCATGCCATTGCGAGATTAACGTGAACATCTGTTTCATACTCGGCTTCGAGATGATTGGTGACCACAAGTTCTAGCTCCGAGCTGCGAACGATTGTGTCAGCACTGCGATAGTCGATCTGATTCAGTGCTGCTAATGCAGAAAGTCGTGTTGAGGGCTGTGGCGCAGGCTCTTGAAGCAAACGCCGCAACAGTGCTGCCATTTTATTGTCTCCATGCTTCAGGATGGCTTCTCGAATCGCAAGGCCACGCAGCGTGAGATTGGGTGATCCCATCGCTTCAATCAGACCATCTGGGTTTGTGAGTTGTTTTTTGATGGACGGCAGAACAGCGGCGTCATTTTTCTTCACCACCCGCCAGATCCTCCCACGTTCCTTGTCACGTCCCGG
This sequence comes from Verrucomicrobiaceae bacterium, assembly GCA_021151605.1. Lineage (GTDB taxonomy): Bacteria > Verrucomicrobiota > Verrucomicrobiia > Verrucomicrobiales > Verrucomicrobiaceae > Prosthecobacter. The sequence goes on from JAGKWZ010000073.1 coordinate 9,319, forward strand.
ATGCTCCAGCGGCACTTCGTAGTGGCCGATGATCTTGTTGTAGAAGTCGGCGATGTAGAGGGCGTTGTCGGGGCCGAGCTGGAGATCGACGGGGCGGAACCAGGGGTCGTCGCTGGTGAGGAAGTCGGGCTTCTCGTTCGCCTTCGGGGTGCTGCCGGTGAATGTGACGTGGTCGTGGTTCACTTTCGAGGTGACGACGTTGCCGACGAAGGTGTGGTCGTCCCACTCGGGGCCCCAGACACCGCCGTCGATATAAACGATGCCGCAGATGCCGGTGCTGCCGTGCGTGTGCTGGCACATGACGGGTGCGAAGCCGAGCCCGTCGTGCGGTTTGCCAAAGCTCGGGTAATGCGCACCGCGAATGAGCTGGTAGATCGGCGAGCTGTGGCAGTCGGCGCTGTAGAGATTGCCGTAGCGATCCCAGCAGAGGCCGAAGGGATTTACCTGGCCGTGGGTCCAGGGTTCGACTCGGGAACCATCAGGCCGGAAGCGGAAGACATTGCCGCTGTGGAGTTCGAGCGTGCTGCCATCCTTCACTTTGAAGTGGCTGGTGTTATTGAACCCATGCGTGGCATAAACCCAACCATCCAGGCCTAGGCGGAAGCTGCTGCACATGCCGTGGGTGTCTTTTTCATAACCGAGCGGGCCGAAGATGACTTCGCGCACATCGGCTTTGTCGTCGCCGTCTGTGTCAGCGAAGTACCAGATGTTCGGGATGCTCCAGGCGATGCAGCCGGATTCGTGCTCGGGCTTGTGCCAGGGCTGCACGCCGGTCGGGATGTTCAGGCCATCGGCGAAATCGGTGACTTTGTCGGCTTTGCCATCGCCGTCGGTATCTTCGAGGATCTTGATGGCATCACGGCTGTCTTTGACACGAGTTCCCTGCGGGTCGGACCAGCGGGATTTGTCGGCGGCATAAGGGTACTCGACAGTGGAGGAAACCCACAGGCGACCGCGAGCATCGAAGGCCATGTTGATCGGCTTATTGATCATTGGCTCACTGGCGAAGAGCTGGACCTCAAAGCCCGGCGGCACATGCAGCGCGGCCCTTTCCTGCTCCGGCGAGAGTGCAGCGGTCTCGCGGACGAGGCGCGTGTCGGGCTCAGCGGCGTGGAGGACGGTGAGAATGGAAAAGGGAACGAGCCAGCGGATCATACCGCGCATCATGGAGGAAGGCGGGCCTTGGCAGCAAGCCTTGGCTGGAAAAGTTACTCCTGGGGTGCATCCAAACCTCGAGATACCTCGGCAAAGGCCTCCGCCAGCGCCGCCCAGTCAGCCTCGGTCGTGTCCCAGCCGCCACTCACGCGCACCACGCGCCGCAGCTCCTCCCAATCCGCACCGAGCGCCTGCACGACGACGGACGATCCTTCCTTCCCCGAACTGCAAGCTGAGCCCGTGGAGATGGCGAAGCCCACACGACTAAGGCGCGTGAGCCATTTCAGATTCGAATGCTGAGGCATGACCAGGAGCACCGTGTTCCAGAGTCGAGGAGCGCCTTCGCTGATCACGCGCAGGCCGGGGAAGTCGCGCTTCATCTGCTCGGCAAAGGCGTCACGCAGAGTTGTCTGCACGCGCTCTACTTCTCCAAGACGTGGCGTGATGGCTTCGAGTGCGGTGACCATGGCTTCGATAGCGGGATAGTTCTCCGTGCCAGCGCGGCGGCTGTTTTCCTGTGGGCCGCCGTGGAGCAGCGGGAAGGCTTCCGCTTCATCCGCCAGCACCAGAAAGCCGATGCCCTTCGGGCCACCAAACTTATGCCCGCTGCCGGTGAGGTAATCGCAGGTGCCGAGCGCCATGGCATCAAGCTTGCCCACCCACTGCGCGACATCGGAGTGGAAGCGAGTTCCGTGTTCTCGACATAGCTTCAAAAGCTCGGGCCAGGGCTGGAGCACGCCGCTTTCGTTGTTCGCCGCCATCAGTGAGACCAACGCGGGCTGCTGCTCGACGAGCACTCTCTTCAAAACTTCCGGCTGCACCACGCCTTCGGCATCGACGGGGATCTCGATGACCCGCGCGCGGCCTAGCCAGGCGCGTGCCGCCTCGCGCACGCTGGGATGCTCGATGGCGGAGATGGCCACGCAGGCATCGGGCGGCAGACATTTCGCCAGCCCGGCAAAGAGGGTATTGTTCGACTCTGTCGCCCCTGAGGTGAAGACGATGCGCTCCGGCTCGACGCCGAGGAGATCGCCGAGGCGTTCGCGTGCGGATTCCATCGCCTGACTGGTGAAGCCAGCCTCGCGATAAAGGCTCGAGGGGTTGTGCCAGTGCTTCTCGCTCGCCCGCAGCCAGGCCTCACGTGCAGCGGGATGCAGCGGCGTGGTGGCATTGTGGTCGAAGTAGGCGGGCATGGAATGCTCTTAGCATGGACGAGTTCGACTGCAAAGCCGCAGCGTGGTGGAAGCGCATCAGCAGGCACCATCCCGGTTGATTTCGTGATTCCCAGGCGGCCCGGAGTCTGTCAGAGTCCCTGCCATGGAAGTGCTCCTCATCCTGCTCCTAATCGGATTCATCATTGCCCCTATCGCGGCTTTGATCATTGCCAGCGGTACCAGAGCTCAGATGCGCGAGCAGGAGTCTCACATCCGACAACTGCGTGCGACCTTGGCAAATCAGGTGGAGCAGCAGCAACGACTGCAAAAGCGGATCGAGGCGCTCGAAGCTGCCGATGTGCCGATCATCGCTCGCGTGGAAAATGCGGCCCAGGAGCGTTTCGCTCCTCCGGTGATCCCGCCAGTCGTGGAGAAGCTGATAGTAGAAGAGCTTCCCGTCACTCCACCGCCACCTCCATCCGACCTCGGAGAGCTGATGGCTCGTGCGGCGGTGCAGCCCGAGATCGCGCCACCACCATCATCATCTCCTCAACCTCCGCGTCCGAAAGCCTCCAAACCACCCGAGCTTCCGAAGCTCAATCTGGAGCAGTTCATGGGGGCGAAGCTCTTCGCCTGGGTTGGCGGGCTGGCCATGTTCCTCGGCATCTTGTTCTTCGTGAAGCTCAGCTTCGAGCGCGGCTGGATCTCGCCGGGGATGCGTGTGGCGATTGGTTTTGTGATTGGCGTGGCGCTGCTCGTCGGCGGAGTGCTGACGCATCGGCGGCGGCAGTATGTCGTGCTCGGGCAGACGCTCTGCGCCACCGGCATCGTGGCGCTGTATGGCGTGAGCTTCGCGGCGCACTCTTTGTATAAGCTCGTGCCCTTTGACAGCCCGCTGGTGACCTTTGCCTTCATGGCGCTGGTGACGGTGACGGCCTTTCTCCTGGCGGTGCGGCTGGATGCCAGAGTCGTGGCGGTGCTCGGGATGCTGGGCGGCTTTCTCACGCCACCGCTGTGTTCCACAGGAGTGGACAAACCCTTCGGACTCTTCAGTTACATCGCCCTGCTCGTCGTGGGTGTGATGGCGGTGGTGAAACACAAACGCTGGATGCTGATGGTGCCGCTGGCGGTGGGAGGCACGCTGCTCATGCAGGGCGGCTGGCTAATGCGCTTCTTCGACTCCTCCGGCTACGCGCATGGCTCAGCCACCTGGATTCCCATCAGCGTGTTCCTCGTCTTTGGGCTGCTCTTTGCCGCCGCCGTGGCCTGGGTGGGACAAAGGAAGGACGAGGATGACATCCTGCCATGGTGGGCCATCGCCGTCTGCGGTGGTGCCATGCTCGCGGCCTTTGTTTTCCTGTCCTTCAGCGGCATCGCCACACGTCCGGTGGTGCTCTACAGCTTTGTCTTTGGGCTCAATGCACTCGTGCTCGGCATCGTCTGGCTGCGGCCCAGAGTGGCAGGTGTCCACGGGAAGCTGATCGGCTTCAGCTTTCTGCATCTCGCCATCTGGACGACGTCACGTTTGAACCAGGAACTGCTGATCAAAGCGCTCGTCATCTACCTCGTCTTTGGATTGCTGCACACGGCCTTTGCCGTGCTGTGGATGCGACGTGGGGAGAAGCTCCTGCTGCCCGTCGGCTGGACGCCCATCCTCGCGCTGCTGCTCATGCTGCTGCCAGTACTCACGCTGGACACGGTGGGCTTTGCCATCTGGCCTGCGATCCTGCTTGTGAATGTGGTCATCATCGCGCTCGCGGCCATGACCGGCGTGATGTTGCCGGTGCTGGTGGCACTGGTGCTGACTTTGATCACGGCAGGTGCCTGGCTCTTCCATCTGCCGGGAGGTCACGATGCCGGGCTCGGTGGTTTCTTGTTCGTCGTGGGTGGCTTTGCCGTACTCTTCAGCGCAGTGGGAGCCTGGCTCGCGCGAAAGATGCCAAAGGCGGAGCATGTCTCGCTCGTGCCGGTGAGTTCGGCGGCGATGCCTTTTGCCCTGCTCATCCTCGCCACCTTCAGCATGAAGGTGCCGAATCCATCGCCCATCTTCGGACTCGCCCTGCTGCTGGCGGTCTTCCTGCTCGGCATCGTGCAGGTGAGCGGCATCACCCAGCTCGCCGTGGCTGCCATGGGCTGCGTCATCGGTCTGGAGTGGGTCTGGCACACGGAGCACTTCAGCGCTGCCAGCGCCGTGGTGCCGATGCTTTGGTATGTCGGCTTTTACCTGCTCTTCACCACGTTCCCCTTCCTCTTCCGCGCTCAGTTTGCCGAACGCCAACTGCCCTGGATCACTTCCGCTGCCGCAGGACTTGGCAGCTTCGGCCTCGTCTATCGGGCAGTGAAACTCACCTGGCCGAATGATGTCATGGGCCTGCTGCCGCTCGCCTTTGCCATCGCACCACTGCTCGCGCTCATCTTCGTTATCAAACATCACCGCGCTGAGAATCCCTCACGTCTCACGCAGCTCGCGTGGTTCGGAGGCGTGGCCTTGTTCTTCATCACGCTCATCTTCCCCATCCAGTTCGAGAAGCAGTGGATCACGCTCGGCTGGGCGCTGGAAGGCGCTGCGCTGTGCTGGCTCTTCCGCCGCGTACCGCATCCTGGACTGCGCGGCACGGGTGCGGTGCTGCTCGCGGCTGCCTTTGCCCGGCTGGCACTGAATCCGGCCGTGCTCAGCTACCAAGTCCGCAGTGAGTCGATGCTCCTGAACTGGCAGCTCTACGCCTACTCGCTCGCCGCGCTGGCCATGTTTGCCGCCGCACGCTGGCTTGAGCCGCCGAAGGATCGCTGGGGTCCGGTGCCGCTGCGTCCGGTCCTCTTCGCCTTCGGTGGCGTGCTGCTCTTCCTGCTGGTGAATATCGAGATCGCCGATGCCTTCACGCCTGTCGGAGCTTCCAGCCTCGTCTTTAAGTTCGGCGGCGACTTCGCCCGCGACATGACCTACACTATTGCCTGGGCCGTCTTCGCCCTCGGGCTCATCATCCTCGGTCTGTGGAAGCGCGTCGCGCCCACGCGCTATGTCGGCATCGGCCTGCTCGCCGTGACGATTCTGAAGCTCTTCATCCACGACCTCGCGCGCATCGACAGCGTCTATCGCATCGGTGCCCTGATCGTCGTCGCCATCATCGCGCTGGCGGCTTCGTTCCTGTATCAGAGATTCCTTGGAGAAGAGAAGGACGAACAGGATAGAATCGATTCAAAGGACAGCGGAGGTAAAGAAGGATGAGTATGAAACGAAGCCCTTGGTTATGCTTGATGATGGCACTGCCGATCATGGCAGCCGATCACGATGCGTGGACGCATCAGCAGAAGTTAGAAATCTTGCAGCCAGGCCTGCAGCGGCTGGATCTCGACCCGGCACTGCTGGATGCAGCGCGTGGCATGAGCGGCACTCCTTTTCATGATCTGCGGCTGGTCAATCCGGCGGGCGTGGAGATGCCCTATGCCGTGCTCCCGCTTCCCGCGCCACAGCCCGGCAGCAGCCAGCCAGCACTCGACTTCAAACAATCGCTTCAGGGAACGACGACGGTGCTGGAGTTCCGCGCACCAATAGGAAATGGCGTGGTAAGTGGCCTCACGCTGCTCACACCGACCTCGGATTTCATCAAAGCCGCCAGCCTCGAAGCCTCCACCGATGGCACGAACTGGCAGCCGCTTAATCGCAACGAACTCATCTCCCGCCAAGCTGGCATCGAGCGACTCAGCCTGCGCTTCACCGCCGCAGATTGGACCTACTTCCGCGTCCTCTTGGACGACCAACGCACCGGCCCCGTCGTCTTCACTGGCGCAGCCATCCGACGCGATCCCATCGCTGCCATGCCCGTCACGGTGCCTCAGCCAGTGACGATCCACGCACGCGATGAGCGCGCTGGCGAGACCCATCTCACGCTCGATCTCGGCGCGGCGAATCTGCACCTCGCCAGCCTCCGCCTGCGCACACCGGAGCCCGTGTTTCAGCGCCGAGTGATCGTGCTCGGCGTCAGACAAACCCTCTTTCGCCTCCAGCACGAAGGCCACAGTGCCGAGGAACTGGAGGTGCCGCTGCACTTGCTCGCGCCGACACGAATGATCGACCTGATCATTCAAAACGAGAGCAACCCACCGCTGCGCATCGACGGCATCGACCTCACGCGTCATCCGACCACACTGCTGTTCCAAGCCGACACCGCTGGCGCTTGGCAGATCTTCGCCGGTAATGCGCAGGCTGAGGTGCCGCGTTACGACATCGCCGGGCTCACCAGCCAGCTTCGACAAGCCTCCGCCAGTACGCCGAAGGCCGCTGCCGTGGTGGCAAACTCAGCCTTCCGCAAAGACGCCACGGCTCCTGCTGTCGGCGCTTCTGGCAGCACACTTGATGTCAGTGCCTGGGCACGGCGACGCATCATCGAGATCACCGAGCCTGGCATCATCGAGATCGAACTCGATCCCGAAGTGCTCGCCCACTCCGCCCGCGATCTCGCTGATCTGCGGGTCATCCACGAGGGCCGCCAAGTGCCCTACCTCCTCAGGCACGGCAGTGATACCCGCGCCGTCGAGGTGCCCTTTGAACTCATCGCCGATGCCAAACGCCCCAGCATCTCCCTTTGGAAGCTGCGACTGCCCTTTGCCGCCTATCCCGTGCATGAGGTCACGCTGGAAAGCTCCACGCCCTTGTTTGATCGTTTCATCTCCCTGCAAGAGCCGATGGACGGGGACAAGCGCCGCAGCCTCAGCTCTGCGGCTTGGCAAAGACAGCCAAGTCAGCCCATGACGCCCCTGAAATTCACGCTCGCCTCACGTCTGCAAGGCGACGCCTTATTCATCGAGACCGACAACGGTGACAACGCCCCCTTGCAGCTCACGCGAACGCTTCTTTCCCACCGCCTCACGCGCCTCTGGTTCCGCGCCAGCGATACCACGCCTGTGCATCTTTATTATCATGAGCCCGAAGCCACCGCACCCCGCTATGATCTCACCCTCGTGCGCACTGAGTTTGAGAAAGCCACGAAGATCCCCGCCAAGCTCGGCCCTGCCGAAACTCTGCGCGTGATCGCAAAGGCAAAGGCCGACTCCACCAGCGGCGGCCCCCTGCTCTGGACAGCGCTGGCACTCGCGGTTGGCGGACTTTTGTGGGTAATCCGCCGCTTGTTGCCGAAGATAGAAGCCACTTAAAGTTCACCTTAGACAAATGTCTGCTTGTCTCCTCAGATTGAACCTCTTAATGGCGCGCCCTCATGTCTGCCGCACCTCAAGAACCCGATACCCGCTGGATGCATCTCGCGCTTGATCAAGCGAAGCGCGGGCTGGGCCTGACGAGTCCGAATCCACCTGTTGGAGCGGTGATCATCAATTATGGGAAAGTCATCGGCCAGGGCTACCATCATAAAGCCGGTGGCCCGCACGCAGAGATCGAGGCCATCCGTGATGCGCAGACCTACAATCCCAAGCTGCTCGTCGGCTCGACTCTTTTTGTCACGCTAGAACCATGCTGTACCCAGGGCCGCACTGGCCCATGCACGGAAGCCATCAAGGCCGCTGGTGTTAAACGTGTCGTCTGGGGTGCCATGGACCCAAACCCGCGCCACGCTGGTCGCGCTCAGGAGATCCTCACCTCTGCAGGCATCTCTGTGACCACCGGAGTCCTGATGGATGAGTGCCGTGAGATGATCCGTCCTTTTTCAAAATGGATCACGACGAGCCTGCCGTATGTCATTGCCAAAGTAGGCCAGAGTTTGGATGGACGAATCACACGTCCTGTCGGTGAAGGCCCTTGGATCACCAGTGATTCAGCGCGCGCTCATGGCCGTCGATTGCGTGCTCGCGTCGATGCCATTCTCGTCGGAGCTGGAACCATCCGAGCGGACAATCCCCAGCTCACCATCCGCGAAGGCGCACCAGGTTTGAAGGAGCAGCCTCACAGGGTCATCCTCACACGTTCGGGTGACCTGCCTGAGTCCTCACTGGTCTTCACGGACGAGCACAAACACCGCACCTGGGTGCTTCGTGATCTTGGCTTCATGGAAGTGCTCCAAGAGCTAACCCGACGCGGCATCGTGACTGTGCTCATCGAAGGTGGAGCAGATGTTCTCGGACAAGCCTTCGCCGCTCAGGCTGTGGATGAGATCGTCTGGTATGTGGCCCCGCGAATCTGCGGCAGTGCCGGACTTCCCGCCATCGGCGGACTGCCGCTGGAACAGTCCGTACAGATCGAACGCGTCAACATCCTGCCGCTGGGTGACAACGTCTGCATCACAGGCCATCCCGTCTGGCCGAAACCCGCACCTGCTCAATCATGAGTCGCCGCGCCGTATTCTTTGACCGTGATGGCGTGGTGAATCTCACCCCCGGCCCCGGCTATGTGCTGAGGTGGGAAGACTTCCATTTCTCGCCCGGCATTGTCGAGGCACTCGCGCTGTGCCGTGCTCGTGGCTATGCCACCGTGCTCGCCACCAGCCAGCAGGGCGTCGGCAAAAAGCTCATGTCGCAGGCTGATCTCGACCTCATCCATGCCAACATGCAGTCTCATCTGAGAGCTTACGGAGCCGAGTTTGACGGCATCTACGCCTGCACTTGTCTCAAGACGGATCCCGGCTGCCTCTGCCGCAAGCCCAGCCCGGCGATGCTCGTCTGTGCAGCCATGGAGCATGATCTGGATTTGCATCAAAGCCTCCTCGTGGGTGATGCCGACCGCGATATAGAGATGGGCACGAGTGCTGGAGTTCCTGTGACCATCCGAATCGAGAGCGAGAACCCGCATCGAGTCACCGCCACTCACACTTTACCCGACACCACCGGTCTGGCTGAGCTGCTTGCGCGCCTGCTCGATTGAATGGAATTGGCCGTTGACGACTCAAAGCCCGCGCATCCACAGTCGCCACATGTCTCGCCGCCCTCACCCCATGCTCATTGCCTTCGCGCTTCTCGCGCTGGGTTGGGCGCAGGTGTTTGGCATCATGCGTGGCTATCTTTGTGACTGTCACGGCGTGGCGCAGATCACCGCCTTTGACCATTGCCATGGCGATCATGACAAGTGCTGTCACGAAGATGAATCCGCATCGCACTCCCACGAAGATCATGACGAGCACGATGGACAAACGCATGAGCACGAGCCCGTGAAGGAGTCCGTCCAGGCTCGCACGATCGCCAGCACCACGGTGGCGACTTCAGCACCTGTGCTCGCCCTTTTCATCCTGCCGGATTTTGTGACCAGTTTTGATCTGGCACAGCCAGCGATGCTTTCGCCCACACCTCCGCCACGACTCGCGGAGCTGCATCGAAGATGGCCCCGCTTGCTCACACGCTCGGTGGCCATGCGGATTTGAGATGAGGCTGATGGATGTCGTCCACGATGACGGCATCGCCTGCCTGTATTCATCTCAAATTCTGCCCGTATTATGCCTCTTCGAACCTCTCTCTTTCTCGCACTCCTCAGCACCAGCGCCTCAGCGCTGACACTTGATCTTTCCGCCATCGGGGAGCGCGTGCGACAGGAACATCCCTCGCTCAAAGCCGCACGCATGGTCGTCGAAGAGGCGCGTGGGCGTCAACTCGGCGCGGGTCGGCTCTCGAACCCGACGCTAGAAACGAGCTTTCAAAATGAGAGTCGTGTCAGTCCACGCAGCACCATCTTCTCACTCGATCAGGCCTTTCCAGTCACGAAGCGACTATCTCTGGAGAAAAAGCTTTCTGCACAGCTTGTGCAGGCCGCTGAACTCGAGGTGAAGGATGTCGAGCGCCGCTACATCGCCGAGGCCAAAACGCTCGCCGTCAAACTTCTCGCGCTTGATCAGCATCTCGTACTCCATCGCCAGCAAATGGAGCTGGCACGGAAACTCTCCACCTTTGCCAAAGAGCGCGCCGCAGCCGGTGAAGTCTCCGCTCTCGATGCCGCACAAGCGCAGGTGGATCTCCAGCGCCTGCTGCTGGAGACACGCAAGATGGAGACCGAGACACTCAGCCTACGCGGCGCGCTCAAACCCATGCTCGGCATCGCCACGAAGGACTCACTTGCTCTTACGGGCAACCTCACCGCCACTCGTCTGCCGGAGTCCACCGCCTGGCATAAACGCCCCGATTACCAACTCGCCCAAACACGCACCGAAGCCGCCCAAACCGAAGCCGAGCTCGCCAAAGCCAAGCGCTGGCAGGACATGAGCGCGGGCTTCTTCGCTGCGCGCGAGCAGCAGGACGTGACGCCTCGAAACACCGAGCGCACCGGCTTCGTCGGCTTCCGCTTCTCCATCCCGCTGCCGCTGTGGAATCGCAATCAGGGCGAGATCGCCGAGAAGGCCGCGAGTGCCGAACGAGCACGTTTGGAAAAGGACTCGCTCGCCTCTCAGATCACCAGTGAAGCCGACACTGCTCACCGCGAAATGGAAGCCAACGCCGCACTGCTCCGCGAGACGCGCGATCAATTTCTCCCGCTCGTGCTTGAGCAAACTCACAAGCTCGAAAAAGCCTATGAAGCGGGCCAAACCGACCTCCTCACCGTGCTGCGTGCCCGCGATCAACGCCTCGAACTCGAATCCGGCGCGCTGGATGCGGCACGTGACTTCCACCTCGCCCGCATTCGTTATGAAGCGGCTGTCGGTAAACCTTAAACAGACAAAATCATGACCTACTACCTCCTCAAACTTTTCCTCAGCGCGGGCGTCATCGTCGCTGTCACCGAGATCGCGAAGCGGAACAACTCCGCTGCCAGCATCATCCATTCGCTGCCGCTGACTTCGTTGCTCGCCTTCATCTGGCTGTATGTGGAGACGAAGGACTCCGCGCTTATCGGCAGACACGCCTTCGGCACCTTTTGGTTCGTCCTTCCCACGCTGCCGATGTTTCTCATGATGCCCTGGCTCATCAAGAAGCTCGGCGGCTTCTGGCCTGCGCTTGGCACTGGCATCATCCTCACCGTCGCCCTTTACGCTCTCACCATGCGCCTGCTCAAGATGGCGGGCGTCGAACTCTGATCCTCATGCGTTTCCCCCTTTTCCTTCTCATCTCGCTCTCGTGTCTCGCCGCCGAGCCCGAGCGAATCATCCTCGATGCCACCAGCGTCAAAAACCTCGGCATCGAAACCGTCGAAACCGAGGAAGGCAGCTTTGAGCAAACCGTCTTCGCTCTCGGCGAGATCGAAGTCCTACCTGGCAAGCGTGCCGTGGTCAGCAGCCGCATTCCTGGCCGCGCTTTCTCCGTGCTCGCACTCCCTCACCAGCAGGTGGAGGAGGGCGACGAACTCATGTGGGTGGAGAGTCGCCAGCCCGGCGATCCACCGCCGACCATCATGCTGCCTGCGCCGATGAGCGGCCTCGTTTCAAAGATCGATATCTCTGTCGGCCAGCCCATTCATCCTGATCAGGTGCTGATGGAAATCGTCGATCTCAACACGGTCGAAGCCAGTGCCCATGTGCCCCAACATCTCGCGGGCAAACTTGCCCTCGGTCAGACCGCCCGCATCCGCATTGCCACGCAGCCGGACAAGATCGTCGAAGCCAAGCTCGCCCATCTCGGAGCCTATGCTGACCGCGAGCAAGGCACCGTCGAAGCCGCCTTTCATCTACCGAATGAAGACCTGCTGTTGCGTCCCGGCCTGCGTGCTGAGTTCCACATCATCGTCTCCAAACGTGAAGGCGTAACCACCATTCCGCGCGCCTCTGTTCAAGGCGATGCCGCCGCGCGCTTCGTGCTCGTGAAAGACTACGAACTCGACAACGCCTTTGCCAAAGTCCCCGTCCAGCTTGGCGAGCAGAACGATCAAAGCGTGGAAGTCCTCAAAGGTCTCCTGCCCGGCGATGAAGTCGTCACGCGCGGAGCCTACGCGCTCTCCTTTGCTGGCAAAGGCAGCGTCAGTCTCAAGGACGCCATGGATGCCGCGCACGGCCATCCGCACAACGAAGA
>JAGKWZ010000410.1 GCA_021151605.1 Verrucomicrobiaceae bacterium
TCCTCGCCGTGCTCCTCCCCACCCTCAGCCACGCCCAAACCGCCGCCGAAAGCCTGGCCCAGGTGAAAAAGATCTCCGAGCAAGGCAATCATCGGGAGGCAGCCGACCTCGGGAAGGCCGCGCTGACAAAGCCGGATGCGACGGGGGAGCTGCTGGAGGTGACTGACTCTGCGCTGAGCCAGCTCGGAGCGGCTCAGGAGCAGGAGGAAGTGATCGAGGCAGCGGTGAAGGTGCACCCGAAGAATTCTGACATGCTGCTCGCTGCTGGTCGGGCCTACCTCTCTTTGCCCCACACCGGCACACTGACGGATGGCAAGTTCGTCCGTGGTCAGACTCGTGACTGGAACAATCGCAAGACCACGGAGCTGAAGGATCGTGTGCGGGCTCTTCAGCTTCTCGATGCTGCGTGGAAAACTCTGCCTGCTGAGGCTGACAAGTTCGTCCGCAAAACGATTCTCGAATCCTTGGGTGAGGCGCTCAATGGAAACAACTATTCCAGAAGTGCTTGGTCATTCCTTCATCTCACCGATCTGACGACACTCCCTGATTTCGATGATCAAAGTGGCCTCGATGAGCCTGCGAGCGGCTATCCTGTCGATGAAACAGGCGCGCCAAAATTTTTTACAACCCCTGACTCATGGGATGAAGCGCTTTCCGATGGCGAAAGACTGATGTGGGCTTTTGAAACCCAGTCACAGCTTGATCACGATAACCTTGTCCAGATACGACGGTATCGAGCGGCATTGGCCCAGCGATGGTTCTCCGTAAAGACACTTGTTGACTACGGTTTTCACCCCGATACCGGGGAGGATGAGGACAGCACGAAGAGCAGCATCAGCACGCTGCACACGCTGAAGGATGACGAGACTGTCGCAAGGTTAGCGACAGGGCCAAAAAAGTTTAAGCTGCCTCCAGACTGGGATTTTTTGAGCCTTTTACGTGCAAACGGTGAGGATGAACAGGCCATGAAAATCATTCGTGTGCCTGAATGGAAGGACATTGCGGAGGAACACCTGAACAGAAGACAGTACAAGGCGTCCGCAGCTATACTTCAGAAGGCTGCCTTATTGGTTCAACCCAAGCCTGAGCGGCTCAAAAATTTGAAGAAGCCCTTTGGTTGGACTGATCAGACACAAGAAGAAAATCTGTTTATTGAGATCACTAACATGCTCGACCAGATCACCGGCAACTGGGGCCGCTTTGAGCCGCAGGGGGCCATGCCTGCGGGGAAGGAAGCCAAGCTCCAGCTCGTGTTCCGCAATGCCAAGAAAGTCAGCCTCAGCGCCCGCAAGGTGGATGTGACGAAGCTGCTCGCTGACACGGAGGCTTACCTGCGCAGCGAACCGCAGGAGGCTGTCTGGCAGAAGACCAACATCTCAGCCATCGGCCAGCGGCTTTTGGAGAAGGATGGCGAGAAGTATCTCGGCAAGCCTGTCGCCGAGTGGTCGCAGGATCTCGAACCTCGGGCGAATCATTGGGACAAGAGAGTTGAGGTGCCGACGCCGCTCAAGGATGCAGGCGCTTATCTCGTCGAAGGCACTTTTGAGGGGAATCCAGAACGGGCTGAAGCCCGAACTACGAACAAGACCCGGGCGCTGGTCTGGCTGGAGGGCCTAGTGATCGTGAAGACGATGCAGGCGAATGCGGCGCATTACTTCGTGGCGGATGCGGTAACGGGCGCACCTGTCGCCGGAGCCACGGTGAAGTTCTTCGGCTACAAACAGGACTGGGGACGCCCAGGCTTGCTGAATCGCGAGAAGCGGCTCTACCAATTCAAAGACATCCAAGCCACCACCGACGAGCACGGGCAGGTCAAAGTCACGGACAGCAAAGTGAACGAATACCAGTGGCTCATCCGCGCCAGCGCTGCCGACGGACGGCTGGCTTACCTCGGATTTGAGGGGCTGTATTTCAATGACAGTCGCGAACACTTCAGCGAGCAGTCACGCCTCTACTCCATCACGGATCGCCCGGTGTATCGCCCGAATCAGGAGGTGAAATGGAAGGCCTGGGCTCGCCTCGTCGGCTACGATCCAAAGCTGAACACGAACAAGTATGCTGGCAGTTCCATTGAGGTAAAGTTTTACGATCCGCGTGGCGAGGAGTTGCTGAAGAAGACCTACAAGGCGGATGACAGCGGAGCGATCAATGACTCGATCACGCTCGGCGATGAAGCGACGCTCGGGCACTACAACATCCAGTTTGTTTTGAAGCGTGCCTTGGGAGGCGATCAGCACCTCGGGCAGCACCAGTTCCGCGTCGAAGAATACAAGAAGCCTGAGTTTGAAGTGAAGGTGGAGGCTCCGGACAAACCCTTGGCGCTCGGCGATAGCTTCGAGGTGAAGGTGAAGGCGGATTACTACTTCAGCGGGCCGGTGAAGCAGGGAAAGGTGAAGTATAAAGTGCAGCGCAGTGCGCACACGGATCGCTGGTTTCCGATGGGGCGCTGGGACTGGCTCTTCGGCAGCGGCTATGGCTGGCGCGCGAGCTATTACGACTGGTATCCCGGCGCGAGGAACTGGTGCTTCTGCATCCCGCGCTATCCGTGGGTTCGCTGGCACAGTGATCCGCCCGAACTCGTGGCCGAAGGTGAAGCCGCACTCAAAGAAGACGGCACCTTCAGTGTGAAGATCGACACTGCGCTCGCGAAGGAACTCCACGGCAATGAAGACCACCGCTACGAGATCGAGGCGGAGGTCACCGATGCCTCACGCCGCACGATCTTTGGCAAAGGCAGCGTGCTCGCGGCTCATCGGCCTTTTGAAGTCTATGTCTCGCTGGATCGTGGCTACTACAACGCCGGGGACAGCGGTAGTATGAGCATCCATGCTCGCACTCTGGATGGTCGCTCGGTGAAGGCAGCGGGAGACGTGGTGCTGTATCGTGTGACTTATGGGGCTGATGGGACGCCTGCCGAGGAGGCAGTGTTTACTGAGAAGCTAGCGCTGAGTGCCGACGATGACCGCACAGGGACTGTGCGGACCACTTTTGCCAAAGGCGGCCAATACCGCGTCTCGGCGAAGCTCAAAGATGAAGCCGGGCACGAGATCGAAGGCACGACCTTCTTCGCCGTGCGTGGCGAGGGCTTTGATGAGGGGAACGTTCTTCGCTTTGATGACCTGGAACTGATCACGCAAAAGGACGAATACACTCCAGGCGAAGAAGTGGAGATCACCATCAACACCAACCGCCCCGGCAGCACGGTGGCGCTGTTTTTGCGCACGCAGAACAGCACCTATCCCGAGCCGATCTGGCTGAAGCTGGAAGGCAAGAGCACCACGCATCGCTTCAAGCTCACGGAGGCGGATCAGCCGAATCTGTTCATCGACGCCTGCACCGTCAGCGATGCGAAGGTGCATCAGGTCACGCGCCAGATCGTGGTGCCGCCGAAGAAGCGAATCGCCACCGTGGAACTGATGCCGGATGCGGAGACTTACCTGCCGGGTCAGGGGTCAAAGGTCAAAGTGCGGGTCAAGGATGTGGATGGGAAACCCTTCGTCGGACAGGTCGTGCTCACGGCCTATGACAAGGCGCTGGAATACATCTCCGGCGGCAGCAATCAGCAGGACATCCGGCCTTTCTTCTGGGGCTGGAAGCGGAGTCATTATCCGCAGGTGGCGGACTCGCTGCGAGGTGTAGAGCTCTGGCTTCATCGTGATGGAGAAGCCTATATGAATAACTTGGGAATGTTTGGAGGAGATCTAGCATCTGCGGAGAGAGAAGAAATGGTTCGATCTCGATCAATGGACTTAGACACAGGAGCTACTCGAAGAGCGTATTCCAAATCCGCCATGCCCATGGCTGCGATGGCAGACCCTTTTGGTGCAGGCGGAGCCATGCCTGCCGCTGCCCCAGCGCCCATGATGGCCATGGCTGAAAGTGCTCCCGGAGGCGCAGGCAGCGAAGAACCCGGCCCCCAACCCATGATCCGCACGAACCTCGCCGACAGCGCAGTGTGGGTGGCGGATTTTGTCACGGATGCGAAGGGCGAGGGCGAGCTGAATTTCAATCTGCCGGAGAACCTCACCACCTGGAAGCTGCGCTCCTGGGTCATGGGCCCGCAGACGCAGGTCGGCGAGGCCACGGTGGAAGTCATCACGCGGAAGAACCTCATGGTCCGCCTGCAAGCCCCGCGCTTCTTTGTGGAGAAGGACGAGGTGGTCATCTCCGCGAACGTCCACAACGAGATGGACGTGGCGCAGGAGGTGAAGGCGGTGCTGGAGCTAGAAGGTGGTGTCCTCTCCTTCGTAAACCCATCGGTCCCATCCGTCCTATCTGTCCCCTCTCATTCTGAAAAGCGCTTCGACTGGCGCGTGCGCGTCACCGGCGGCGAGCCGCTG
>JAGKWZ010000411.1 GCA_021151605.1 Verrucomicrobiaceae bacterium
CCCCCACCGCGCGCTACCGCGCCAACAACGTCTGGTATTGGAGCAAGTCAGGCCTCGGCACGGATATATCCTATCGTGCCGGTATTGGCCCCGCCATCAGCTTTGCGGACCTGGAGCCCTGGCTGCCACCAGCAGCGCGCATCGCCCCACGCGGCGTAACACCCGAGGTGCCAGCTATCACGCTCGCCCGTCGTCTTCGCCTGACCGACTCTCCCACGGCAGATGCACCCTTCGCACTGGAGGTCGACGACACCAATCTCACCCCCGCCCAACTTAACGCTTTGCCCACCAGCCTCAGCCTGAAGTCCACCGGCGCAGTCATCTACCCCGTGCCAAATACCACCGCTTTCAAGATCTCCTTCACCGCGACCACCGGCGTGTTCACAGGTGACTTCATCGTCGCCCAGCCCATTGTGCCGCCCGCGACCAAGGCAGTCACTCGCAAGGCCACCTTCACCGGCATCCTCAGCCAGCCTCCCATCGGCAGCTCTGATATCATCGGCAGTGGTCACTTCCTCCTGCCGGCCCTGCCAGGTGCCCTCAGCACCGAGCAGACCTCCGGCCTGATCCGTCTGCGCGTGCCTGGCGGTTCGTAGGAGATGGCGGGCATGACAGGTGTTTTCAGACTCGCATCCTGCCATGTCGGGCTGTGGGGCTTCAGAAAACGCTGCTGACGCATCTTGTAGATCACTTTCGCAAAAGCAGCATCAATGCAGGACGAGACTTGGTGGTTGTGTTTGTCTGTCAGCCACCTTTGATGGATGCCATGCTGGAAGTCCTGAATCTATCTCATCTCCCTGCGAAGCCCAAAACCTCCGCAGATCCGGTGCTCGACGCGATCAGCCTCGCCGTTCCCAACGGGCATCTGCTGGGCGTCATCGGCGCTTCTGGCAGCGGCAAAAGTACACTTCTGCATCTGATCTCAGGCCTGGAGTCTCCGACTGCGGGGGAGATCCGCTTTCAGGGGCATGATACGGCGCTGAAGCCGATCCATCCCAACAGCCTGGGACTCGTCACGGAGCATGATGAGGGGCTCATCAGTGAACTGACCGTGCGTGAGTCGCTGATGAGTGCCCTGATCCTCCGAGTGGCGGGCCTGAGCAATGAGGCCCGCGTGGACAAGGTCTCCCACCTGCTCGTTGGCATGGGGCTGGAAACCGTGGCATCTCAGCGTGTCAGTAGCTTGGCTCTTCCCCAGCGCCGTCGGCTGAAGCTGGCGCTCGCACTGCTTAGCGATGCACCGCTGGTGCTGTGTGATGAGTTCACAGCTGGGCTCGATGTGAAGTCAGAGCAGGAGCTGGCCGGGCTGCTGAAGTATGTGGTGGCAGACCTGCCGGGGCGCATTGTCGTCCATGCCAGCCAGAGTTTGGCAAACCTTTCCACCTATGACTCGGTGCTCATTTTGCATGAAGGGCGGGTCTGCTTTCATGGGCCGGGAAGAGCGGTGGCCCACTATTTCAGCATCACGAATGTCGAGGAGCTTTACCCAAGGCTGGCGAAGCGCCCGGCCGAGCGCTGGGGCGAATCCTGGTCCCGGCATCGCGACCAGTATTATGAAGCCTTTAAGCTCGGAGATCTCGGCAAGCCCTTCGAGGAACGAGCCGAAAACGAGTCCGGCGAGGAAGCCGAAGAGAAGCGTGCGCCAAAGGAATCTGCGACACCTGGCATCGAGTATCCTCCGCCATCGCCACTGCCAACTCTCCTGGCGCAGACCGGGCACCTGATCCGCCGCCGATGGACTCTCTGGCGGCGCAATCAGCGCGAGTGGCTGGAGCATCTGGCTCTGTTCCTGGTCTGCCCTATGACGGCCATGCTGCTCGTAGCCCCGAACACGGGCTATCTCTCTGAACTCCAGAGCCAAAACCTCAGCCCGGAGGCGATTGCGCCTGCTGCCTACACCTGCACGATGATCGTGTTTTTGCAGGTGCTCCTGCTGATGATCGTCAGTGTGCGCGTGGCCGCACCAGAGATCGCCAGGGACAGGCTCGTCTTTGAGCGTGAGCGGAATGCTGGCTTGCGTGGTGTGGCGTATCTCGCTGCAAAGCTCGGGTTCCTCATCCCACTCATGATCGCCCATGGCATGGCGCTGGCACTGCTCGTGGATGTGATGGGTGGGCATTTGCCCGGCCTCGGTGTGGGTAGAATCGTGCTGCTCGTGCTCACGGGTGTGGCTTTCAGCAGCCTTTGTCTCGGTATCTCCGCCATGTGCCGCAGTGTGGACCGGGCACAGAGTCATGCCTGGAAGCTGTGGGCTGCGAATGTCATCCTGGCTGGTGCGCTGCTGGGCTTTCCGAGGCCGCTGGGCATGTTGATCCAGCCCTTTGTGACGGCTTACTATGGCTGGTCAGGCAGTGTGGACACACTGTCGAGTTCCGTCGTGTTTGAGCCGCTCAAGCTCTTCGTTCGCACCTGGTTCGCCACACCTGGCAGCGCCATGATCTGGCTCCTACTCCAGAGCCTTGTCGGTGTTCTTCTCGCTGGCTGGGGATTGAAAAAGCGGCGCTAATCCGACTCTTGAGCTCAGCTTCGCAGCCAGTCGAAGAAGGACTTCTTTGACTGAAGTTTGTCATCTGGCTCGATCAGCGCTTCTGGGCGTGTGAGGGATTCGGCCGGAGCCTGGCTCGGGTCGGTGCTTGGCAGGATGAAACCGCTGTTAACTTGCCCCGAAAGATCTGCGCTGCGCGGGATGACGTGAATGTCGGCCTCTGGAACTGTCTCCTCCGACTCCTCCGCTCCGATCCATGGTGAAGATGGTAGAGAGACGAAAAAGTGGGGCATGGCGGGAGATACCTCTTTCTCCACATCAAGGTCAGATGACACCACGACCTCAGGCAGCGGACGCTCCGGCTCCATGGCTTTGATCCAATTTTCAGCTTCAGGTGCTATCGCAGCACGCAGATCATCCCAAGCGCTCACGAGCGAGCTGTCGGTTCGTTCGGGGGCGGAAGGGAAACTCGAATCTAGTGCGGTTTCCGGCACGGGAATCTTGATCTGTTCGGGGGCAATTTCCTCAGCCAGAGTCACCGACTCATCCGCTGAATTTGGCGTCATCGAACCATCCGCAGGAGGTAGATCTGCCGCTTCCTGGCTACTGCCGGCGCTGGAATGCTGACGCCACCAGGAAAGGGCCAGCCCCGCCGCTAGCATCAGGGCAGGGCGGTTCATGCGAGAGGCTACAAGCACCCCCGCCGCTGAGGCGAGCGCGATGGTCGCAAAGCCTTTTGCCTGCGATGAAGAAGCCTGGGACTGTGGAGGTGGAGCCATGCTGCGTTCAGGCTACGCTATGCGTGCTGAACCGCGCAACCCGAATGTCTCGGCCTCTCTCTGCGAGCTATCTTCCTCCTTGCGCCAGAGAGTTGTAGTGCTTTGTGCAGGCCCCCTCATGCCCAGCCCGGTCAACACCCTCTCTGAAATCTCCACGGCACTGCACTCAGCGCAGCGTATTGCCATCGCCGCCCATGTGCGGCCAGATGGGGATGCCGTGGGCTCGGTGCTAGGACTGGCGTTGAGCCTTCGGGCCATGGGAAAGACGGTCTGTGCGCTGCTCGAAGACGGCGTGCCTTTGAACCTGACCTTTCTCCCAGAAACGGTCACAGTGCTGACGCCGCCGTATGCCGATTTTGAAATCGATGTCGCCGTGGCGCTCGATACTGCCACGCACGAGCGCCTGGGACAAAACACGGCCGCTGCACTTGGACGGGCTCCTTTGCTCATCGACATCGATCATCATCCCACCAACCCTGGCTACGGACATCTGAACCATGTCGATGGCAGCCAGCCTGCTGTCGGCCAGATCGTCTATGAGCTGCTCAAAGTGGGCGGCTTTCCTATCACGGATGCGGTAATGCAGCATCTCTTCACCGCGATCACCACGGACACTGGCTCTTTCCAGTACTCCAGCACCACGGCGCGCACCCATCAGATTGCGGCTGAGATGATCGCCGCTGGTCTCGACACATCACGGCTGGCTCAACTGCTCTACCAAACCTACCCGGCGCGGCGTCTGCTGCTGCTGCGCGCCATGCTCAATGAGATGGATCTGCGGGCGGAAGGTCGAATCGCGAGCTGGCAGTTTACCCAGCAGTTGATGAATGAAGTGCAGGTGCAGCCCGGCGATACAGAAGGGCTGATCGACACCCTCCGCATGATCGACACCGTCGTCGCGGCGGTCATTTTTGAAGAGATGCCGGAAGGCAAAATCCGCGTCTCCGCCCGCTCCAAAGACAGCCGTCTCGACGTCTCCGCCATCTGCGCCCAGTTCGGCGGCGGTGGGCATCGGATGGCGGCAGGCGCACGCATGAAAGGCCCGATCAGCGAGGCCGCAGAAACC
>JAGKWZ010000412.1 GCA_021151605.1 Verrucomicrobiaceae bacterium
CGCCATTTCCATCGATCATGCCGACAAAGGCCGCGACAAGGGCGATGTGAAGGAACCAGGCCGCATTGCCGAGGACACGTCCCATGCGAATGTGGTCTCGCCGTTTCGTTTTGAGGGCGAAAAGACCTTCGCCGAGGCCGGGAAGGTCACGCACCTGCCTGTCAAAGAAACGCCCGAGGTGCCGTGGGAGGGCAAGTGGGAGAACCTCGAAGCCTTCGGAGCCGATGGTGAAGGCAAGCAAGACTCCAGCGCCGCCTTGCAACGCGCCATCGACTCCGGCGCGGACACGATCTACCTGCCCGCAGGCAAGGAGTTCTTCTTCAACAGCGAAGTCATCCTCCGCGGCCGCGTGAAACGCATCATCGGCCTCGAAGGTCGCTTTCACACGGAAGGGAAGGCCGTGTGGCGCCTTGTCGATGGCGAAAACACGGCTCCCGACGTCATCATTGAGCGCATAAGTAATCGCAGCGGCGGCCACGTGATTCAGCTTCGTCATGAGTCGAAGCGCACGCTCATCGTCAGCAGCGTCATCGGCTTCGATGTCGAAGGCCACGGCAGCGGCGACCTATTCGCAGATGACTTGTGCGGCCAGTTGAACCTGCAACAGCCCGGCCAGAGCGCGTGGTGTCGCCAGCTCAACATCGAGCACCCCGGCACCATGTGCCGCAACAACGGCGGGAAACTGTGGATCCTCGGCATGAAGACCGAACGAGTTGGCACCATCATCGAAACCGTGAATGGCGGCATCACCGACGCCTCGGGCATCTTCCTCTACTCCAACGAAGGCTGGCGCGAAGGCCTGCCCGCCTTCCTCATAGAAAACAGCACCGCCACCCTCTGCGGCATCAACGAACGAAACTACAACCGCCAGCCCGTCACCCTCTGGATCCGCGAGACGCAGGGCAACGAGACACGCGAGACCCCAAAGCTGCCGTGGGTGTATCTCAGCCGATTGCTGAGCGATCCGTCGCGCTGAGCTTCGTTTAAAGAAGGCCGACATGAAATCCATCCTTTGCCTCCTCCTCGCCAGCGCTGCGCTTGCTCAGCAGCCGCAGCTCAAAACAGGCCCGAATGCCGATCTCGGCGGCGCTTTGCTTATGCCGGCGAATGACGAATGGAATCGCGATGTGTCCAAAGACGAGGTCGATCCGCTGAGTGATGCGATCATTGCGTCCATCGGCGCGGAGACGGGGCTGCATGAGGACTTTGGTGTGGTGTGGAAGGGGCAGCCGGGAGGGATTCCGTATTACGTCGTGAGCGGCGATCAGCCGAAGGTGCCCATCGCTTTTGAATACGCGGACGAGAGTGATCCGGGGCCGTATCCCATCCCGCCGGATGCCCACATCGAAGGCGGACCGCAGGCGGAGGGCGACCGGCATGTGTTGGTGCTCGATAAGGACAACTGGAAGCTCTACGAGCTGTTTCATTCGTTCCCGCTCGATGGCGGCAAATCATGGAAAGCCAGCAGCGGAGCCGTTTTCGATCTAAAGAACCCCAAACCGCGTCCCGCAGGTTGGACCAGCGCCGATGCAGCCGGTTTGCCGATTTTACCCGGACTCGCCCGCTACGACGAGATCTGCGGCGCGAAGAAGCTCACGCACGCGCTGCGCTTCACCGTGAAAAAGAGCCGCCGCGCCTACGTGCCGCCCGCCACGCACTTCGCCAGTCCGCACAAAGATGAAAACCTGCCACCGATGGGCATGCGCGTGCGATTGAAGGCCAGCTTTGACACCTCGAAATTCACCGGCGCGGCCAAAGTGATCCTCGAAGGCCTGAAAACTCACGGCATGATCCTCGCCGACAACGGCGGCGATTGGTTCATCAGCGGCGCACCCGATGATCGCTGGAACCACGAGGAACTGCTGCCCATCCGCAAGGTGAAGGGCAAGGACCTCGAAGTCGTGAAAAACCCGAAAGAAGTCTGGGCAATGACGGACCTGAGCGGTCTGTTTCGTTCTCAAGACGCCGGTGTGACGTGGCGGAAGATGTCCGCCGATGTCGAACGCGGCGTGATGGCCCGAAAGCAGATCGTCTCGCACAACCGGCAGTTCGCCATCGATCCGAAGGACTCGAAGCATCTGTATTGGGGCGTGTGCAGCATGATCTGGGCCTCGCACAATGGCGGCGTGACGTGGCAGGCGGT
The DNA here is from genome assembly GCA_021151605.1 of Verrucomicrobiaceae bacterium. Classification (GTDB taxonomy): domain Bacteria; phylum Verrucomicrobiota; class Verrucomicrobiia; order Verrucomicrobiales; family Verrucomicrobiaceae; genus Prosthecobacter. The sequence continues at coordinate 2,144 of JAGKWZ010000412.1, forward strand.
GTTTGGCGCCGCACCGAAGGTCGGCGATGACAAAACACCGCAACTCGGCCACGCGATGGCCTGTGCGGCGGACGGCAGCGTGTATGCGCTCGATCACGAAAGCACGCTGCGCGTCTCACGCGATCATGGTGCGACATGGTCGGAGCTGACGAAGCCGCCGGTGGCGAAGAACTCGCCGGACACGCCCGCGTTTCCATTCCTCCTCGCCGATGGCACGCTGTGCGTCGCGTGCCGGCCATCGCCGGGCCTCGCCATCTCGAAGGACGGCGGCAAAACGTGGGGGATGACACTCCCGGAGAGCATCATCCTCACTGCGCGTGCCACACCGACAGGCAGCGGCTTGTTCGCGTTTGATTCGACCGGCAAACTTCACCGCAGCCTCGATGGCGGCGCGAGCTTCACGATGATCAAAGAGGTGCCGCACCAGTGGCAGCCGGGTCTGCGCTTTGCGGGAGGTCTCGCCGTCGCGAGTGGTGGCAAAGTCATGCTTTGGGCCCTGAGCCAGCTCGTCGTGAGCAGCGACAACGGCGAAACGTGGACGCGGCATCGCATCGAGACGAATTGGGATCGCGGCAGCTACCCGGGCATGAATCGCTACGCCTCGCCCGAGGGCAAATGCAGCACGCTCACCGTCACCGCCGATGGCCAAACGTGGCTGAAGTGCGACAGCTCGCTCATGTGCCGCAGCACCGACTTCGGCGTGAGCTGGACCGGCAGCACCACGGGCCTGCAAGTGCTCTGCTACTTCCAAGGCCCTGCCATCAGCCCGCATGATCCGCAGCAGGCCATGGTCGCCGCTTTGGATCAAGGCGTCTTCAAAACCGAGGACAATGGCGCGACGTGGAAACCCGTGCGTGTGCAAACCGAATGGTGGAACGACGACTGGCAGAACCACGACGGCAGTGTCGTCAAAGCGCATCCGAAGCTGCCGAAGACCTGGTTTGCCATCATCCACGGCCACGGCGGCACGCGGCATCCGCGGTTGCATCGCACGGATGACGGTGGTGAGACGTGGAGGCTCGTTTTGGACCTCAAAGAGCAGTTCGGCGGCGAATGGGGCAAGTGGCTCGACGACAGCGAGATGGGCGATTTGTGCTTCGATCCCTCGAATGCCGATATGATGCACCTCGCGAACTACCAGCTCGGTGTCTTCAAAAGCAGCGATGGCGGTCAGACCTGGAAACACACGCTGAAAACGAAGAACGGCCTCATCCTCGTCACCAGTCCCAGCGGCCAGCATGTGTATCTGCAATGCCTCAAACGCACCGGCCTCTACGCCAGCCACGATCGCGGCGAGACTTGGGCCGTCTCCCACGCCGCCGATGGCGTGGACGGCCTCGTGCATCATCCCACGGATGAAACCACGCTCTTCATCAGCGACGGCCAGCACGAGAACTACTGGAGCTACAAAGGCACCCGCCCCGCGAAGCTCCTCAAAAGCACTGACGCTGGCAAAACATGGACGCAACTCGCCGCGCTCGACAGCGGCCCGCTCTACATCGATCCCGTGAATCCCAACATCATGCTCATGAGCACTCTCCACGGTGGCCAAGGCATCCTCCGCAGCACCGACGGCGGCAAAACATGGGCCGATTTTCATCACGACGCCCCCAGCTACACCGCTCGCGGCTTCACCTACGGCGGCGCGCCCGGCAGCGTCATTTATCACATGTTTGGCAATATGGCCCGCACCACGAAACTCCATGACTAAACTGCTTCCGTTCTTTCTTCTGAGCACCTTGCATGCGGCGGGCTCCACCACGCCTGGCGAGATCACGACCCCGTTTCCGACGATCACCAATCTCGCCGTTGAATGGCACTAGCGAAGATGCGGAGGATCGGAAGGGCCTGACGCTAAGTGCGAAGTCAAAGGTCTGTGTATGACTGGCGCCAAAAAACCAAGCCGTGTCCGTCAGAGCACCGTGGTGTTCACGATCTTGTTTTTCTCGTTCAAAAGGAGACGCTTCGGCACCACCGGTGTCTCGCTTTGGCCGAAGGCCATGATGGTGATCATGTGCCCGGTGCTGATGCGGTGCGCTGCTGCGCCATTCACGATGATCGACCCCGATCCTGCCGGAGCCGTGATGACGTAGGTCTCCAGACGCTGGCCGTTCGTGATCGAGGTCACCAGGACCTTCTCCCCCTCCCAGAGGTCCGCCGCCGCCATCAGATCCGTCGGGATGGTGATGCTCCCTTCGTAATGAATGTTGGAATCAGTGACAGTCGCGCGGTGGATTTTGGATTTGAGGAGGGTTCGGAGCACGCCTCAGATTCAGCAAGGCAGCCCCCCTTTGCAAGAGCGCCTTGGGCGCGGGGTTGCGTCTGCGGGCATCGTCGTTTAAACCAAAGCCATGCGGTTCCTCCTGATCTGTCTCCTTGCAGCCCTCACCTGCCTCACCTCATGCAAGCGCATTGAGGCGAAGCTCGACCGCCTTGCCCGGCTGGCAGGGCTGACCACAGCGGCGGAGGAAGTCCCGAAAAAGAAGGCCGAACCGGTGCTCACGGCAGAGCAGCAGGCACTGGAGGCCAAAGTGCTGAACAGCGCCGTCTTTGAAACCGTCAAGCCCGAGGTCGTGACCCCTAAGGTAGAGACCTTTGAGCTGAACAAATCCGCCGTGGTTTCCATCCTGGGCTACCATGACTTCAAAGCACGCGGAGGCAGCCCGATGCTCATCAACGGCACCAAGTTTGCCGAGCAGATGAAGGCCATCAAAGAGTCGGGCATCCCCGTCATCTCTTTGAGTGACGTTTTGGAATGGCGGAAGGGAAAGAAGAACATCCCTGAAGAGGCCATCGTCATCACCATGGATGACGGCTGGGAAGGCGTGTACACCTTCGCCTACCCCGTGCTGAAGGAGTATGGCTTCCCCTTCACCATCTACCTTTACAAAAAGTATGTGAACATCGGCGGTCGGTCGCTGAGCTGGGTGCAGATCCGCGAGATGATGAAAAATGGCTGCGAAGTCGGCAGCCACAGCGTCTCTCATGAAAGCCTGCGCGGGAATAAAAAGCGCAACGAGGCGGACCAGCAGCTCTGGCTGCTCGGCGAACTGAAAGACTCGAAGGAGTTCCTCGAAAAGAACCTCAGCACCACCTGTACCTCCTTCGCCTACCCCTTCGGCATCTTTGACGAAAGCACCACCGAGCTCGCTCAACAGGTCGGTTATGAAACCCTGATCACCGTGAACAGTCAAAAAGTCACCTGGGAATCTCCGCTGGGGAAACTGGGGCGCTACATCATCCACGGAGACAGCGATACGAACTTCAAGCTCGCCACCAGCTTCCGTGGCCGAGGCGATGTGTCCTCGAGCCACTTCCTCACCTCGAGCGCCAAGGATGAAAAGGGCAACGCCCTCGTCGAACTCTCCCCCGTCCCCGAAGAGCTGGTCAAAGAACGCCAGCCCATCATCACCGCCAAGCTGGCCCGACTCGGCACCGTGGCCCCGGAGACGGTTCGCCTGCGGGTTGCAGGTCTCGGCACCGTCCCAGCCCGCTATGACCCGACCACGATGACCGTCTCCTACAAGCTTCCCTACCGCCTTCGTCGCGAAGACTGTCAGGTCACGCTGAACTTCAAACGCGCTGCCGATCAGCCGGACGAAGTCGTCGGCTGGCGGTTCAAAATCGACCTCGCCGCAGCTTACCTGCCGCTAAGGCTGCCGTGAGTTCCGGGAGAAGGAGAAGCCAGGCGGATCAGAGTTACAGCTTCCGCAGGTAGCCGTCGCAGCGGTTGTGCCAGCCGGTCAGCCAGCGCTGTTCCTCACGCGCCGGAGGGGCGTTTCGCACGCGCCGACTGAGCACGGTTTTGGCAGATTTGGCAAAGGCGGCGGGGGTGGGAGTGGACA
>JAGKWZ010000413.1 GCA_021151605.1 Verrucomicrobiaceae bacterium
GCTTCGCCCCAGTCGCCCAGTTACTGCTCGATCTGTGAACCTGACTCGATATGCGACTCCACGTCCACATGGTGCCGCCGCAGACAAATACGTAGGAAGCTCCTGCACTAAGGGCGGTCTGCGATGGCGAGCACGGTCTGAAAGTGCGGGCTGCGGGACTCACGATGCACGATGCTCGTCTGCACTTTTTGAAAGCCGACGTCAGAGAGCATTTCGTGGAGTTCCGCCTCGGAAAAGCCGAGCCAGACATCGGCATACAGCTCCCGGGCTTTCTCGAACTGATGCTTCAACAAATCGAGCACGATGATGCGTCCGCCGGGCTTCAGCAGGGCAAAGGCCGCCCGAAGAGCCAGGGCAGGATGCTGAGCATGATGAAGGGCCTGACTGAGGAAAACGAGATCGACACTGCCGTGCTCAATGGGAGGGTTCTCAATGTCCCCGAGGCGATATTCGAGGTTGGTAAAGCCATGCTGTTTCGCGAGATCAGCCCCATAGGCCACCATGTTCTCGCTGCTATCCACAGCGATGACCTGTTGCGCACGCTGAGCGAGGAGCTGGGAAAGTGTTCCCTCCCCTGCCCCGAGATCGGCGATGACGAGAGGTGGCATGAGCTTCAGCAGCGCCTCGCCCAGACCTTTCCAGGAACGACCTGGGATGTAATGGCGGCCAAACTTGCCCGCGAGTGCGTCGAAATAAGCCTGCGCTGTTCGTTCGCGCTTTTGCAGCACCACTTTGAGCGCGTGGGAGTCCTTCTTCACCTCGCGAATTTCATCGCCTGCAGACTCGAGTAATGCGAGGAAATGCTCCCAGAACTCGATCTGCTTACGGTCCGGTTCCTCGAGACGATAGAGGCGATTTTTTCCCGAGCGGCGATCACTGACGAGCCCGGCTGCCTTGAGTTTACTGAGCTGGGCAGAAATGTTCGACTGCGGCAGCGAGAGCACTTCTTGCAGCTCGGCCACACTGAGTTCCTCACACTTGAGAAGCAGCAGCAAGCGCACCCGCGTGGTATCGGCGATGAGGCTGAGAGATTTGAGAAGTGAAGTCAATGCACACGCATCGTATCGACACATCGTGATACATCAATCCATAAGAAAAAAGGCCGGCCTATGGCAGCGGCTTGAGTTTCTTGGCCTTCTTGGGCTTGCCCTCTGTTTTCGTCCGTGGGGATAGATACTGGTCGAAGACATCGCCCTGTCCAAGCACGCGTGGATCGTTTTGACGTTTGAGTTCAGCCATCAGCTTGTCATGCAGCGCCTGGCGTTTCACCGTGAAGGTGGGATCGTCGGCGAGATTCTTCACGCAATCCGGGTCGCTGGCGATGTCGAACAGCTGCTCTGTCGGGCGTTTTCCAAAAGCATGCTGCCAATAGGGATCAGACTCACCTGCAGCCTCGGCCCAGGCCTTGGTGGGACTGGCGTCGGTATCTTTGAAACCGGTGTCGGGGTTGCCACAAGGCCAGCGATCTGCGGCAAAGTTATGGATATACAGTAACGTGCCTTCACGGATGCCTCGTGCTGGATAACCAAGCCCAGCTGGTGAACCTGGCCGCGTCAGCACGTCATTACGCTCACGGCCGATGACGACGAAGTCACGTGACTTCTCGGGCTTATTCCTCAACAGGTCCGTGAAGCTTTGTCCGGTAATGGGTGACATGCCATTGGCCGCGCCATCCACTCCAAACAACTCCAGGAAAGTCGGCGCGAGGTCGATGAAGCTGATGAAGTCTGCGACACGACGACCGGGCTGCGCGATGCCTTCTGCCCAGGTCGCAATGAAGGGGATGTGATGAGCTTCATCGTAAGTGTGTCCCTTCACGCGTGGGAAGGGCATGCCGTGATCTGAGGTTACGATGATGAGTGTGTTCCTAGCATCGCCACTGGCCTCCAGCGCGGCGATGAGAGATCCGACCTCGGAGTCGTAGGTCTCCACCTCCACTGCATAGTCGAGCATGTCTTTGCGCACAGTTTCATTGTCGGGCCAGTAAGCGGGCACATGATGAATATCAGAGGGCTTCTTTCCTGCGGCGATGCCCGAGTCGGGCTTATAGGCGCGGTGCGGATTGTGGCTTCCAAACCAATAGAAGAACGGTTTTTCTGGCTGCTTCGCTTTGAGAAACGCCGTCAAAGCTTCCCCTGGGTTGTGATTGCCCTTGGCGTCTTTTCCGCTCAGTCCGAAATTTCTCACAGTGCCATCCGCGAGTTTCGCCTCTCCTGGCCCCCAGGTCTTGCCTTCGCTGCCCACATTAATGCCCGCTTTCACGAGCACTTCACTGAAGGCGATGAACTTGGATGGGAAATAGGGTTGGTGATTCGCAGCTTCCTCGAGCTGCCAGGGGTTTCTACCGGTGAGAATGGCGGCCCGCGAGGGAGCGCACTTCGAGGTGGGAGTGTAGGCGTTGTCAAAGACAAGGCCGCTCCTCGCTAGTTTGTCGATGTTCGGCGTCTTCACCCAGCTGCATCCATAGGCTTCACCGAAATGGCGTGAGGCATCATCCGCAATGATGAAGAGGATATTGGGAGTCGCGGCCACGGCGACGTCCAGGAAGCAGGCAGCGAGAAGAACGAGGAGCTTGTACATGAGTCGCACACTAACGAACCTCATTGGACCGCATTTCGCTGAAAATCTGCACTCGGCCTGCAGTTGGTCTCGTTCTTCGGCGCTCAGGTGGATGCGATATTTCTTGGCCATGCTTGCCTTCTACCACCACGGCACCGCTTTTCACACCTCGACTCGGCTGTTATGAGCCGCTAGCCCCGTGGCGTGAATCGAATATCCAAGTTCGTTTTCAGGCCGAACTCAAGAGTTCGGCCCACCTTCAAAGCGCGTTGATCGCCAACAGTTCAGCAAGCTTTCCATTGGCGCGGTAAAACTCCGCCTCGGCAAGTCCTGCCTCGACGAGTCCCGCACGCACGCTGGCGGCATCGGATTCGCCAAGGACGTGCTGCTTGATCAGTGCGGTCTTCTTTGCCTGAAGGGCAAGGAAGACCGCATCCACCTCCGGTGTCATCGGATACTTGCCCACTGCCTGTCCGGCCTTCAGCACCTCTTTGAAAGGCGCACCTGACGTCGCGGCCTCATGCTTGGCCGAATTGACGCCCGCATACCACTCGCTACTGATGACGCGATAGTAGTCGCGCATGGCCTGCTTGTTGTAGTGAATGATGAGCTGCCGACCATCCACTGGCACTGCGCCTGTCGCACGGAAGCTGTCGGCATCAATGGTATCCACGAAGAAAAGCTCATCACCATCAACAGCGAACTCCCACTTCAGATCCCAGAGTTGCAGGCCGATTTCCTCCAGCAGTTCGCGAACCGCCCAGGCTCCGAGCAGAGCCATTTTGATCGTGCCAGTGAAGGATTGCGTGCTTAGGCCAGACATCAGCAGAGCTTCCTGCTTCGTGACCGCGCGATCCTCAGGTTCATACTTGCTAGTCAGATCATAGATCGGTCGATCCAGCATCTGCCAGGCGCGCATCGTGCCATTCAGGCCGAGCTCCAGCTCGAAAGCGCGACGCTCCTTGTCACTCAGCGCCTCATATTTCCGTAGCACCGAGCTGCCGCTGGTCACGCCGAAGCGCACAATGTACTCCAGTGGCACCACGTAGGTGCTGCTCTGATGAAACTGAGCGTAGTCGAAGACAAAGTTCCCCATTACATTGCGCTGCGGTGGCTTCATCACAGGGAATCGACGCACCACATTGTAGCAGCTGGGGTTGGCAGGCATCCCTTTCGTGACTATCTCCCCTGTAATGGCATCCATCATGCCGACATGGTGCGTCTGCGCGCCGTTTTCAATCATTGCAGGCAGCGTACCATCCATGAGCTGCGAGCGCCAGGTTTCACCCAAGGTCTGGCTTTGCAGCAGCGCCTTTTCCACCCGCTGCCAAGTCTCAGGCTGGCCGAGTCGCTCATACATCGCATGGCGAAAGATGGCTCGGTTGAGGTCATTTCCGTCGATTTTGAATATGCTCCCCACATCAAAGACCGAGCCCGCCTCTGTCGTCTCGCAGACGATAAAACCTGGATGCTCCTGCACTGCGTAGAGGTTTTGCACTGAGCCGCGATAAACCGGATCGCTGAGGCTGGAAGGATTGAGATGAGTGGGCAGGGCGTTTGGCATGAGGTGCCCGCAGACTCGCCAAGTCTGGAGGACATTTCAATTTTCAGTTTCAGTTTTCGCCATGGCTTTTTGGGCACATTCTCTAGCTAATCGGACTCAGAAAAAGCCGTTGACCCTCTGCTTGTCCGTGGCAGTATCGCTGCCCTCCACGCCCCGTCGGAAGCTTCTGCCCCGTCGGGCCCACGTGAC
>JAGKWZ010000074.1 GCA_021151605.1 Verrucomicrobiaceae bacterium
TTCGGGCTTCGGTTCCTCCGCTGGATAGCCCTTCACGAGCGCACGCTCGGCGGCGTTCATGAACCAAAGCGAAGGCGACTTCCATGCTTGGATCTTCACAATGTCATCGACGATGCCCGCAGCGAGCATTTGCTTGAACTGCTCCGCGCCAGCCGATGTGTGGCCTTGGTTGCCCATCTGCGTGACCACATTGAACTTCTTTTCCGCCCGCATGAGGATTTCCGCCTCTTCAAAAGTGTGCGTCAGCGGCTTCTCCACATACACATGCTTGCCGAGTGCCATCGCGCTGATCGCAGCTGTGAAGTGCGTGTGATCCGGCGTGACCACGCTAACGGCGTCGATGTCCTTGCCCATCTTGTCCAGCATCTCACGGAAGTCCTGAAAGCGCTTCACGTCCGGGAAAGCCGTCAGGTTCTTCTCCAAGCCTTTCGCCGTGACGAAATCCACATCCGTGAACGCCACCGGCGTGGCGATGCCACCCGCCGTGAGCCCCGGAATGACACTCCCAGCACGTCCACCGATGCCGATGCAGCCCAGATTGATCCGTCGGCTCGGCGGCAACTTCGGATTGTCCGCCGCACGAGCACTGGTGAGGTAGGCCGGAAGAAAATTGAAGCTCAAGCCCGCCGCGACGGTATTTTGGACGAAGCGACGGCGGGAGGGCGAAGGGGTAATGTCAGGTGTTTTCATGGTTCAGGAAACGTGTGGAAAAATCAGAGTTGGAGGCCAGAAGAGATAACTCAATTGGAGAGGCATCACTTTCGCGGATAAGGCCCGAGATGCTCATGCTTGATGAGCCAGCGGCCATCGACTTTGCGTAGAATGGTGGTGCCGCGACCACCGCCGGAGGATTCTTGGCCGCTGATGAGGCCCTTCCAGCGAAACTCGTAGCGACAGGTGGCCACATCACCGGTGACGACGGTCCAGACGATGTCGTGAAGGCTGAAGACCTCGTTTTCGATCAGCTTGAAGGTCTTCTCGAAAGACGCCTTCGCCGCTGCATTGCCGACAAAGGTGTCCTCCGTGAAAATGAACACGGCATCCTCTGCCACATGTGGGACGATTCGATCCCACGAATGCGTGTTGAGAGCCTCGACGTAAGTGGAGAGGGCGGTGGCGTGAGTCATGTCAGTTTGGGCGGCGGCCATGGTAACGATGGATAAGCCACCAAAGAACATCAGGAGGAGATTTTTCATGGAGAGGCGTTGGTTTGACCCAGATGACCGGCACAGACTCGACATCCAGCCGCGTTTCTGAATCATTCCAAACATGAACCACTTCCTACCATGTGCCACGCTGGTGTTTTGCCTGATTAGCAGCCTCGCCGGAGCCGCTGAGCCGCCACGCATGATTTTCCTCGAAGATGCCGGTCACGATGCCACCGCGCCAAGCGGCACGCGTTCCGGTTATGCCATCCTGCGTCGCGAGGACGGCAGTTTTTGCTTCTACAATCCCTACGCCCCCAGCGCGGAGCCGCTGAGTCTGCCAGACGCGCAGAGCGTGAAGCACACCCTGCGGCCTGCCTTGCCCGAAAGCCTCGCCAAATCGAAGCAACTGATCGAAAGCGGCATCCTCAACAACGCGCAGACCTTGCTCGCCGCCGATGGCACGGTGCGCAGCATTGTGGTGAAGTCGGAACGCCACAGCAAAGAAGACGCGGCTCGCAACGGGCTGCCGCTCTATTTGGATGTGTGGTATCGGCAGGGGAATGCGATGGAGGTTTCGGCGCCAATGCGCACCTGGCGCGGCTACAATGGCTCGCAGATGGAGTATCAGCGCCTCGCGAGCGGTCGCCTGCTCGTGCCGCATGGCAGCTATCGGCCTCATGCCAAAGCGGTGCCGCCCACGGGTCGCCACGAGACAGTGATCGAATACTCCGACGACAGCGGCGCAAGCTGGCAGCTCAGCGCTTCAAAGCTCACGTCACCATGCTACGAAGGCTACAACGGCTCGAACGAAGGCTCCTGTGAACCTTGCTTTGAAGAGCTGCGCGATGGCTCTATCTGGATGCTCATGCGCACGCAGGCTGGTTGTCTTTACGAGTCCATTTCTAAAGACAACGGCACCACATGGTCCGCCGCTGCTCCCACACGTTTCCGCACCTCGACCGGGCCTGCGAATCTGCTCCGTCATCGCGATGGACGGCTCGTTTTGACCTGGAACAACTGTGAACTGCCGCCGAAGCACGCGGGCGTCGGCGTGTATGGCGGACGCGATGCGTTGCACATCGCCGTCTCGTCCGATGATGGCCGCACCTGGCAAGGATTTCGCGAGATCTACCTCGATCATCGTCGCAACGACAATCCCGCCGCGTCCGGTGATCGCGGCACGGCTTATCCGCTCGCTGCTTTTACCGAAGAGGGGCAAATCGTCGTACTCGCCGGTCAGGGCAAAGGTGGGCGCAATCCCATCCTCGTCGATCCCAATTGGATCACCGCCACGAGTGCCGAAACCGACTTCCACGACGGTCTCGCGCAATGGGCCGTGTATCAGCACACCGGCCCCGCGAAACGCTGGTGGCGTGCGCGACGCGTCGGCTGCGCCCTCATCGAAACACCGGATGAGACCGGCACACGAAGTCTGCATGTGCGCAACCCCGATGAGCCCGACACCGCTGTCTGGAACTTCCCCAACGGCTGGCGCGGCGAACTCACCGCCCGCATTCGCCTGCCCGCAGGCTCGCAAGGTGCCATCTTCTCTCTCAACGACCGCTTCTTCGATCCCTCGAACACCCTCGGCGAAGACGCCGCCGTGTTTCAGGCTCGCGTGACCGCTAAGAAAACCCAGCCGGACACCTGGCACACCCTTTCACTGCGCTGGGACCTCGGACGCGGCGAGTGCGAGTATCGTCTCGACGACAAACTCATCGCGACGCTCCCGCTTCACTCACAGACGCTCAATGGCGTCAGTTATGTCCGCATTCGCTCCGCCGCGAGCACTCCTGATCCGCATGGCATCATCATCCGCCATGTGAAAGCTCAAATCAGCGATCCCAATGCGCCGGCCTTTACGCGTGAAGAAATCGCTTCGTGGCAGAGCGAGTATGTGAAGACCATCGTGCCGCGCTGGACAAAGAAGTAAGTGCTGCCATGCAAACACATGACCCATGTTTCTTGTCTCTGATGAATCTCAAGCATCTCTTTCTACTCGCCCTGATCCAAGGCACTGCGATTCGCTCCATCGCCGCGGACTCACCGCCAGCGGGCATTCGCATGTTCACCTGCGCTCACAGCTTCCATGCCTTTGTGTATCGGCAGGTGGCGGAGGCGGCTTTGGATGCGGGCATCAAAGATCATGTGTCTGTCGGGCTTTCCAGCATCGGGGGATCACGCGTGATTCAGCATTGGGACCTCGAAGACGACAAGCATCAGGCCAAAAAGGCTCTGACGGAAGGCAAGGTCGATGTGCTGACGCTTTCGCCCATCTGGCTGCCGGATGAAGGCATCGCCAAGTTCGCGAAGCTAGGTCTCGATCATAACCCGAACCTTCGCATCACCGTGCAGAAGTTCTGGCTGCCGAATGACACCTATGAACCGATCTACCCGCTGGACACACGCAAGAAGGTGGATCACAACGCCACCGTGCTCACCGAGTTGAAGCAGCACCAGGATCGCTATGACAGGGACGTGGATGACTATGTGCGATCCATCAACCAGCAGCTCGGCAAGGAGGTGATCGTCACCGTGCCCGTCGGGCAGGCTGCATGGATGCTTCGCGAGAAAATCATCGCAGGCGAGGCTCCCGGCCTCAAATCGCAATCAGACCTCTTTTACGACACTTGGGGACATCCGACGCATCCGCTGCAAATCCTCTCCGCCTACTGCCACTTCGCGGTCATCTATCGCCGCTCGCCCGTAGGCTTGCCCTTGGCGCGTGACTTCATCCGCAGCAAGAAACTGAACCCGCAGTGGGATGAGAAGCTCAATCGCCTGCTTCAAGAGATCGCCTGGGAAGCAGTGACCCGCGATCCGATGAGTGGGATCAAAGCCACGAAGAAATAGGCGTCAGGTGTGAGTGCAAAGCGAGCAGGCAACTCAGGGCCCTCCTGAGCGGTTTCCGAACTGCTCTTGAACAAAAAGTATGCTGATCAAGGGAGAAGCCGGCTGGTGAGTCGCGTTGAAAGCATAACCATGATGAAACACCCCACACGTCGAAAACTGCTTCAGACCGCCCTCTCCGGTGCCTCTGCACTTTTGGCAGGAAACCGCGTGCTCGCCGGCGATGCTTATCCTCGCGTGCGCGGGCCGTTTCCGATCCTCTCGACGCCCTTCACCGATTCGGGCGAGGTGGATTATGAGGTGCTCGCGGAGCAAGCGCGGTTTGTGGACTGGGGCAGCTGCCCTGGCATGATCTGGCCGCAGTCGGGCGATAGCGTGGACCTGCTGACGATGGACGAAAAACTGCGTGGCATGGAGGTGCTGGCGGAGACTTCACGGAGCTTCAAGACGTCAGCGCTGTGCCTCGGTGTGCAGGGCAAAGACACGGAGGAGATGCTCGTCTATGCGCGACATGCCGAAAAGCTCGCGCCCACCGCCATCATCTCCCGTCCGCCGGACTCGGGCCTCACGGAAGACGATCTGCGGCAGTATTGGCGCGACCTGGCGAAGGTCGCGAAACGTCCTGTCATCTTCCAGACGACCGGTGGCGTGGTTTACAAAGGCCCGGTTCCCTCCGTGAAGCTCATGATCGAACTGGCGAAGGAGTTTCCGCACTTCGGCTACATCAAGGAAGAAGCAGCACCCATCATCGCCCGCACGCGTGAACTGTGCGCCGCGAAACCCACGATCCGCCGTGTCTTCAGCGCTCGTGGAGCGCATGGTTGGCTCTACGAATCACACCTCGGCACCGAAGGCCTGATCACCGAACGCGCCGTCTATGCCGATGTGCTCACCCGCGTCTGGGACCTCATGCAAAGCGGGAAAGACCCCGACACCGTGCGCGACATCCATGCGAAGTTGATGCTGCTTTTCAATCTCGGCCAGCATCTCCCCGGCGGCGACTTGCGCGGCTTCCAGCTTCATCTTTGGAAGAAGCGCGGTGTCTTCAAAAACATGATCTCGCGCCAATACGGCCCCAAGCAGTCGATCCCTGACAAGCCCATCTTCTCCGAGTTGAAGTTAACCACCGATGAAATTGCCGAGATTGACTTCCGCTTCGAGGCGCTGCGACCTTATTTGAAAGCCGAGCGAAGGTCGTGACGAAACTCCCATGAGAGAATCTCTGTGACCTTTCCCGTTCAAAACGTCATGGAACTGTGACAGCATTGTCAGCAAAGATGACCTCCACGGCTTCTCAAAAACTCCACGCAGCCCCGTTTCACACCACGCGGTGGACGCGGGTGTGCCTGGCGAAGGCAGACTCTGAGGACGGGCGCAGGGCTCTGGCGGACCTCTGCGATGCCTACTATGAGCCTGTGGTCGCCTATCTTCGCCGTGTGTTTCGGGATGCGGATGCAGCCAGGGAGATGAGCCATGCGTTCTTTGCCAAAATGCTCGCCGGTGGAACTATCCAGACAGCGGCACAGGAGCGCGGGAGGTTTCGTTTTTACCTGCTGGGCGCGGTGAAGCATTTTGTGGTGCATCAGCGAGAGTCGGAGGCACGACTGAAGCGTGGCGGCGGCCTGGCTTCGCTCTCGTTGGATGCAGATGCCCCGGACTCAGCCGCGCTTCAGGTGCCTGAGGATGAGCGATCTTCCCCTGAGGCAGTGTTTGACCGTCAGTGGGCTGTCACCGTGCTGGAGCGGGCCATGCAGGCGCTCGATGCGGAGTGCAAGTCACAGGGCAAGCTGGATCTGGTGCATCAACTCAGGCCCTGGCTTATGGGTGAGTCTGGCTACGGAGATCAAAGCGCCGCTGCTTCCAGTTTGGGGCTCAGCCTGTCGGCCATGAAGGCCGTCATACACCGCCTAAGATCACGCTTCCGCCAGTTGGTGAAGGCAGAGATTGCCGGCACGCTCGGTGAGGACGGCTCTGTGGAGGATGAGATGCGCTCGCTGTTCGCTGCCCTGGCCAGTTGAAAAAAGTTTGCATCCATCTTCCAGGCGCACGGCATGGTAGGATATGGACCCGATGACTTCCGCCGACTTTAAGTGCCCGCTCTGCGATGTGCCGCTCCCGGTCGATGCTGTGAACGGCTGCTGCCCGCGCTGCCTCATGGCGGGAGCCATGCAGCCGACGCAGGCCGGTGAAGCCGCCACGCTGATCCCTGCACTCACCCCTGAAGAACTCGCGCCGCACTTCCCCCAGCTCGAAATCCTGGAGTGCCTGGGCCGTGGTGGCATGGGCGTGGTTTATAAGGCAAGGCAAAAGTCGCTGAACCGTCTCGTCGCTCTCAAACTGCTCGCACCGGAGCGTGCCGATGATCCACAGTTCGCGGCACGGTTTGAAAAGGAAGCGCAGGCACTCGCGGCGCTGAATCATCCGAACATCGTCGGCGTGCATGACTTCGGGCAGGCGGGTGGCTTTTACTTTCTGCTGATGGAATTCGTGGATGGGGTCAATCTCCGCCAGCTTCTCCAAACCAAGCGTCTCAAACCGAAGGAGGCACTCAGCATCGTGCCGCCGGTCTGTGAGGCCCTGCAATGCGCTCATGATCACGGCATCGTGCACCGCGACATCAAGCCGGAGAACCTGCTCATCGACAAAGCTGGGACGGTAAAGATCGCCGACTTCGGCATCGCGAAGATCGTCGAACGAACTTCCGAGTTCGTTCCTGCTGACGCCGATGACCCGACTTTGGAAAGTCAGGCTACCATGCCCTTCGGCACGCCCGAATACGCCGCGCCTGAGCAGGCCAACGGCACGGCCGACCATCGTGCAGACATCTACAGCCTCGGCGTGGTGCTTTACGAAATGCTCACGGGCGAGCGCCCGACGGAAAACATCACCCCGCCCTCGAAGCGCGTGCAGGTGGACATCCGTATCGATGAAATCGTGCTGCGCGCCTTGGAGAAGACACCGGAGCTGCGCTTTGCCACGGCGGCGGAATTTCGGACGCAGGTAGAGGCGGCAGCGACTGCGAAACTCGCAAGTCACAAGCCTCCGATGTGGACATGGGAGGTGCCACTTTTCGAGCCTTGGAATCGAAGGATGAAGTCTCCGTTGGCGGTTGCAGGGGCTCTCGCTGGCATCGGAGGCATCGGCAGCCTGCTCTACGGCTGCTGGCTGCCAGGCAGCTTTGGGCAAATCGCGGCTCCTGTTGGTGGACTGGTCATCGGGTGGATTGCGTGCGTGCTCGCGGCTCGTACCTGGTTCATTCCGCCAAGCCAGTGCACTTCGTGGACACCCTGGCTTCGCTCGTTCTTCGCTATCGTCGGTGCTGTTTTTGTCGTGCTGATGGGAGCCCTGAGCATCCAGGAAATGCGGGGGAACAGGACCCTGGCCGCGTTTTTGGTCACCCTTGGCGCATCCACCTTTCCTGCCGCCGTCTGGTGGATGTTCCGCACGCGTCGCCGTGCTCGGGTTGGCACTACGTTCGCCGTCGTCATGCTAGTGACGGTGCTGGGCATCGGCTTTGTCATGCGAGAGGAACTGTCGCGTGCGGAGAACGGGCAAGGATTGAAAGAGATCGCCGAAGCATCCCGGCTCTACCATCGAGAGTATCAGCGCTGGCCGACAGAGGTGGACGAATTGTCTGATCATGGCAATCCTCGACGCATCCGCTTTCTGGCTTTCGGCGGACCTGGTGAATCACTCACCGATCCGCGGCAAGGGCTCCAGTATCAGCCCCCTAGCTCAGAAGCGATGGGAACCCTCTGGCTTCCTGGTGGTCAACATTACTTCTTTGATGAAAAGGGTGTGCTGAAAGCGGAGTTGCCGCCAAGCGACGCGAAAACCAAGGAGATGGCAGCAACTCAGCCAGGTGAGAGCATGACCTTGACGAGACTCCGTGAAGAACTCGCGGCGATGCTACAGCTATACAAGCCGACTCATCCCAAGGTGGTTCAAATTCGGAAACGAATCGATGCGCTGATGAGCAAGGATAAGGTGAGGGCGATCACACCCGCCAGCGAACCGGCCAGACTGCAATTGGAACTGCTAGCCTGGCTGGATGAAGTGCAGGCGGGTGGTGACTGGAAAGGCTGGCTGCCGAATGGCTCATTTGTCTCACACAAGGACTTCACCCTGCCTGATGGCCTGCCCGTGCCAGCCACGGCCAAAGCCCCTGGCTCTTCACCCGAAAGACCGCGCTTCCTCTGCCTGTGGTTCAGTCATCCAGGCTTCGACGCTCTCAGTATCGCCAACGTGGCACTGCTCGATGACAAAGATCAGCCGTTGAAGACACCCTCCGATGACTTTGCCAACATGTTCACTCCGAAGAGTGACAAGCATAAGACTGGCTGGCTCACCCATGTCATCTGTGCAGCTCACGAAGGTGATACGGATCGCTTTGCCAGGGTGCGGCTAGATTACAGTCAGGGGGCGTGGAAGCTCTTTGGTGAGCAGGCTGCGGATTTTCAGGGTCGCAAGGCGCTGAGCAACGGAGTACACGTGACCGCCACCGGAGAGGGAGAAGACGGGCAAGCCTTTGTGGAACTGACCCGAGACAGCTCGCTGGATACCGGCATCACTCAGTTCGATTTCCTCGCCATCACGAAGGACGGCGAAACGCTTACACGAGCAGGCTTGGTGAAAAGCGGAACACTCCATTTGCAAACCGAGCGCTTCATTTTCGACACGCCAGTTTCCCAGGTGGAGTCCTTCCAGATTCGCAAGCGTCCGATACTTACCATCTTCTGGTCAGTGCCGCTGAAAACAGCATCAAAGAAGGCGGCACTGAATGACTCCATCAAGACCAAGCTCACACGCATCAACGCCACTTCCGATGAGTTCAGCACCGCCGTGAAGAAGGCGTTTCCTGATCCCACGCACCAGCCGGTCTCGGGCGATCTAGCCGCGATGCTCAAACAAATCCCGGTGAAGCCCGCCGCCGTTGTTGCTGGAGTCCTGTCCGAAACTGACACCTCGGCACTGCTTCGCGCCCTGGGCACTCGTGCCCAAGCCGTGGAGACGAGCGGCGAAGGCTTCACGGCCGTGGCATCTCACGGCAAAGCCGAAGGCATGATCGACCTGACTTACTCCCGCAGCGGCATCCATTCCACAGTGCCCATCTGGGAGCGTCAATCCGTACTGATCCTCACCACCGATCCCATCAGTCCTGACCATCGCCTCTACCTGCTGAGCCCCGAGGCACCGTAGAAGGTGCCTCAGGCATCTTCACCGCATCCACATCGCTGAGTTTGACCTTCAGCAGCTCGACGCTTTGCTTGCCGCCCGCGAAGGCGATGAAGAGGCTGTCGCCGTGCTCGATGACGTGCGGATAGTCGATATGGCGGCCACCAACGAGGTAGAGCATCTTGGTGAAGACGAGACCATCGTTGCTGATGGAGATTGTCAGTGGATCGCGCTTCTTCGGGTTGGGATTCGAGACGAGGACGTAGCGGCCATCGCGGAGGCGCAGACCGCTGATTTTCGACGTGGCGTCGGGGAAGTTGGTCTTCACCGGCTTGCTCCAAGTACGGCCGTCATCGGTGGAGAAGGCGCGGTAGAGGAAGCCGCTGCGGCGGTTGTCGCGAAAGACGGCGGCGAGCGTCTCATCCGGCAAAATCCACCAATCAGGCTCCTCGGCCTTCAACTCGGAGGCGCTGCCGAGCACGGGAAAGGATTGCCAGTCGCTGAGCGACTTCACACCGCCGACGAGGAAATGCACGCCGCTGGTTTTGTAGTCGAACATGCGACGCGACATCATCCAGTCGCCGGTGCGCAGCCTCATTGGCGGAAAATTGTTGATCGTGTCATCAAAGACGAGTCCAGCATCCCTCCACTCGCCGGAGGCTTTGTCGAGACGGAAGGCACGCAGTTCGAGGCTCGGGCCGAAAAAGCCTGCCGCCTCGTCCAGCGAGGCCAGTGCGAGCAGTTCGCCATCTCGCTGCCAAAAGCCGCGTGAGATCCATCGCACGCCTTTTTCCGTGCGAGTGCTGTAATGCGGCGAATCAGGCCCCGAGTTCGGCGGAATCGGTGTCATGAACTTCGGCGTGCTCCATTTCAGACCATCGGCACTCGTCGCAAACTTCACCCGTTGGCCCACACGATCCTCAATGCCCGGCCCATCGCTCCAAATCGCCCAAAACTGGCCGTCATGATACGCGAGGTAGTTGTGCTGGTTCACACCACCGGACTTTTTGTCGAGCTTGGCGGACGAACTGCCTTTGGCATGAACATCATTGATGATGACGTGCTCGCTCGGCACGCGCGGCAGGGCATCGAAGTCGATCTGATGCGAATCCTCCGGCACCCACGGGCCGGAGAGCATCGCGGACGATGCCGGATCAGATGCGGCAAAAGCAGTAGTTGCAGCCAGTGCGAAGAGGAGCAGTTTCATGGCTGAAACGTCTCACTGAGGCCATTGGCCGTTCGTCATGGGCTTCGTGGTGAGCTTGGCGGGATCGACGACGACATGCTTCACCTTGGCCCGTTTCCAGGTGTAGGTGATGTGGACGAGGCCGTCCTTGGTCTGGATGATGGCGGGATAGCTGAACTCCTTCTTTGGTTCGTCTTCAAAGACCAGCGCGGCTTCCCAGGTCTTGCCGTCCTTGCTCACGGCGAGGTTTAGCGGGCTGCGGCCTTTGGCGGTGTGGTTGTAGATGAGCAGGTGACGGCCATCGGCGAGTGTGACGGCATCGGTGCCGGAGTTGGGGTTCGGCAGATCGATGAGTGAAATCTCGCCCCAGGTCTTGCCGGCGTCGTCGGAGTTGATTTGGAAGACTTTGCCCTGCTTCGTGCGGCCCACGGCTTGGAGTTTGTCACCACCGAGGAAGAGGATGCTCGGCTGGATGGCCCCGATCTTCAAACCATCGTGCAACAGCTCCGTGCGCGTCCAGGTCTTGCCGAGATCGGCGGTGCGCTCGAAGTAAATGGCCCAGGCGCTGGGCTTCGTGTCGGTCTCGTTGCTCGTGGGGCATAGGATGTCGCCATTGGCGAGTTGCACGGGCTTGTTCTTGATGGGGCCGAAGATGCCCTTCGGCAGCTTTTGAGCCGCGGACCATGTTTTGCCGCCGTCTTCGCTCGTTTTGAGTTCACCCCACCACGTGCTCGGCGAAGGACCGACTTTGTAGAAGAGCATCAGCGGCGCGTCCTTCGGCTGGAAGAGCACGGGATTCCAAGTGGGATGCCGCGAACCGTCGGCTTGCACGCCATTGGCTGTTTCGACGCCTTCGGTCCATTTGCCATCGGGAAGCTGTCGCGACACCCAGATGCACACATCGGGATTGCGCTCCGCCGTGCCGCCGAACCAGGCCGTAACGAGCCCCGTGGGTGTTTCGACGATGGTGGTGGCGTGGATCTGCGGATACGGGCCGGTGTCGTAGATGTATTCGGTGGTGAGAATGGCTGGATCGGCGGCGATCCATTGCCAGGAGGTGAGTTCGTGGCTGCCATTGAGCTTGCGCCAGACGACGGTGTCCGCCTTGCGACCATCGGAAGTGGTCAGCTTGAGCTTGTAGTTGATCCCCGCGACGACTTGCTGCTCGGCGGCGTTGACACTTTGCAGCGTGAGTTTGGCATCGTGGGCTTTGACGGCGAATTGCGCTGCCTTCAGCACTTCGGCGTCCGTGTTGGCCGCCTGACTGAATCCGCCTGCGAGCGGCGGTTGCTGGCCATGCGAGGCAGGTGCGATGGCGAATAAGGCAAGCGTGAGGAAAAGAATGGGCTTCATGGCAGGTGGTATCAGGAGATCAAACCGAGGCTTTGCAGTCTTTCACGAATGATTTCGCGTTCCGGCTCGCGGAAGCGGTGGAAGGGCTCGGCCATGTGGTCGTCGCAGATGCCGAGGAGGCTGAGGCCGCATTTGATGCCTTTGATGATGGCGCTCTTGTGCTTGCCGACGGTGTAGATGGCTCCGGCGAGCTTCATGACCTGCGCGTGAAGCTCCCGCGTGCGCTTGAGGTCCTGCGCGGCAGCGGCCTGATACATCTCGACGTAGAGTTTGGGATGCAAATTGGCACCACCATTGATGCCGCCGTGGCCGCCGAGCAGCACGGCCTCAGCGGTGAGCTCCTCGGGGCCGACGAGCACGCTCCAGTCGGCGCGTTGCTTCGCGATCTCGATGAGGCGATGGAAGTGGATCATGTCGCAGGAGCTGTCTTTGACGCCGCAGATGCCCGGCATGTCCAAAGCGCGGCGCACGAGGTCGAGCTCAAAGCTCACCTTCGTCAAACCGGGCATGTTGTAGAGAAACAACGGCAGTGGCATCTCGGCGACGAGGTCCTGCACATACTCCAGCATCTCCGGCGGCGCGGCGGGGAAGTAATACGGCGGCGCGAGCACCACATGCGTCGCTCCGGCCTCGGCAGAGTATTTGGCGAGGTTCACGCTCTCGGTGAAGGCGGTATCCGTGATGCCGACGAGCACCGGCACGCGGCCTTTCGTGAGCTGGCAGGTCTTTTCGATCAATTCACGACGCAGACGGTAGCTGAGGCTCGGGCCTTCACCAGTGGTGCCGAGAATAAAGAGGCCACTGACGCCGCCACCGATGAGATGCTCGATGAGACGCTCCAAACCGGCGACGTCGAGAGTGTCGCGGTCTTTGAGCGGGGTGACGAGGGGCGGAATGATTCCAGAGACTGGTGAAGGCATGATGGGAGTTAGCTGAGTTTCACATCGCCGCAGAGATGCGTTTCGAGGCCGAGTTCGGCGAAGGCGGCGGCTTTGATGCGGGCGGCGCGGTGGGCTTGTTTTTCGTTGGGGCAATAAACGACCTGGATGTGGTTGGATTTGTGGCGGGCCATCATTTGGTCGCGGGTGATGCCTTTGAGCACGGTGTGCATGATCGGCCATTGCGGCGTGGTTTCATGCCAGCGCCGATTCGTTTCCTCCTCGGGCAGTTTAACGACCTCAGCGACGCCGATGTCGGCTTGCAGTTTGCCGTCCATGACGAAAACGCGGCTCCAGACGATGTGGCCGGGCTTGCTGATGCCTTTGAGCGTGCCGCCGCCGAGTTTGAAGTACATCGCAGGCTGTCTTTCGGTCGATGCGCCCTTCCAACCGCCGATGAAGTGCGCGGGCGGTGCGGCACCGCTGATGAGCAGGACCCAGACGTAGTCATTTTTGAAGTTCGCGCCCCAGCGGAGGTCGTGGAGGGTGTTTTCGGGAGCGAAGCCGAGTTCGCGCCAGAGTTTGTAGGTGATGAGGCCATCGAGCCCCGCGCATTCATCGACTTCGTTGAAGTGAGGCAGCGCTTCGCCTTCAAAGAGCACGCGTTTGCCATCGGCGCTGCGCACGGGCGGTCGATCGGCGTTGTTGAGCATGCCTTCGACAAGGTCGCTGGCCGGAGTGAGGTCTTTGAGGCCTTGTTGATATTGGATGCCGATGGCTGCGCAGCCGAACTCATCCGCGAGGCGCACGGCGGCGATGTACATTTTGCATTGGAGCAGGATTTGCGGTTCGGTGAGCTGCGTGGCCTCGTCGGTGCCGAGGTTCATCTGTAGGCCCTTCTTTTTGAGCCATGCAAAGACACCGGCGGCATCGACATCGCTGACTTCACGCATGGCGGCGTAGAGCGTGGACTGGCTGAGGCGCTCTTTGAAGCAGCCGGTGGGATGCAGGAGTTCATCCGGCACGATGGCGTTGAACATGCCCATGCAGCCTTCATCGAACACACCGAGGATGGCTTTTTGATGGCGAAACCGGCGGGCGAAGTCGCGTCCGGCCGCATCGTCGTCCGCAGGCAGTTTCAGCATGGAAAGTGGGCGAACGTGGCTTTGATCATGTTTGACCGCGCCGGTGGTGAGCCACTCGCGCAAGCCGTTTTGGAAGAAGGTGTCGGTGAAGTCCTCGCTCCAGAGCGTGGAGTAGTTCACGCCTGCCTTGGTGAGGGAGGCGTTGAGGTTCAAAAGACCGACGAGGCCGGGCCATTGGCCACTCCAGTTCGCCACGGTGAGAATGGGGCCGCGATGCGTGGTCAAACCGGCGAGCACGTGATGCGAATACTGCCACACGGCCTCGGCGACGATGAGCGGTGCGTCTGGATCGATGCCGCGAAAGACCTCAATGCCCATCTTCTGCGAGTCAATGAAGCCATGCTTCTTCACGCGATCGAACGGATGGGCACGCTTCACGGTGCAACCTTCCGCTTTCAGCGCGGCGGCGAGTTTGTCCTCCATGTCCTTCTGGGCAGCCCAGCAGGTCTGATTGGCAGCGAGACGGAGATCGCCCGAGGCGACGAGGTGGATGGTCTTCATGGTTGGCGCGATGATGAGAGTAACGGAAGGCCGCCGCCAATCTCAAAACCTGCTCCAACTCCATCTTTGGCACCTGCTTGACGATTCTTGACCTTTTGACGACAGTCGCGGCCATGAAAGTCTCCGACACGGCCGATTACTTCTCCAAGCAGGTGCTGCGCACGCGGCGCTTTTTTGTGGAGCAGGCGAAGGGTAAGAGTGGTGAGAAAAGCTGCGTGACGCTGGTGGCGGGTGGCTGTGAGTGGTGTGCGCCAGACTTTGTGATTCGGCGGACGAAGTTTCCTTTCATCGCCTTCGAGTTCGTGGCTCGCGGCAATGGCCACGTAACGCTGGCGGGGGTGAAGCATGAGCTTTCGTCGGGTCATGCGTTCTTCTTTGATCCGGCGACGCCGCATGTGATCGAGAGCGACAGCGAGGAACCGATGGTGAAGTATTTTTTCAATCTCACCGGGCCACGCGCGTCGGCGCTGCTGGAAGAGCTGGATCTGCGTGCGGGGAGTCTGATCCGTGTGCTGGATGCTGGGCGCGTGACGGCGCTGCTGGAGGAGGTGATCGACCATGCGCTGCGCGGTGGAAAGGTGGCGCTGAGAGTGGCTGGCGCGGCGCTGGAACATGCGCTGGCGTTGTGTGCGGATTCGCGTCAGCACGCAGCGACGAAGTTTGACCCGGCGTATGCGACCTACCTGCGCTGTCGCGGGCATCTTTTGCGGAACTATCCGGTGCTCAGCAGCATCGAGCAGGCGGCGAAGCATTGCCATGTTTCCGCAGCCTACATGACGAGGCTTTTCAAACGCTATGACACCGAGACGCCGCTGGCCTGTCTGACGCGGCTCAAGATGTCACAAGCGATGATCAAGTTGCGTCTGCCGGAGGCGCAGGTGAAGGCGGTGGCGGCGGAGCTGGGCTACAAAAGCTCGGCGCACTTTTCACGGGCGTTCAAGGCCTGGAGCGGGAAGTCGCCGGTGCAGATGCGGGAGTGATTGCCTGAAACATGCGGGGCGGGAGCTTCGTCATGGGACGGGCTTATGCGTATCGTGCTATCTCTGCTGCTCCTGTCTGCCGTGCCCTTGCTGGCGGCCAAACCAAACGTGCTGTTCATCATGGCGGATGATTTCCGGCCGGAGATGGGCTGCTATGGCTCGTCGGCGCTGACACCGCATCTCGATCGTCTGGCAAAGCGGAGTGTGTTGTTCGAGCGGGCTTATTGTCAGCAGGCGGTGTGCAATCCGTCGCGCTCTTCACTGCTCACGGGGCGGAGGCCGGACACGCTGAAGCTCTGGAACAACGGCACGCATTTTCGTGAACTGAACCCGGATGTGACGACGCTGCCGCTGCATTTCAAAGAGCAGGGTTACACGACTCGATGCGTGGGAAAAATCTTCCACAACTGGCACACGGCGGTGAAGGGAGATCGCCGCTCATGGAGTGCGGATGAGTTCCTGCACTACGCGAATCATGGCGCGGACACGCCGCAGATCACGGGTGAGCTGCCGCCAAATCTGGCGACGCTGAACGTGGGCCGTGGCTACCCTGAGCAGGGCATCACGAGCTGCTACGATGTGCCGGACGAGGCCTACTATGATGGTCGTGTGGCGGCGGAGGCGGTGAAGGTCATGGCGGAGGTGAAGGACGAGCCATTTTTCCTGGCCGTGGGTTTCTGGAAGCCTCATGCGCCTTTCAATGCGCCGAAGAAGTACTGGGATCTCTACGATCGCGCGAAGCTACCGCCGCTGAATAGTGCGAGGCCTGAGGGCGCGCCGGAAATCGCCTTTCATCAGAGCACCGAGGTGCTGGGGCCGGTGGCGAAGCAGAAGCCAGTATCCCCAGATCAAGCTGCGGAGATGCGGCACGGCTACTTTGCGAACATCAGCTACTTGGACGCGCAGATCGGCAAGGTGCTGGATGCGCTGGAGCAAAGTGGTGCGGCGAAGAACACGATTATCGTTTTCTTTGCCGATCATGGCTATCAGGTGGGTGAGCACGGCCTGTGGGGAAAGACCTCCGAATTCGAGTTCGATGCGCATGTGCCGTTGCTGATCAGCGATCTTCGTGAGGAGCATCGCGGTGCGAAGACAAAGGCGCTCGCCGAGCTGGTGGACCTTTTCCCGACGCTCGCAGAGCTTTGCGGATTGCCAGCGCCAGCAGGCTTGGATGGCAAGAGTCTTGTGCCTATATTGAAAAACCCGAAGCGGCGTCTGAAGCTCGGGGCGTTCACCCAGCATCCACGGCCCGCTTATTATGATCGCGAGCCGGACAAGCGCCCAAAGGCCATGGGCTACAGCATCCGCACGGATGATGTGCGTTACACAGAATGGCGCGACTGGCAGACGAAGTCTGTCGTCGCCCGCGAGCTGTATTTGACGGAAACCGATCCCGCCGAGCTGAAGAACCATGCGGATGATCCGGCACAGAAGGAGCAGCTCGCCACGGCGGAAAGGCTGCTTTTGGAGAAGTTCCCTCGCTGACTCTGGCCACTGTGCCTCCAGCGTTTCATCAGGCGGCTTTGTTTACACCTGCACCAGCCCCCGCCGGATGGCCTCCGCCGTGGCCTGAGCACGATCATTCACCTTCAGCTTCATCAAGATGCGGCTGACGTGCTGCTTCACGGTGTCTTCGGAGATGCCGAGGGTGGCGGCGATCTCTTTGTTGGCGTTGCCTCGGGTGACGAGGGTGAGGATCTCGCGTTCGCGGGGGGTGATCTCGGGCTCGGAAAGGCGGTCTTGGAGGCGCTTTTCGATGTCGGCGGGCAGGGAGCGCTCGCCTTTGGCGACGGTGCGGATAGCAGCGAGCAGGGCGTCGCGAGAGGAGGATTTTTGCAGGTAGCCGAGGGCGCCGGCTTTCAGGGCGGCGTGGATTTCGTCGTCGCGGGCGAAGGTGGAGAAGATGAGCACGCGGGCACTGGGATGCTCCCGCAGCAGCGCGGCGGTGGCGTCGATGCCGCTGAGGCCGGGGAGCTGGAGGTCCATGAGCACGACCTCGGGCTTCTTTTGCGCAAAAAGCCCCGAAGCGTCCTCCCCGCGATCCGATTCCCCGACGACCTGGAGATCGTCCTCAAGCTCCAGCGAGGCCACGAGACCGCTGCGGACGACGAAGTGATCGTCGATGAGGAGGAGGGTGATCATGAAGGAATGTCGAATGAGTAAAACCGAATGACGAAGGGGGTTCGAGTGGGCGGATTCGTCATTTTGGCCTTCGGGCTTCGTTCGTCATTCGGGAATTCGGATCTCGTCATTTTAGTTTTGGCCGCGCTTCCTCCTGATTTGGCCGCTGATAAGACGCTGAGGTGTGCATTCGCCGCGACCTCTGACCATGAGCGTAGTTTCACGCGATCACCCATTCATGACAAGAGTCTTCGCTTTCTCACTCCTCCTGCTCACCAGCATGCTCCAAGCCCAGACGACCGTCAGTCTCGGCACCGGCAAAATCACTGGCTCCGTCACGGGGTTGAGTTCGGCCAATCAGAATGTCACCGGACTCAGCGCGGGCATCAGCTTTGATCTCACGATCACGGCCACGAATGCCACCACCGGGCTGACGGTGGCAAACCACGCCGACGGCATCGGCGTTATTAGCGTTACCAACGATTTCGAATTGGAAAATCGTAACAATACCAATGCCGCGGACGATGAATCGCTCGTTTTCACCCTGAGCAATGTCACCGGCCTCGCACCCGGACAGTCGCTGCTGATTTCTAACATCGGTGCCCGTTCGGCCAGCAGCACCACTACCAAGCAATACGCCCTCTTCGACGGTGTCACCTCCGTCAGCAGCGGCTCGTTCACGGCCACGTCTTTTGCGGTCTCCGTGCCCAATCTCAACAGCGCGAAGATCACGGCGACGGGGCCCACTAGCGCCCCCGCTTTGAATTCGCGGTTCCTCATCAATCAACTCGTGCTCACCATCACCGGAGGAAGCGGCGGCGGCAGCGCCAATGCTGTGGCGAAGATAACGAATGCGGGCCTTGATGGCAGCGGCCATCCGTTCTTCACCTTCGATAGCGTCGCGGGTGAAAGCTACGAGATCCAAAGCTCCACCGATCTGCTTTCGTGGACGCCGATGGCCACGCTCTCCGGCACCGGTGCCCCCATCACCTACACCGACGAGTTCACCCAGGCTCCGGGCGTGCCCAGACATTTTCACCGCGCCAAGACCGTGCTCACGCCAAATGGAAACCTCACCAACACCACCCTCAGCATCACGCAAACCTGGTTGCAGCAGCCGAGCGGTTTCGCCCGCACGGCCGTCGTCCAGGTGCCCGCAGGTGCCGGGCCGCACCCCGTCATCATCCTGCTTCATGGCAATGGCGGGACGGGCGCTGGCACCATCGGTGCGCTCAATCCGCATGTCAGCACCGCCATCCGTGTGGCACCGGATGGCTACCTCAACAGTTGGAATGTCGATGGCGAAGCCTCCCTGGCACCTGATGTCGCCTTCATCCGCGATCTCATCGCGCTGCTGAAGACCTACGACAACGTGGACGCGGGCAAAATCTCCATCTTCGGCATCTCCAACGGGTCCGGCATGACGAATCGCCTGCTCATTGAACTCGACGGTGCCGCCTTTCAGAATGCAGGCTGCCAGGTCTCCCAAATGCTCGCCAAGATGTATCACGACAGCGCCTTTTGGTTCAATGCCACCGGCAGCAATGCCTACGACCAGGCCATCGCGCCCGCCAAACGTCGCCGCATCATCAGCCTCAACGGCACGGCAGATCCCCTCATCCCCTACACCGGCGGCACCAGCGCCATCGGCACCTTCATCTCCGCCCAGGAGAGCATCTATCGCTTCGCCCAAGCGATGGGTGAAACCGGCCCGCAGCTAGCTGATGCCGACGGCATCCCCGGCACCGGCACGAACGGCTATTCGGCACAATTCGTGAAATACACCTACCGCAGCGGCCAGTTCGTCCACTACAAGCTCATCGGCGGCAATCACGGCCTCCAAGTCAGCGGCAGCTTCGTCTATGCGGATGAAGCCAAGCAGATCGTCGCCGCCTTCCTCTTGCAGTAGCGCTGATCGAGCCCGTTCCGCCCAAACCGACATTCAGCCGAGAATCAAACCCACCCTTATCGAAGATGGAAAAAGTAACTGGCATTGGAGGCTTCTTCTTCCGCGTGAAGAACGCCGACGCGCTCAATGCGTGGTATGAACAGCATTTGGGCATCCGGCAGGTCGCGGAGAGAGACGAAGATGGATCGTGGTGGCAGGAGGCGGGACCGACGGTCTTTGCCTCCGAATCAGCGGCTGATCAGGCGGGCGGGCCAGAGTATGCCTGGCGAATCAATTTCCGAGTCAGGGATCTGGATGCGATGGTGGCCCAGCTTCGAGCGGCGGGTGCTGACGTCGAGGTGGATGACACGATCTACCCGAATGGACGGTTTGCGCATCTGCGTGACCCGGAAGGCCATCGAATCGAACTCTGGGAACCGGCTGGAGCTGACTCGGTGAGACCACCAGATCCGCATTGAGGAGACGCAGCCGGACAAGACGGTCGCTGACAACTGAGGTGATTTCCCACAGATTCAGGGAGGCCAGCAGATTTCTGTTTTGGAGCCAATCTGTGGGCCTCCCTGAATCCGCGGGAGACCAGTTTTGAGTTCATAAAACATGATGACGCGAAGCCAAAGCGCCCGCCGCCTCGACGGCCCGCCGCAGCCAAGGCTTGATCTCAGGCGGCTTTTCCGCTTCCATCGGCGCATGGATTCAAAAGTCTTACACTTGGAGAAATCTTCTCCGATTTCATAACTCAACCCACGTTAGACACCTTTTACTCGTATGCCAGAGTCCACAATCCTCGCCGCCAAGATCTCGGTTGTTGAGCGCTTCTTTTTGGCATCGAATTTTTCGATGCCTGCTGCCTATCGTGCCATCCTTGGCCACCCTGAGAGGTTGCCAGGAATTGGATCTGACATCTTCACCGACCCGTCGCGTATCATTGCGTTTAACCTAGACCTTCGTGCTAAGGGCTGGTCCATCTCGCCCGGTTGGCCAGATTCATTTTTGGCAATTGGTGAGGATCCCGGCGGAAATGTTCTGTACTTCGACACAACTATCGAAGGCGACGCTGTGTGGCTTGCCGATCACGAGGTATCCGCAACCGACTCTGATCCGTCACAGTGTATCGGAATGAAGAAACTGGCCGATTCATTTTCCGCATACGCCGCACAGGCATGGCAACGCTACCTGAAGAATGAGGGCGAGCTGCCAACCGATGCGCAGGATCGTAGTGACGAGTTCAAGATTCTGCGTGACCATCCGCATCCGATGCTGTTGGAGAACTACTTTGAGGAGTCAGCCGCTCGCTACGAAGTCTATGAGTCATGGAAGCGCCGCAGTGGCGACTACAATCTCTTCTTTTCGCTCATCAACATCAAAGCCGAAGCTGCTTACAAATTGTTGGTGGGTGCCGCCACAATTGCAGCCAGACAACAGACCTATGGACGCTTTCGTGCTGCGGTTGTCCTACTGCATCGCTTGCTGGCCAATTCAAAGCAGATCGCAATTCCACAGGACGGTGCCCTAGCGGCTGCAGATATCTTGAAACGCGCGGAAATCTTCAACCTCGACGGCTTCGAGCCATGGGAAGCCATCAAGCAAGCGCTCAAGCGCACCTAACATGAAAGCGCTAATGCCATCGACTCTTGTTTTTTGTAGACGTTCAGAAGTCTTTCTCTTCCTCATCTGACCCGAGAAGTCCGGCTTTCGTCATTTCCCCACCGGCAGCTCGACACACACCGTCGTCCCTTTCCCCGCCTCGCTTTCCCACTTTACCTCGGCGCCGACTTTCCTGGCTCGTTCGCGGATGCCGATGCAGCCGAAGTGGCCGGGTTGGCCGTGGGTTTGGGCGGTGGGGTCGAAGCCGTGGCCGTTGTCGGTGATGAGGAGGGTGAGGAGATGGGGAGACTCGGAGAGGTGGAGCTGGATCTGGGTGGGGTGGGCGTGTTTGAGGGCGTTCGTGATGGCCTCTTGGGCGATCATGCGGAGGTGGTGGGTGACGTGCGGGGGGATGGGGCCGATG
>JAGKWZ010000414.1 GCA_021151605.1 Verrucomicrobiaceae bacterium
GTGTCATCTCTGTCACGCCACGAAAAAGCCTGAAACTTGCTCTGCAGTGTGGGTAGAGAAAGGTAGCCATCTCCCGTCTCGCCTCCCCATCTTCCATGAAACCTGTCCTCCTTTGCCTCTGGATCAGTCTTTTGCTCTTCATCAGGCCCGCGCATGGCGGCATCACCCAGTCGGTCATCGAGGACATTTCCACCACGAACTACACCGGCCTGCTGGTAGCCGCTGATTTCAATACGGGTCATGTGCCAGACCGCTCCGTCATCAAGGCGGCCTTCACCATGAACTTCGACTGGGATGGCCTGACCAATGACACGGACCTGATCGAGGTCAGCTTCCGCTTTGAGGACGAAGCCGGAGCCATCCTGCCGATCTACGCGGAAGGCGGCGGCCCGCAGGTCACGGAGTTGACGGACTCCACCACGCTGAACCTCAATTTTTCCAACTTCAATTACGAGGAGACCTTCACAGTGTCCTTCGAGCCAGCAGGGAAGCTGCTGCCGATGAAGCGCTACACGCCCAAGGCCAAATGGCGGAAGAAGACCAACAGCGGCCCCTTTGGTGCCTGGAATGAAGTGCCGCTGCACACGACGGCCAGCGCGCGGAGCATCTACCTCCACTTTCAAAACACCACGAGCGGTGACCCGGCCAAGAACGCCGTGGCCCTCGCCGCCCTGAATTCCTGGAATCGGAAGGTCATGATCGGCGGCTCCGACGTGCAGGGTAGCTTCCGGCTCACCGCCGATGTCTTCGTGGCCCGCTACGATGACTTCAACGGCACGAACCTCTCCGCCGACGTGCCGGTGCGCGTGGGTGTGGCTTTGAAAAACAGCGCAGGCACCACGGTCTGGACCCGCCCGACACCTGCGGAGATCACGATCAATCTCGACGGCTACCAGGGCTCGCTCACACCTGGGGCCAATCCTGACACGCAGACAGAGCAGCTCGTGATCGACCTCGCCGTGCCTGCGGGCGTGCTCGCGTTTGGAGAAAGCTACACGCCGGTCGTCACCGTGACCCATGACGATGGCGCGGGCTACATCGCCGATGGCACGAACACCTTCGAAGCAGCGCCGCTCCTGCGCCTGAGCGGGAATTTCTATTTTGGCAGCGTGCTGACGAAAGTGCGCCAGACGGTGAATGACATCATCGGCCAGGGCACCTTTGACCCGCTGGTGAATCCCACCGTGCTGCACTCTTATCTTCAAATCCCCGCTGGTTATGCGTATCTGGACCTTGAGCCTACGGCCACCTTCGGCGGCAACAGCTACACGGTGAATATCGCCCCGAATGGCGATGCCACCTATGTCGGCGGCGGGCAAATTCACCTGAATGGCAACGGCCTGACACGCACCGCGGGTGGCATCTCCTACACGATCGATCCCACTCTGAACAACAGCGGCGGCACGATGGATGTGACCCTGCACTTCCCGGACGGCTTTGGCGTAGCGACTGATCCCAGCCAGGGTCAGACGCAGCCTTCCTGGACCTTCACCGGGCTGACTCTCAATGCGGGACTGACTCTACCGGCCTCGCTAAATGTCTCGGCATCGCTCGCCTGCTACTGTGAAAGACTACCGCTTTGGTTCACCACGAACAGCCTGACCTGGACCGTCTCCAGCGGGGCACTGGCTTTGGGTTCGGGCATGTGGTATGACCCCTTCGTCAATGATCGCATCGCGCTGAATTCCATCTTTGTCGGCGGCCTGCTCGCGAATGGCAGTTCTGCCAGCCGCGCCAGCAACATCGGCCACTTCGGCTACATGCATCTCGACAGTCACAGCGGCGTAACGATCGAGGCCGATGCCGCCGGACGCGCCCAGCTCACCGGACGTGCCGATATCGCCCAGCCGGGCCTTTTCGCCCCGCACTTCCCGATTGTCACAGACAGCGCTGGCACGGGCGTGGTCACGCTGACGGGTGGACACATCGAGTTCATCGACGGCGTCGTCACCGCCAGCAGTGGGCTGGAGGCGGGAGACATGGGGCTCTACTACGGCCGCCGCACCGCCGCACCTCCCTGCTCAGGCACGGCCACTCCCGGCTTCATCACCATCGGCACACCGAACGCGCTGCGCTTCACTCAGGATGGTGGTCTGGCAGCCGAGGTGACGCTCGACACCGGCGGAGGCATTTCTTTTGGTGCCACGCAGATCGCCAACCAGTTCGCCCACACCCTGCCCGCCTACACCTCCGGCTGGTTCATGATGCCGGGCCACTACCTGCCGGGTGAAGAAGTCACCGGTGCGCCCTTCCGCGAGCGCCCAGCGGCTCTGCTGCTCTCGGGAATGTCGAAGACCGATGGCAGCAACTTTGGCTACACCGAGCGACCCGACTCCTCCGCCTACACCGCCAGCGGCCTGGCCAACTATGCCGGCGTGAACGTCCGCACCACAGCTCTGACCTCTGGCGGTGCCAGCCTCATCGGCGGTTACGGCGTGACGTACAATGTCCAGTCTCCCTCCAAGCACTACATCCGCATCGGCGGCGTCAGCGGCATCACGCAGGCAGACGTGGGCTCATTTTCCGTCATGCCGGTGCCTGTCTATGGCGGGCTGGGGCTGGATCTA
This sequence comes from Verrucomicrobiaceae bacterium, assembly GCA_021151605.1. GTDB lineage: Bacteria > Verrucomicrobiota > Verrucomicrobiia > Verrucomicrobiales > Verrucomicrobiaceae > Prosthecobacter. Next base: position 2,568 of record JAGKWZ010000414.1, read on the forward strand.
TCTTCTTACAAACTGAGCTTCCTCGATGGCATCAACCAGGACTCTTTGACCGAAGGCAGCGTCATGGTCGGCGGCCCGTCCAACTTCACCCTCGCCTTTGAATCGCTAATGCTCGGCCCCACAGGCGAGCTGACCACGGCGGATCTGAAGGAGAACGAAAAAGACACCACCAAGACGCTGGATTACTGGCAGGTGCCCTTCAAGCCAGTCGAGATGCGCTTTCTCCAGCCCATCAGCGAGGCCTGCGCCAGTCCGGGCACCGGCTTCCTCAGCGTCGGCGTGAATGCGCAACTGCCGCTGCTGGATGATGCGCCCGTCTTTGGGGTGCTCGGCTTCAAAGGCAGCGGAGATCTCATCACCAAGGCCGACACCGCCCTGGCCGAAGGCACCGGCGTGGACAGCACCTTCCAGCTCCCGGCGAACATTCCGATCAAGGGCAGCGGTGGAAACTACACGCTCCAGGCCGTGACTCCCGCCGCGCTGAACCGCTGGGAATACGCCGATACCGACGACCGTCCGCCCACCGGCTTCATGAGCTTCGCTGGCAGGCTGGAGGTGCCCTTCTTTGAGGCTCTGAAAGTCCACCTCCATGCGAACAACGACAGCAATCCCAACAAACGACTCTTCCTAATGGGTGGCTGGAATGCCGCCGATGCTGGCCCCGGAGTTGGCTGGGCGGCTGGTGCCTCGGGGGACAAGACCTTCTTCAATGACGTGGACTTCGATTCCGACCACACTGGCTATCCAGGCAGCAACACAACAGCCCTGGACGCCTACCGCACCCGTCCCACACTCAGCGATGCCACCTACCGGCCCCGCGCGATGAAGAACTGGTATGGCGTGGTGCAGTTCGACTATCCGCTGGTTTGGGAAAACGGCGTCATGCGCTCCTCCCAGATCGTGCAAAACGCGCCCGTGGTGCTCTTTAACATCAACCACAAGGTCAAGCACATGACCGCCAACCGGGCCGACCTCCAGTTTGATGCCGCCATGGCCCCGAATGTGGAGCTGCCCGACATCGGCCTCAGCACCCTGCTGACCGACGCCGCCGCGCTCACCGACTTCAATGCCGCGCTGGAGGCCGTGGCAGGTCCGGGCTTCGACTTCGGCACTCTTTCCACACCGCTGGCAGCGCTGGAGGGGCTCTTTGCCGATCAGGTGGAGACTGCGCTCGGAGCGGCGCTAGATCCGGCGCTGACTCCCGCCGTGGATCTCATCTACGCTCAGGCCGTGGCGAAGTACAATGCCTCGTCCGGCAAGAACGACTCCAATTTCGTCACCGCTCTGAACGCCCCGGCGGTGCAGAGCCTGCTGCAAACGAAGATCTCGGAGGCCGCCGATGCCCTGCTCGGCCCCGGGGGCGACCTCGCCAGCGAAGCCACCGCGCGCGTCACCCAGGTCCGCACCAAGATCACCGCCTTCACCGCCAAAATGCGGCCCATCGGTGAAAACGTCACCCTCGCCGAGAGCCTCATCTACGCGCTCGATAGCAACCCCACCAACCCAGGAGCCATCGATAAAGACAGCATCGGAGCCACGATCGTCACCCTTTGTGATCAACTCGATGCCGTGGCTGCGAAACTCCAGTCCATGGAGAACCTGCTCATTCAGGCAACCAGTGATGTGTCCAAGGAGCTGGACAACGTCATCAGCTCTCAGACCGCCTCTCTGAATGCCATCACTCAGCAGTCGCTGGCTGATGTCAGCAGCGTCATGGCCCAACTCCCAGCGC
>JAGKWZ010000415.1 GCA_021151605.1 Verrucomicrobiaceae bacterium
CGATGGCAGGGACGTTCGCGGGCGGCGGGGGAGGGGGCTTGCCGAGCACGACCTCGCTCAGCCACACGCCGCGATGCACCGGACGATGTCGCGTGCCATCAGACGTGAGTCCGAGCACCGCGCCCATCGTGAGCAAACCGCCGCGACGGTTCTCAGGCTTCAGCGACACACGCTGGAAGCCGTCCGACTTGGGCTCCGGCAGGCCGTAGAAGTCACAGAGCCGTGCATTGGCGATGGTCCAGTCGGATTCGACGAAGCCATCAATCGGCATGTTTTTGCTGAACAACTCGCGGAAGAACTCCACCGGCTCGTTGCGCATGCTTTCCTCCAACCATGCGTCGTAGGTGGGGTAAAGCTTCTTGTCCGGCGGGAACATGCCCACGCGATGCAGTTGCAGCCACTGCCGCGCGAAGTCGTCGATGAAGCGGCTCGATTTGTTGTCCGCGAGCATGCGATCCACCTCTTTCTTCAAGCCCTCGCCATTCAGTGTGCTGTTTTTGGCCGCCGCAAAGAGCGCGTCATCCGGCATCGAACTCCACAGGAAATACGAGAGCCGCGAGGCGAGTTCCGCGTCGGTGAGACGCTCGCGAGCCACCGTGTCGCCCTCGACGAGGTAAATGAAATGCCGCGAGGTCATCACGCCCTGCAAAGCAACGCGGTAGGCATCGACCAGCTTCTCGCCCGCCTCGCGCTCGGTGCGGTAGGATTGCAAATACTGCTCCAGCTCCTCCTTTTTCACCGATCGACGCCAAGCACGTTCGGCGAAGCGTTGCAGATGCTCTGCGACCACTTCGTGCGTCGCGTCATCCGGCGGCACCAAGCCCACGCGGTGTGCTTTTTCCGACTCCGACACCAGCGGGCCTTCCCACTCGATCCAATCGAGCAGCACCGTCGAGAAGACGCCGTTGCCCTTGTCATCAAACATCTGCGGCGCGTTCGGGTTTAAGAGCATCGTCTCGCTGCTGTGAGTGAAGAGGTAGCCGCTGCGGCTGCCGAGCGCATTGCGGAAGGCCGCGCCTTGTCGGCGATCCACGACGTCCGTGGCCACCACGCAGAACTCCAGCGTCATCGGCATCTCCAGGAACACCTCAAACTCATACACCTGCGGCTTGTCCTCCGGTGCCGTGAGATCGAACTCGATGAGTCCATCCACCGTTTCCTCGCCTGTCTTCTTGCCGATGCTCAGGTGCGCAGGCTGCCCACCCAGTGGACGGATGCCACTGGCCTGAATGCGCACTTTGTAGAGTCCACTGTGCTCCGGTCCCGTCTTGCCGAACCAATTGGTCGAGAGCGCGTTTTGCACCGTGCCGGGGAAAAGAAGATAACGCAGCGGCCGCTTGATGCCGAAGCGATCCAGGGCTGCCTGCTGCGCCTTTCCATCGCCGTAGCGCAGGTCCACCGCCGTCTTGCGCACCTTCCGAGCCTCGCCCGCTGTCGTGGGAAAAGCGCGATCCAGCACCAGCTCCGCCGCGCGATAGTAGCGATCCACATGCGAAGGCGACAGCGACAGCTCCGACCCGATGCGCTCAAACCCATGCCAAAGTGTGTCCTCGTTCAGCTCGCCCGGCTTCGCCGGATCATAGCGCACGCCGAGCAGGTCATAGACCGTGTTTTGATACTCCTTCCGGCTCAGCCGATAATGCGCCACCGCTGGCCGCGCCGCCATGCGAGCCGCACGACCTTCTTTGATGCGTGCATCGAGACTCGTCACAAAAGCCGCGATCTCCGCCTGCGACGGCTGTTTCTCCTTCTTCGGCGGCATCTCGCCCGAATTCACCTGCTCCATCATCTCCACCCAATGATGCGTATCCGCCCCCAGCTTGAAATCCCGCGAGAGCTGATCAATGCGCAAATCGCCCTTCTCCTTCTCCGGCCCATGGCAGCGGAGGCAGTGGGTCTCCAGAAAGGCATCAAAGGGTTCTGCGGCAGGGATGGAAACAGCCGGGCCGATGGCTGCGGTTAAGAAAAGGCAGGAACGGAGAAAATCTCGAAGAACGGGCATGATGTGAGTGGCCAAAACTACGGCAACCTGGCGCATTTTAAATCACGCGACGAAGCACATGCCTCATCTTTCAATCCACTCGCATAAACGCAGTGCTCACCACGAGCTCGCGCAATAAAGCGGCCCTATTGTAGAGATAGCTACCAGACGACGAATGAGAGCGCTGCGACGAGCCATCCTGCTACACCTTCGGCAACTAATCGATTTTACCTCCCCTGCCTTTACGTGATCAGGCGATTAACTCAGAAATCGCACGCCCGTTCTCTACGATGTGTACTGGGCGCCCATTCAGGTCGTTGAGGGTTACTTTGGCGTAGTCGATACCGAGATGATGATAGATAGTGGCGAGGAAGTCGCTGGCATTGCAGGGCCGCTCGACCACATCTTCACCGCGCTTATCGCTCGCACCGATCACACCGCCGGTCTGGATGCCTCCACCAGCCCAGATATTGGTGAAAGCACGTGGCCAGTGGTCGCGGCCAGGTTGCAGCGTCCCTGTGGGGCCGCTGGCATCCCCTGCGCCGGTGCTGCGGTCGAAACTGATCTTCGGCGTGCGGCCAAACTCGCCAGTGACGACAACTAGCACACGTTTGTCGAGACCACGCGCATAGATGTCCTCAATCAGCGCAGAAACGCAGCGGTCGTAGGTTGGCATGCGGAAGCGAAGCGCTTCAAACTGATGCTGGTTCACCGCGTGATCGTCCCAGTTGTTTACGCGACCACAGAGCGGCCCGCTCAGGCTGCTGGTGATGATTTCGACGCCCGCCTCGACGAGACGACGAGCCAGTAACAATTGCTGCCCCCAGCGATTGCGCCCGTAGCGGTCACGAGTGGCCGGATCTTCCTTGCTGAGGTCAAAGGCATCGCGCGTCTGCGGATTCGTGAGCAGCGTGGCGGCCTGGGATTCAAATTCATCGAGTGCACCGAGTTCACCTTCACGATCAAAGGCGCGCTCCATCTTGTCGAGACTTTTGCGCAGCACGATTCGGTCACTGAGACGGCGATTTTCTGACTCATCTGCCAGTCCGATATTCGGGACCTGAAAGTTTGGGCGATTCGGGTCATCGCTCACCGCGAAGGGCGCATAAGCATCACCGAGATAGGCTGGGCTGGAGTATTCTCCTGAGGCAGCAGGCACGCCGATGTAATTTGGCAGTGGGTTGGAGCGCCCGCCTTCTTTGGCGCGCAGATAATGCACCACTGACATCCAGTCAGGCAGCCGCGGCTTGGGTTTGTCACGAGTGTCTTTGTCGCCTGAGAACATCTGCATCGTTCCTGCTGGATGACCGCCAGCACTTTGATACATGGAACGCAGCACAGTGAACTTATCCGCGATCTTCGCATTCATCGGCAGCAACTCGGTGAAATGCGTGCCGGGCACCTTCGTGCTGATCGTCTTGAACGGCCCGCGATACTCACTGCTCGCGTCCGGCTTCGGATCATACGTATCAATGTGCGATTGCCCTCCCGGCAGCCAGACCATGATGATGGATTTGCGCTCGCTCTTCGGCTTCGCCGCGTTTTCCGCACGCAGCTTGAGCAAACCCGGCCAGCTCAGCGTCGCCATGCCAGTCAAACCGAATTGCATGAAGCTGCGCCTCGATAGCGGGCCAGCGCAACGAACAAGAGATGGGGGCTGAATAATGGAAGACATGCGCCCAAACCTACGCTCGGCCAGGCCTGTGTTTATCGAGTAATGCCTGATCAAAGTTAACTCCCATCAGCTATCGGATCTCCTTAGAGTCATGGACAATGGAGGTCACAGGCCGATTGGAGTCCCCTGAACGCAAGTTGCCAAAAGCATCCTCCGTTGCCGATTCAGAACTTATTCGCCTGGATCACATCCGCTGCGCCTGAGAGATAGTTCACGAGGTTCAAAGTGGCTCTCATGGCCTGGCGGGGCACGCTTTCATAGGTGCGGCTGCCGATGTGCGGGGTGATGAGGGCTTTCGGGTGCTTCAGGAGCGGGTGATCGGCGGGCGGTGGTTCTTCGTCGAGGACATCGGTGGCGTAGCCGCCGACGGTGCCGGCATCGAGGGCAGCGATCATGTCGGGCATGTGGACGAGCTCGGCGCGGGAGGTGTTGATGACGAGCAGGCCTTTCTTCGCCAAGGCGATGCGACCCGCGCGGACGAGGTGCTTTGTGCTCTCGCTCAGGTTGGCGTGCAGGCTGAGGACATCGACTTGGGCGATGAGGCTCTCGATGGTCTCGTGGCGGGTGACGGGGTGGTCTTTGGCAAAGGCTTCGGGCCAGTAGAGATCCATGCCGTGGACTTCCATGCCGAAGGCGAGGCTGATAACCTTCAGGCGAGGCAGGGCTTTGTCCAAAACGGCCTTGGTGATCTCGTCGTCCCCGCAGAGGAAGGCGTCAAAGTCACCCGCCAGCTCCAGCATGCGGCTTTCTGGCAGGGGGCCGCGCTCGCGGTGGATGTCGAAACCCTGGGATTCGAGCAGGGCGTGGTGATCGCCGGGAGTGTCTTGGTAGCTGGTGGTGGTGAGCAGGACGCGCATGGGGTGCCGAGAATGGACGGGAGGCGCAGAGCGGCAAGGGAAAGTCTTCCTTTGCTCTCCCTCCTTGCCTCCCCTGCCCTCCTGCTCTTTCATGGCGCCCCCTTCCAGCCATGTCTCACGCAGTCCCACAGCGCATCGTCCTTAAATTCGGTTCCGGCATCTTGACCAAGCTCAACACGCCCGAGCCTGATCC
>JAGKWZ010000075.1 GCA_021151605.1 Verrucomicrobiaceae bacterium
CCATCCCATTGCAGAAAACCTCCTGGACTGGCTCCCCGAGTTGGAAAGTCGGGGCTCCAGTTTGCGACTTGGTCGTTCTACTTCCATGGATGCGCTCTGCCCTTGCCCAGCTGCCCTGCCTCGCGGACATTGGCAGAATTATGAGTGACTTGCCCACTGACCCACCCCAGCCACCGCAGAAGCCCTTCCCATCGCCGGAAGAGATCACGCGGAAGCTGGAGGACTTCATCAAGAACAGCCTCGGTGGTCAGGTGATCTTCTCCCGGGTCGAGCCGCACAACATCGGCACCAAGACGCCTGAAATCGAAGAGGGCAGCTCCGAGCCGCAGAAAGAGGAGGACAACAGCTCGATCTTCGACTTCCGCTACAAGCCAGCGGACATCAAGGCGCACCTGGACCGCTTTGTAATCCGTCAGGATGAGGCGAAGAAGGTGCTGGCGACGGCGGTCTGCGACCACTACAACCACGCGCGGATGCTGCGTGAGCATGAGTCCCAGCCTGGGGCGCAGGCGCTGGAGTTCTCCAAGCAGAACGTCGTGATCACAGGGCCGACGGGCGTGGGCAAGACTTATCTGGTGAAGCACATCGCCGAGCTGATCGGCGTGCCCTTTGTGAAGGCGGATGCGACGAAGTTCAGCGAGACCGGCTATGTGGGGGCCGATGTGGATGATCTGGTGCGTGATCTGGTGGCGAAGGCGAATGGCAATGTGGAGCTGGCCGAGCACGGCATCATTTACCTGGATGAGATCGATAAGCTGGCGACGGGCGGCGAGGGCCGGATCGGGCGTGATGTGAGCGGGCGCGGCGTGCAGACGGCCCTGCTGAAGCTGATGGAGGAGACGGAGGTGCCACTGTATGCCAACAACGACTTCCGCAGCCAGATGAAGATGATGTTTGAGATGCGCCAGGGTGGGAAACCTGGGCGCGAGGTCATCAATACGCGGAATATCCTGTTCATCGTCAGCGGGGCGTTTTCAGGCATCGAGAAGATCGTGGAGAAGCGCCAGAGCAAGGCCACCATCGGGTTCGGTGCGGCAGTTGCGGAGAAGCCGAGCAGCGAGGAGCTGATGCGTCAGGCGACGACGAAGGACTTCATCGACTATGGCTTCGAGGCGGAGTTCATCGGGCGTCTGCCGGTGCGGGTGTTTTGTGATTCGCTGACGGCGGAGGATCTCTTCCTGATCATGAAGAAGAGCGAGGGAAGCCTGATCCGGCAGTATGAGCGCGAGTTTCACGCCTACGGCGTGCGCGCCACCTTTCAGGATGAGGCGCTGCGGGTGCTGGCGGGGCGTGCGGCGGAGGAGAAGACAGGTGCCCGCGGCCTGGTGACCGCCTGGGAGAAGGTGCTGCGAGACTTTAAGTTCGAGCTGCCGAGCCTGGGTCTGCCGGAGATCGTGATCGACGCCGCTCTGGTCAATGACCCAATGACGCGTCTGGAGCGCTGCCGGATCGAGGCAGAAAAGCTGCAGATCGATGGGCGCGCGGATGAGGTGCGCGCCTTTGTCGCTCGCTTTGCGGAGGAAACTGGCTTCCGGCTGGACTTTGACAGCTCTGCCGTGGCCGCCCTGCTGCAGCGGGCTGAGCGTGAAGGCAGTGCTATCGACGTGATGTGCGCACGACTCTTTAAAGATTTCGCCTTCGGCCTGAAGCTGATCTCCCGGGGCACAGGTCAGACAACTTTCCAAATTGATCGCCATGCCGTGGAGGCACCGGACAAGTATCTGAGTGACATCGTCGTGAATTGTTATCGCCAACCTGAAGCCAACTCTTCATCATCCGCCCCACATGAATCGTAATCGCGCCGCCGTCCTCTTCATTGGTGTCCTCGTCAGTGCTCCACTGCTGGCGCTGTATCATTTTGGGGTCTTCCCGGAAGCCGCCCGATGGATCAGCGGGCGTCTTCCAAAGCTTCTCGTTCTGCCGGAGGGAGAGCTGCGTCAGGTTCTGCCGTTGCAATATCTGTTTTACACCGCACTGGCTTTCAGCAGTGCGTGGCTGGGCATGGAGCTGGAGGCGGCGTGGAAGAAGTATCTCTACCTGCTTGGGCTGTCCTTTTTGACACTGCTGCTCACGCCCATCCTGGCGCTCAATGGTGTGCTCTTTGAGCCGTTCTCCGGTATCCTCGCGGCGAGCTTTGCCATGCTTATCGGCGTGATCGTGAGTGACCGTGCGGCAGAAGTCCCGGTCCAGGAGCAGTTCAAGGCTGAGGAACCAGCGTGACCTCCGTGCTGACCATGGCGTCGCGTTCGTCGAAGATGGTGATGAACCAGGTGTTGGCGTTCGCGGGTGGTTTTGGAGCCGAGATCGTCGAGCCTTCGATGGTGGCGGGGACGCTGGTCCACTGGCGCTTTGAGCGCAGGCCGGTGTCTCTGGTGTAGTTTAGCTTGGCGGCTTTCAGGGCGGTGGTGGACTGGCAGGTGACGAATACCTGATCACCTTTGATCTCGGGTTTTCCAGGCACAGGCAGGGCTTTGCCAGAGCGGCATTTGGAGTCGATAAACAGGCCGATCTCCTGTGGAGCCCAGCCGGGCGGATGGCCATGCGGCATGTTTACCTGGATGCGCATGTACTTTTCACCAGGGACGACGGCGTAGCTCTTCATGTAGCTGTCGAGGACGTAGTGGACATCGTTCGTACCATTGACGAAAAGGATGGGGACTTGGCAGCGCGGCAGGAGGCTGCCGGGATCGTAGGCTTTCACCCAGTCGATGGCGCGGGTGACGAGTTTGTCGATGCTGGGTTTTTGCACGGATTCACCTTCGTGGAGGAAGCCGCATCCATAGACGGGCACGGCAGCTTTGAAACGGTCATCCAAGGAGGCGACGAGGCAGGTGGTGTAGCCGCCCCAACTGATGCCGGTGACGGCGGTGTGCTCTGAATCGACCTCTGGAAAGCTGCGCAGGAGTGTGTGGGCACGCATGACGCTGGCAGCGGCGTGGAAAGGCCAGTCATCGCTGGTGTCTGCCGTGAGGATGCAGTCGAACTTTTCAGGGTGACCATGCGCTGGGCCGCCATTTGGCAGACGAGTGCGGATGCCTTTATGACCGTTGCCAAGAGCCGTGCCTTTGGCATCGAACTCCACCTCGGGTGGCCGTGAGCCATTTAGATCCATCGCGATGGCGGCATAGCCACGTTTCGCCCAAAGCTGCACCCATTCGGCAAAGGCTGTGCCGCCTCCGCCATGGATGAGCACGACTCCGGGGAACTTAGTGCCAGCTTTGGCTTCGCCAAGAGTGATGGGTGAGGCATAAAAGGCGAAGACTTCGGTGTCATGCCCCTGATACTTTTCACCAGCATAGGTCAGGGAGTGGATGGGCTGATCCTGGCGCAGCCATTTCACTGCAGGCACGTTCTTTTTGAGAGCATCAAGATCCCATGGGCCAACGCTTTCTCCGTGGAGGCATGGGGAGATGGTGAAAAGTAGGGCGGTGGCAGTGAAGAGCGGTAGCTTCATATTAGCCCCATGAAACGCTGCCATGAGGCTTATTCCGTGCAGTTTTTTGCGCGAAATTTTCTCATAAAACAATGAGTTTGCAGGCGAGCGGGTTTCGCCGAAACATGGGGCGATGATTTCCGCCCCCTTTCGTGTAGTCCTCAGTCTGGCTCTCCTGCTTACGCTGGCATCTTGTGGTTCCTCACCGCGAGTCCGTGGAGTGCCCAGGAATTTGCCAAAGATCGACCTGCATGGCAGCGCAGCTACTCCTGTGCACAGTATGGAAAAAGAAGATTATCCTTTCGCTCCGAGTGGCGAATACCTCACGGCCTGGGCTTCCAACAGTGGGCGTGAAACCTCGGTGTCAGATTTTGAATCCTGGCAAAAGTCACATGAAGGATCGGTTTCACGGCGAAATCCTTCACCAGTGCGGAAAGTGTCATCTTCGAGCAGCAAGAAGAAAAGCTCATCCTTCAGCAAATCGAAGGGGGGCAGCAGCTACACGATCAAGAAAGGAGACACGCTCGGAGCTATCGCCGCAAGGAACGGCACCACAGTGTCCAAGATCAAAGCTGCCAATGGCATGTCCTCGGATTTCATCCGTGAAGGCAAGAGTCTGAAGATCCCCAAGTAATCCGCCACTTCCATGCTGCGATTCATCATCGGCGCGCTGCTTCTCGTGATGCTTGAGGCACCCGCCTGGGCATTGAGTTTCACCACCGTGGTGATTGATGCAGGGCATGGCGGCAAAGACGGTGGCTGCGTCCACCACGGGCTCATTGAAAAGAAGCTCTGCCTCGATCTTGCTCTGCGTCTCGAGCGCGTGCTGAAGGCGAAAGGCCTTCGTGTCGTCATGACCCGGCGCACGGATGTCTTTATCTCACTCGATGCACGTGCAGCCATCGCGAACCGGCAGAAGAACGCCCTCTTTGTGAGCCTGCATTTCAATGGCAACCGGAACAAAGCCATCAGCGGCATGGAGGTCTTCTATCGCAGCCAAGGGGGCAAGGCAGTGGCGGCCAAAATCCTCCGTAGTATGGATGTGAACTGCAAAGGGGTGAAGCGCGGCCTCTTTTTCCAAGATCTCAAAGTGCTGCGTGCCACTAGGATGACCGCAGTGCTCGTCGAAGGCGGCTACTTGAGCAATAAGACTGACGCCAGCCGGTGTGCCACCGCCTATCATCGGGAAGAACTGGCCAAGGCCATCGCCAGAGGAATTCTAGCCGCCCGCTCATGAGTGCCGAAGCCAATGCTCAGCTCGTCGTCCGAGTGACACCGAATGCCCGACGCTCCGAAATCCTCGGCTGGGGTGCAGATGAAAAGGGCCGCCCCGTGCTACTCATCAAGCTCGCTGCACCACCTGTCGACGGGAAGGCAAATACAGAGCTAATTCGCTTCATTGCAGACTACCTCGGATGTGCCAAAGGGAAGGTGCAGCTGGTGCGTGGTGAGGGCAGTCGGCAGAAGGTGCTCGATGTTCCATCAGACACATTCGTGAAGTTGCCTTCACGTTGAAAGGGTTTCTCCATTTGACGCCGTCATGGCAGCGGGCTAGAAACCCGTCCGAACGTTTACCCTCCTGCTCGGTCAAACCCAGCCCTATGCAATCTGCCCGTCTAATTTCCTCCCTCGCCCTTGGCTTTTTTGCCCTCGTCGGCACGTCCTTCAGTTCGCCACTGCCTGCCGACCATCCATGCGGTGAACTCGTCAAAAAGTATCTCACAGCTGTCGTGAATCAGGAGTGGAAGACTGCAGCCAGCCTGCTTCAGGCCTCCTCTCTGGAGCGCAAGCAAAAGGAAACCATCGCCATCATCAAGACAGCTCCAACGATGACTGAGGAACAGCAGATGCTGGAGCGCTTCGGAGTGAAAGAGATCCGTGAACTAGAAAAATTGTCTCCCCAGGAGTTCTACATTCTTGACCGCGAAGCCTGGCATAAGCGCATCAACGCTGCTGCGGACGTCACCAAGCGTAAGCAGGAAACCCTTCAAATCATCGTGCTAGGCTTGGTCGAAGAGAAAGATAAAGGCTTCGTTCACGCCACGGTTCGCACCTCTCAAGAAACTCTCACTGACCGTATTGAAGAGCTTTTCCTCATCTCCTTCGTTAAAACAGGCGACTCATGGACCATCTCTCCTGAGATGAAAGACCGCCCGCTGATCACTCCTCTGAATGGCAAAAAGGCCGAGGGTGAAGCCAAGAGTAAATAGACAGATTTGATTTACAGCTAATCTGCAAAAAACGGAAGACTTTCGGGTCTTCCGTTTTTTGTGCCCACAGAACTACTGAAGATTGATAAAGGCGGGTTAGACCGGCGAGCACAGCGGCCACAATGAGCAAGGAAAGTAGACCTGACTTTTTGGACAATACCAGAGAAGCGCCATACAAAATCGGTCGCGCCACCGCAGTTCCATATAAAACAATGTGAGCCTGGTGATTCCCGAGGTGGAAACTCGGGCACCATTGGGAAAGTCGTTTTACCTCACTTCACCAGGTGCCGCTTAGCGAACTTAAGGTACTGCGTCCAGTCGTAGTCGGTGACGTCGTGTTTGCCGGTGCGGATGTGGTAGGCGATGGCATCGCCGACGGGGGAGTCGATGGCTGGTTGGGCGGTGACTCCGTAGCCTTTTTTTCCGAAGAGGGCAAAGGCGGGTTCGGCATGAAGACCGGAGAGAAACTCGCCCTTGGGATCAGCCCAGGTGTCCTCCACGGCGCTGGCGATGTACACTGGGCGTGGAGCTGCGAGAGCGATGAGCATGTGTTTATCAATCGGACAGGCGGATTCGTTTCCTGCGTAGCTGGTGTAGGTGCGGGTGAACCAATGCGGGAAGGCCTTGGTGATGATGGCCGTCGTTTCACCGATATTTCGGCGCATGAGCGCGGCACCGCCTTCACCGGAATTGTTCGAAATGACGACGCCGAAGCGCGTATCCTGAGCACCCGCCCAAAGGGAGGTCTTTCCGAGTCGTGAGTGGCCGATGACGGCGAGCTGTTTCGCGTTCACGTCGGCATCGGTTTCGAGATAGTCGGCGATGCGGCTGAGGCCCCAGGCCCAGGCACCGATGGCTCCCCACTGGCCGTCTTTCCACTCCGTGCTGGCTCCGTCTTTGCTGAGCACGGCGCGCAGGCCTTCTTTCCAGCCATCGGCATGGTCGGGCTCGATGTCTCCATAGTAATAGGTGGCCACGGCGAAACCCTGATCGATGATCATCTCCAGGGGCCAGCGACTGGCTTCATTGCCCCGGCTCGCTTCGGTGGCGCGATTATCGATGATGGACTTCTCTTTATTCGGGCGCATCCATCGCGTGGAAAGAGGCACGTCCTTTTCGAGGCTGACGGCATGATTGCCACCAAAACTCGGACCCACAAAGCAGGGAGCGGGTTTGCCAAGGCCATTCGGCGTGTAAAGCATGACATCCATGCCCTGCCAGGCCGGATGTTCGGGAAGGGAGATGTGAATGAATTTCCGCGTGGCTTTGCCGCCAAGCGCGTCTTTTTTGACCTGCGTCACCTTGAACTCGACCTTGCCCCAGGTCGCGGGGGCGGGCGTCCTGCCGAAGACGTGCTGCTCAAAGAGGGCCAGCACCTCCGGGCGGCGGAGTTTGGTCCATTCATCTGCCGCCTTCACCGCTTTGCCATCGCTGGTCTTCAAAAGGTCCGGCAGGGTGTAAGGCGCGATCTTGGCTTCGTCGTAGTTGGCGGTCTTTTGCTGGGCTTCGACAAAACCTGCGCTGTGGAAGAGTGTCGTTGTGATTAGAACCGGGAGGATGTTTCGTGACATGGCAGCATGTGAAACGAAGTTCGCCTCCGGGATCAATCCCGCAGAATGGAGGGCGTGCAAAATCCCCGTCCCGCCTGGGACGGGCACACCTCAGGCCAGTACAGGCTTCACCAAGGTCCCGTGGATGTCCGTCAGGCGGTAATCGCGGCCTTGGAAGCGGTAGGTGAGGCGCTCGTGATCGACACCAAGCAGGTGCATGAGCGTGGCGTTTAGGTCATGCACGTGGACGGGGTCTTTGACGATGTTATAGCTGTAATCGTCGGTCTCGCCGTAGGTCATGCCTTTCTTCACCCCGGCTCCCGCCAGGAACATGGAGAAGCAACGCGGGTGGTGATCGCGACCGTAATTGGTCTCCGTGAGTGCGCCCTGGCTGTAGATGGTGCGGCCAAATTCACCGCCCCAGACGATGAGGGTGTCATCCAGCAGGCCGCGCTGTTTGAGATCTTTGATGAGGGCCGTGGTGGGCTGGTCTGTGTCGTTGATCTGACCCTGGATGGCTCTAGGCAGGCCGCCGTGGTGATCCCAGCCCATGTGGAATAGTTGGATGCAGCGGACATCACGCTCGGCGAGTCGGCGGGCGAGCAGGCAGTTCGCGGCGTAGCTGCCGGGCTTCTTCACATCGGGACCGTAGAGGTCGAGGATGTGCTGTGGCTCCTTCGAGATGTCCACGAGATCGGGCACGCTGGTCTGCATGCGAAAGGCCATCTCGTATTGGGCGATGCGGGTGGCCGTCTCGGGATCGCCAAAGGCGGCGTGGTCCTTTTGATTCAGGGTGGAAAGCTCGTCCAACATGCCGCGGCGCATCTCGCGGGAGACCCCGGCAGGATTGGAAAGATAAAGCACAGGGTCGCCCTTGTTGCGGAATTTCACGCCCTGATGCTGGGTGGGCAGGAAGCCGCTGCTCCAGAGTCGGTCGTAGAGCGGCTGGTCGTCAGGCCGGCCAGTGCCGAAGGAGGTCATCACCACGTAGGCAGGCAGATCCTGATTGGCACTGCCGAGACCGTAGCTGAGCCAGGAACCGATGCTGGGCCGCCCGGCGAGCTGACTGCCAGTCTGACAGAAGGTAATCGCGGGGTCGTGATTGATCGCCTCCGTGTGCATGGAGCGGATGACGCAGAGTTCATCTGCTACGCTGGGGAGGTGTTTCCAGAGTTCGCTGAGCCAGACACCGCCCTTGCCGTGCTGGGCGAACTTGAACATGGAAGGAGCCACGGGGAAGCTTTTTTGCCCCGAGGTCATGGTCGTCAGACGCTGACCTTTGCGAATCGACTCCGGAAGGTCCTTGCCGCGCTCTTTGGCCATCTGGGGCTTCGGATCAAAGAGATCCATCTGAGATGGAGCGCCGGACTGGAAGAGGTAGATGATGCGCTTGGCCTTTGGCGCGTGATGCAGAGGACTGGCTCCAGCCATCAGGGAGCCGAGGGCTGTGCTACTGAGGGCCGCCGCACTGTTGCGGAGGAAGATGCGGCGATTCAGAGCGTCTTGCAGAGCGATGGGTGAGGTCATGTGAGGGCGGAACCATTAACCGGTTCAATCCATGGAAATCTTGCAGCCCAAGCACGAGCGCTGCTGACCTGCGATGAACTATCTCCTCAGACTCGGCGGAGGCGGTGCCTTCTTGACCCCATCACGGGTAAACATCCGGTCGAAGAATCCTTTTTTCTTAGACTGCTGAGCGGCGCGGTCGGCGGCATCGGAGGTGCGCTGGGCTTGGATGTTCACATCTTCAGGGAAGCGCTCGGCGATATCTGCCCCGATCTTGGTGCGGTAGTCTTCCTTGGCGGAACTGATGCGCAAATTGTTGTCGCTGGTGACGACCGTAGGCTGGATGAAGATGAGCAGTTCCTTCCGCTGGGCGGTGTTTTGGTTGTGCTTGAAAAGATTGCCAACGCCAGGGATGCGGCTGAGGAAAGGCGTGCCGGAGGTGCTGCGCTTGTCGCTGTCTGAGATAAGACCGCCAAGGACGATGGTGTTACCATCGCGCACATTCACGGACGTGACGATCTGCTCGGTGGCGATGATGGGCACGACGTTTTGAGCGATGGTGGTTTCATCGACCACGGTGTCATTGACCTGGGCGATGGTGAGGTTGACCTCGCCATCCTCATTGATGAGGGGGACGACTTCGAGCTTCAGGACGACGTCGCGATACTCGATGGTGGTGGTGAAGGTGCCGGCATTATTGCCATTGAGATTCTGCACCGTTTGAGCAGGCACCGGGATGAGGCTGCCCGAGGTGATCACGGCCTTTTTGTTATTTAGAGCAAAGACGGAGGGACGGGAGAGCACCTTGAAGCGATCTGTAGTTTCCAAGGCAGAGACATACACGTCCAGACCGGAACCGATGGAGCCGTAGAGATTCAATCCGCTGGCTGCTGGGATGGCATTGGCAAGGTTGCTCCTGATGTTGGGGACGCGATTGTTTAGCAGCCCGGTGACGTTTTGTCCGGCGGTGAAGTTCGGGTTATTGGTGCCATTCCCGACATCAGCCAGGTAGTCGAAGCCGAAATCAAAGCCATCACCCAGGGTGAGCTGGCCGATGACGGTGGCGAGATAGACCTGAGCAGGCTTGCGATCGAGTTTGTCGAGCAGGCCATTTACTTTCTCGATCTCACTGGTGCGACCAACGACCAAGATGGTGTTGGACATCGGATCAGCGATGACCCGAGTCTTGCCGACAAGGACGGAAATGGGTGCATTGTCCTCAGATGGGCCTTGGATCACGTCCGCGCGACTCCCGATGCTAGTGGTGGCGCCTGAAGCGGTGTCATCGGCTCCACTGCTGCCAGAGGTGCCCAGGACCTGACCGCCACGAGTGCCTGTCGTGGTGCGGCCACCGAGAAGCTGGCTGCTCGTCGAGGCGAAACTCTGCTGGCGCTGGCTTTGCAAACTACCTCCGCCAGGAAGTGACGTGGTGCCACCAGTAGGCTCCGTGAGGAGATCGACGACAGCGGCCATGACATCTACAGCAGCTGCGTATTTGAGCTTCCTCTCAAAAGGAACATCCACTTTCAGCGGCTTATCGAACTCCGCAATCATGCTGGCGATGTAGGTGTAATCTGCGGTCGAAGCGACGACGAGGATTTGATTGAGACGAGTGTCAGCGACGACCTGCGCCGTGGTGGCAGGCTCAGAGGGAGAATTCGGGATGACCCACTGGCCGTTAATAAACACGGGGTTCACTCGAGGTGCGTTGTCACGATTGTTGCTGCTGTTATTGTTGTTGTTGTCGTTTTCTTTGCGGCCATCGCTGGCGTTTCCCCGGATGGTATTGACGCCTTTGGTTTCCTTTTCCTCGGCCTGGGCTGTCAGAGTGGCCTGGATGATCTGGGCCACGGTGGCGGCATCGGCATGCTCTAGAGGGATGAATTTGGTAACGAGAGAGGCGGCACTAGCGGCGATGTCGATGGCTTCGCGAATGCTGATGAGCTGCTTCACGACGGTGCTGCTCTCCGTGATCAAGAGTCCAGGCGGCACGAGGACGGGAGTGATGCGGCCATAAACGCCGAGGCCAACATGACCGGAAAGCATGGTGCCAGCCGTCTCGGGGTCGAGATTGTCCAGCTTCATGAAGTAGGTGACGATGGTCTCGCCCACTGGGAGATCCTGGGCGGAGGTGTAAAACTTCACCCCGTGGGAGAACTGCACGGCATTGGCACTTTGGCTGCGGGCAGGCAGAATGCGGGCGCTTTTCCCATCTGATTCCATGACGATGGCATAGCCATTGGTGAGCAAGGTGGCCTCAATGAGTTTGATGGCCTCGGATTTCTCCACAGCTCTCGGGGTGGCCAGGCTGACAGGCGCACCTTCGAGGATGCTGGTGTCTTTGATCAGGGTCACGCCAGTGAGCATCTCATAAATGCTGAGCATGTCCATGACTGGGTTGTTTGGGAACTGAAGAACAATCTTTTCCCCCTCCATGCGGATAGTCTGGGAGAGCGTGCTCGCGGCATCGCCACCACCACCTCCGCCCATGCCAGGAGGGCCACCGAAACCACCTCCAGGACCACCTTCGCCGAAGCGACGACGTCCACCTCCAGGGCCAAAACCGCCAGCTCCCGGAGGCCCACCAGGGCCTGCAGGACGAGCACCCTCGGCGCCATCCGCAGGCGGGGCAGCAGGAGGTGCGGGAGAGGCTGGAACTGACGCTGCAGGAGCTGGCTCTGCTGCCGGTGCCTTTGGAGCTGGGGCGGCATCCTGAGCGGAAAGGGTAGCCGCGAGGGTGAGCGAGGTAGTAAGTGAGACGAGGGAACGATGCATTAGAAAATGGGTGAGACGCTAGGGTCAGTGAATCAATGGGTGGGAGATCAAAAGAGGTCGGAGATGGCTGTTATTTCCCGCCTTTGTCTTCCTTTTCGATTCGCTCAAACTCTTTGCGGATGATGTTGCGGCGATCTTCTTCGGGTGCGTTGCGGAATTTTTCGTCGCTAAATTTGCTGCGCATCATGTCGCGGAACTTATCCTTGGCCTTGTCGGAGAGGGACTCGTATTTTTTTCGATCCTCCTCGCTGGGGCCGCGGCCCTCGCGACGGAAGCCCTCGCCACCAGAAGGACGATCTCCACTGCCCTTGTCGCCTTTCTCTTTCTTACCGCCCTTCATGTCGGCGGCAGTGATGGTGGCGTAGCTGACTTTGACCTGCTCGCCGCCGATGGTGACGACGGCTCGGCTGCGGGTGATGTCGGGTGCTGGCATGGCTTCGTTGAGCACCCAGCCTTGAAAATTGGGTTCGTTGGAGACGATGAAGCTCTCCTTGGTCTCCTTGTTAAAGATCGTCGCCACGGGTTTGCCATTGATGTAGGCGATGCCGGTGAGCACGAGATTGTCAGACATGTTCACCATCCGGGTGAAGGGCGAACTCGTGGAGATGGAGGCCAGGGATTCGGGATCAAAGGGCTGCGGCAGATCTGGATCTGGCTCGACGGCGAGCAGCGCCGAAGGCAGAAGAAACAGAGCGCGAAACAACTTGGTGACGAGTTTCATATCAGAGAAGCCGTGGGTTAGATCCCAGCGTCCGGTTTGAACCAGCGGGCGAGGGTGAGGTTGCAAATGACCTGGGGTGTCTTTTCACGAGAGCGGGTATCGATCTCGACCTGGAGTTCCCTCACTGCCTGAAATTTTTCAGGTGATTGCAGTCCCGCCAGCCAATCGAGCACCTTGGTTTGATCCCCACGTAGCCTTACTGAAATCGTGACTTCGCGGTAGTTTGGATTCTGGGTGTTGAGCGGCGGCAGCGTAGGCTGTTCGGCCGTGATACCCCATTCGAGCGCGGAGTCCTCCAGATCCTGAAGAAGCTGTCCCTGCGCACGGCCAAGGCTTTCAGTGGTCGGCATCATCTCGATGAGCCAGTTGCGGCGTTTGTTCCAAAATGGGCTCTCCTTGACCCAGCCATCATTCTCCATTTTCTGGCGCTGAAGACTGGCGATCTTCTCCAGCGCCACCTTGCGGCGATCGAGGAACTGCTTCGCGACAATCATCCCAGCCATAAGCACGAGCACGCCCACACAGAGGAGCAGGAGATTCTTTTCACGGGATGTCAGCTTGGTGGCCATGGTGAGTGATAGTTTTGGGCTGATTCTTGAAATGACTACTGTGCCTTCCCTTGCGTGCGGAATTCTGCCTTACCGTTCTTCACATTCGGACTGGGTTTAGACCAAGTGTAGCGGCTGAGCACGGGGTGCTTTTGGAGATCTTCCATGAACTGCACCGCCGTCTGCGCATCACGGGCCTCCCCCTGGATGTCCATGGCATCGTCTTTGATCTGGAAGCGCCGAATCACGATCCCGCTGGGTGGCATGAGCTTGGTCACCTCCGTCAGCAGGACCATCGGGTAACGTTTGGGCTCGATGGCCGGCGCGAGTGACTTCCACATGTCCGCCGTCTTGCGCACTTGCGCGGCTGGAGCAGTGCTTTCATCCACCTCTGCCTGGAGCTGAGCCGCGTGCGTTTCCTGAAAGCGTAAATAGGCGAAGGCGAGAAAGGCCAGTGCCATGAAAAGCAGCCCGGCGAGCACGCCATAGCGAAGGATCTTCCCACGGCGTGCCGCGCTTTGCTGTGATTCACGAACCACGGCGGGGAGCAATTTCGGCCAAGAATGGGTATCGAGATCGGAATTCGGCGGAAGTTGCGCCAATGGGCGGACGGTCAAGCCAGTGAGATCCTGCAGCGTCTCGATCTGAGTTCGATCCCAGGACTGCCCGATGAGACTGATTCCAGTGAAAAGTCCCTCACCGAGTTCCGCCTCCAATGAAATCCTCGCCAATACGATCTCCTGCGCCAATTCCTCTGAACTCAGCGTCGCGGCCGGAGCAAAGATGTGACTGTGGTATAGCTTTCCCTGATAGCCTGCCGCGAGCACTTGAGACCCATTTTCCTCTAGGATGACGATCTGACCTGCTGGCAGATTCACCAGCCGCAGCGCCGCCGTGTAGTCAGAGGCCTGCATCAGGGCGAGTTCGGACGGAAAAGGGTCCGCCAAGACATCCACACTCACCGTCGCACTGGAGGCCGTCTGCGTGAGAAGATGCCAGCGGAAATTCCGCTCAGCTCCACCGACGAGCTTCAAGCCTCGACGCTCAAGCTGGGTGATGATGATCTGCTCCAGCATGTCGTGGTCCGTATTGGGCAGCAGCAAACCCACCGTGCGGCAGGCCGAAGCAGGCAATCCCACAACGAGGGGCTTTCCTTTGGCCTGAACGCTAGAAGGCGTCTCCACAGCCTCTCCTGGCCCGCTCGTCCTCGGTTTCCACAAGCGCCACGAAGCATCAGGAGACGGAAGTAGCAGGGTAGATGCGGCGAAAGACATGAAGTGGGCGTGGCGAGGGGAGCCATTGGAACGTGCAAGACTTTGGGAAGTTGCGCAATTTCGATGCTCGTTTGCCTCAAGTCCGACTCTGATAAAGACCTCGCTTGCACCAAGTGCATAGAGATGGCTGGATGCTGCATGTATTCGATGGTCTGGCTGAACGGTTCCCTCATGCCTCTGCACGAGGCGCGCATCTCCCCCCTGGACCATGGGCTTTTGGTCGGCGATGGCGTCTTCGAGACGCTCGTCGCCCGCAATGGCCAGCTCTTTGCCGTGCATGAGCACTGGGAGCGCCTCGTTCACTCTTGCAATGTCATGGGGCTGAAGCCTGTGCCAGAGGAAGAATTTACTGCGGCCATGGTGGCCGTGCTTGAGGCCAATCACCTGCCGAATGCACGAGTCCGCTTCACATTGACCAGCGGAGATGGCCCACTCGGATCGGATCGTGGCGACAGTCCTGGGACCATGCTGGTGACCTCATCCAGCTTGAACACCTGGCCTTCCACGGAGCGAGTCAGTCTTTCGTCCTGGCCACGACTGGAGAATGGCGCTCTCACAGGCGTGAAAACCACTTCCTACGGCGACAACGTCCGTGCTCTGGCGCTCGCCAAGTCACGCGGCTGCGGTGAAGCTCTGCTGGCCAACACGCGCGGTGAGCTTTGTGAGGGCACAGGCAGCAATGTCTTCCTGGTCCTGAATGGCAAGCTGGTCACGCCGCCGCTGTCCTCCGGCTGTCTCGCGGGGGTGACGCGAAAACTGGTCATCATGGCCTGTGCCCAGATGGGGCTTCCATGCTTTGAGGAGGCCATCCCCGTCTCTGCTCTGGCTGAATGTGAGGAGGCCTTTCTGACGTCTTCGACCCGCGATGTCCACCCCATCGCCGAGATCGATGGCCGCGCTCTTTCCGCCCCCGGTCCAGTCACCTCTCAGGTGCAGACCGCCTTCCAGCATATCGCTGGCCACTACTTCACCTGATCTACCATGGACTCACCGAAGCCCGTCGGCCCGCGCCGTGAACTCAAATCCCGCAATACTGCCTGGGCTCGAGCACTGGCCCGCCTGGCCTGCGCCTCGGGCATCACACCGAATGCCATCTCCGTCATGAGTATTGCCTTTGCTGCCGGAGCATTTGTCTGCTTCTGGCTCGCTCCAGACATGAAGACTGCCGGCGGTGCCTCGCTCCTTTGGGTAGCTGCCGCCGTCTGCATCCAGCTCCGCCTGCTCTGCAATCTACTCGACGGCATGGTCGCCGTGGAGGGTGGCAAGGCATCTCCCACCGGCCCTATTTATAATGAAGCGCCGGATCGCGTAGCCGATGTGCTCATCCTCGTCGGTGCTGGTTACAGCACGAATGTCGAGCCCGGCGTCATCAAGCTCTTTGGTGAACTGCCCCTCGGCTGGGCCTGCGCGGTGCTCGCCATGGGCACTGCCTACATCCGGTTGCTCCAAGGGACACTGACGACCCAGCAAAGCTTCATGGGACCGATGGCGAAACAACACCGCATGGCCGTGCTTACACTGGGCACTCTCGCCGCCGCCGGGCAGCAGTTCTTTGATGCCGAAGTCGCCGGGCCTCAGATCCAAGGGCTGCTGATCGCCCTCGTCGTCATTTTCGTCGGAGCCATCGTCACCTGCCTCCGCCGCTTGAATCTGATCGCCCGGCAATTGCACGCCAAGTGAAGATCCTGCCCGCAGATGCGCTGAACACCATCGCCGCATTTGACTCCTGCTCATCTTCCTTCTACCAGCCGGTAGCAACCACAGCGTCCCCTTCCCTTTCCATGGCCACTCCCGCTCACAATTACACCGAAGACAGCATCAAGTCCCTCGACTGGCGCCAGCACATCCGCCTGCGCCCCGGCATGTACATCGGCAAGCTCGGCGATGGCTCCCAGCCA
This sequence comes from Verrucomicrobiaceae bacterium, assembly GCA_021151605.1. Classification (GTDB taxonomy): domain Bacteria; phylum Verrucomicrobiota; class Verrucomicrobiia; order Verrucomicrobiales; family Verrucomicrobiaceae; genus Prosthecobacter. The sequence continues at coordinate 15,916 of JAGKWZ010000075.1, forward strand.
GAAGACGGCATCTACGTCCTGCTCAAGGAAGTCGTCGATAACTGCATCGACGAGCACGTCATGGGCTTCGGCAAGCTCGTCGAAATCACCATCAGTGAGGACAATCTCTGCACCATCCGAGACTACGGGCGCGGCGTCCCGCTCGGCAAGTTGCTGGAGTGCTCGGCGCAGATCAATACGGGCGCGAAATACGATAGCGAGGTCTTCAAGCGCTCCGTGGGCCTCAACGGCGTGGGTATCAAGGCGGTGAATGCCCTCTCCGAGTTCTTCGAGATCCAGGCCGTTCGTGAAAAGCAGACCCGCGCCATCGAGTTCTGCCGTGGCGAGGTGAAGTTCGAGATGGAAAAACCCAAGCCAAGCGAAGAGGCAGATGGCACGCGCATCTCCTTCCGCCCTGATCCAGAGTCCTTCTCTGTCAAAGTGAAGTACAATCTCGACTTCATCCGCGAGATGCTTCGCTATTACGCTTGGCTGAACCCAGGACTCACGCTGAAGCTCAACGGCGAGTCCTTTAAATCCAAGGAAGGCCTGCGCGATCTCATCGCCGCGAAGCTCACCGAATCCCCTCTCTACCCAGTCATCCATCTCGATGGCACCGATGTCGAGATCGCCTTCACCCATGGCACCGGTTATGGCGAGGAGTTCTACACCTTCGTCAACGGCCAGCACACCACCCAGGGTGGCACGCATCTTGCCGCTTTCCGCGAAGCCGTGGTCCAGGAGTGCCGCGAGTTTTATAAAAAGCAGTTCGAGCCCAGCGATGTCCGCACAGGCATCATCGCTGCCATTTCCGTCAAGGTGCAGGAGCCAGTCTTCGAATCCCAGACCAAAACGAAGCTCGGCTCCACCCACATGGAGCCCAATGGCCGCAACCTCCGCACCCACATCATTAACACCGTGGTTAAGGAGTTGGACAACTACCTCCACAAGAACACCGAGGTCGCCAAGTCCCTCCAGGACAAGATCCTGGCGAATGAAAAAGAGCGGAAAGAGATCAGCGGCATCCAAAAAGCCGCCCGCGAAAACGCCCGCAAGGCCAAGGTCCACAACAAGAAACTGCGCGACTGCCGCATCCACCTCGACACCAAGGACAAGCGCCGCGAGGAAAGCACCATCTTCATCACCGAGGGTGACAGCGCCTCCGGCAGTATCACCAAGAGCCGCGATGTCGAGACGCAGGCCGTTTTCAGCCTTCGTGGGAAACCGCTCAATTGCTATGGTATGACCAAGAAGGTGGTCTACGAAAACGAAGAGTTCTACCTGCTGGCGAACGCCCTCCAGATCGATGAAAATACGGAAGATCTCCGCTTCAAAAAGATCGTGCTCGCCACCGATGCCGATGTGGACGGCATGCACATCCGGCTGCTGATGATCACCTGGTTCCTTCAGTTCTTCCCCGAACTGGCCCACATCCCCAATGTCCGCGAGGGGCATCTTTACATCCTCCAGACGCCGCTCTTCCGTGTGCGAAACAAGAAGGAGACCTTCTACTGCTACAGTGACGAAGAGCGCCAGCGCGCGATCCACCGCTGCGGTAAAAACGCCGAGATTACCCGCTTCAAAGGACTTGGTGAAATCAGCCCGGATGAGTTCAAGCATTTCATCGGCCCGAACATGCGCCTCGAGCCTGTGATCATGCCCGAGCACAAGAACATCAAGGAGCTGCTCACCTTTTACATGGGCAAAAACACCCCCGAGCGTCAGGCCCACATCGTGGCAAACCTGCGCATCGAGAAGGAACTCGAGTTCAACGAAGAACTCGCTCTCCCCGAAGCAGCCTGAGCTAAGGAGCTCGAATCAACGGCGGCTGAGCCGGTAAAAAAGCCAGCCGCCAATGCCGAGGAACAAAACATTCGGCAGCCACATGATCAGGTGCGGATAGTAGCCGGGCTTGTCGTTCAGTGTGTCCGCCAAAATGATGAAGGCGATGTAAGCCACCGCTGTGACCAGACTGAGGGCGAAGCCCGTGGAGGTCTCTCGCCGCTGCGCCGTAACGCCGAGCGGGATCCCGACAAGGGCAAAGGTGAAGCAGGCCAGTGAGAAGCTGTAGCGCTTGCTAAGTTCCGTGCGGGAAAGTGAGAAGTGGCGCGGCTCCATGACGCGGCTGGTGACCGCATCTTTCCCATCCGAAAGCTCCTGCCAAAGCTGGGCGGTGGACTTCATGCTGGCGTTCACTTTCACCGAGGCCTCTTTCAGCCTGGAAAGGGGGAATGTCAGCGCGGTTTCCGCCGCCTTGAGGAACTCGATCTTGTCCACCTTCTTATCGGGCGTGTGGGTGATGGATTCGATCTCGGCATCAAACAGATGAAGCGTGAAATCCATGACTCCCTTCTGCGACTCCAACAGCGCACGGCGGGCACGGACGACTCGTTTGGCGATGGTGCCTTCTAGTTCGATGATCTCCAAATCCTTCATTTCTCGGTCTTTACGCGCCCCTGTGTAAATGCGGAAACCGGGGACTTTCTCCAGCACACGCCCCTCCTGAAAGAGCGACTCGGGATTCTCCAGAGCCACCTCATAAAAGAGCATCTTCATGCGGTTCTTCGCTGCAGGTGCCAGTTCCACGTTCACCCAGAAACAAATTCCCGCAAAGGCGATGGAGAGTGCAAACACAGAGGCGCAGATCCTCGGCATGGACCAGCCGGTCATGCGCATGGAGACCAGTTCATTGTCTGCGGATAGCCTCCCAAAAATAAGCAGGATGCCCGTCAAAAAGGCCCATGGGATGGTGAAGATCAGGGAAAAGGGAATGATCAGGGCCAGGAACTCCGCGACTACAGAAATGGGCAGCTGGGTGTCCCCGAGCAGCTTCTCCATTTCCTTGAACAGGTTCCCCAAAACAAAGATGCCGCTCAAAAGCATCACTCCCATCAGCGTGGCTGACAGGACTTGCTTGCCGAGATAGCGGTCAAAGATACGGAGGAACATGCGCGGAGGTTTGCGGTGGTTTGCGTCGTTGGCAATGGTTTGCAGTGGTGAATCAAACAATAGCCAACCATCGCGAACAACTGCCAGCCATTTCAAACCACTTTCTCAGTCCCTCCTCCACTCTGCCAGCACCTTGGGCAGCAGAATGTGCTCCTGCTTCTTGATCCGAGCATGGAGTTGCTCAGCATCGTCACCGATCAGGATCGGCACTTTGACCTGGGCTAGGATTTTGCCCGCATCGATGTCGGCATTGACGAGGTGAACAGTGCAGCCCGTTTCAATTTCGCCCTCATCCAGAACATCCTGCACAGCTGTCGCCCCCTTGTAGGCAGGCAGCAGAGAGGGGTGAACATTCACAATACGGTCCGCAAAGGCACTCAGCAAAGGCTCCTTCAGGATTCGCATGAAACCGGTAAGAACGACGATATCCGCGCCTGCCTCTTGGAGGAGTTGGAGAACCTTCTTCTGCGCGGACTCGTCAAAACGCCGAGGATCTTTTCCCGCATCCACGTGATACGCAGGCAGCCCCTCCTGCTGGGCAATGCGCAGGAATCCAGAGTCCGCATGATCAGAAATGGCTGCCACGATCTGAGCATCCAGCGCTTGGTCATGAATGGCCTGGATCAGCGCACGAAGATTTGAGCCCGCCCCTGAACCAAGGACTCCGAGGCGCAGCGGCTGGCCTGCATCCTCGGCATTGGTCATGCGTTCGATGATCTTCGTGGTGGAACGTCCTGGCACTAGGGAGAGGATCTGAATCTGAGTGCCTGCCTTCTGCAAAGCAGCACGCTCCCCAGGATCAAGGGACTCAGGTGTGTAGTCCCCCCCTTTGGCATAAATATGAGGCTGAATGGCTTCGATCAGTTCTGTGGCACGCTTATCGGTAAAGACGACCACACCGTCCACAGCACGCAAACCAGCCAGAACTTCGGCACGGTCACGCTCGCGATTCAAAGGTCGTGTCGGCCCTTTGAGTTCGCGCACAGAGGCATCGGAATTCAGGCCGACGACGAGAGCATCTCCCAGCTCACGAGCCTGCTGGAGATAGCGGACATGCCCGGCGTGGAGCAAATCGAAGCAGCCATTAGTAAAGACCAGCTTCTTGCCCTGCTTTTGCAGCGTGTCCCGCAGACGACGCGCTTCTGCAGCAGACATGGGGGCATAGGCGGCGGGATCAGGCATGAGCTTCTAGAACAAAGAACGACCGAATTGGCAAGTCGGCGTCGTGTTTAACACACGGTGACGCCTTGTTCGCGCATCTGGCGGAACCATTCGACATACTTAGGCACGCCCTGAGCGATGGTCGTTGTGGGCTTGAAGTTCAGCAGGCGGTTGGCCTTGCTAACATCAGCGGAAGTCAGTGGCACGTCTCCGGGCTGGTCGGGGAGATGGTTAATGATCGCCTGTTTGCCCACGCTGGCCTCGATGGTGGCGATGAGTTCATTCAGCGTCACTGTTTGCGAGCCACCGAGATTAAAGATGTCACAGATCGGACCAGTTTTGTAATTTAGCGCACCGATGATGCCATCCACGATGTCGTGACAGAAGGTATAATCCCGCGCGGTACTGCCATCTCCATACTTGTCGATGGGTTTCCCGTCCTCGATCAGGCGGGTGAATTTCGAGATCGCCAGATCTGGCCTCTGCCGTGGCCCATACACCGTGAAGAAGCGGAGGGAGACCGTCTTGATATCGTAGAGATGGCTGTAGTTCGAGCACATCTGCTCTCCTGCCATCTTCGTCATCGCATAGGGGCTGATAGTTTGCAAAATGGGGTCCTCTTCAGCGAACGGCACCTTCTCATTCACCCCATAGACCGAGGAACTGCTGGCGAAGACAAAATGCCTGCAACCGGTGCGTCGGGAAGCTTCCAGCAGGTTGAAGGTGCCCTTGATGTTCGTGTCGATATACAGCTCCGGCTGCGCGATGGAAGGACGCACTCCAGCCCGAGCTGCGAGATGAATGACCGCATCAAACTTCCCCGCATCAAAGAGTGCATCAATAAAGGCCCGGTCCGTCAGTTCACCTTCAGCAACGGTGATCCGATCACCCATCGCAGCCACATTCGCGCGCTTGATGGCTGGGTTGTAATAGTCATTGAAGCTGTCCAGAATCGTCACCTTTCCAGCTCCGGTGGAGAGCAGGCGTTCGACAGTGTGGGAACCGATGAAACCGGCGCCGCCGGTGACGAGAATGTTCATGAGATCAGAAAATGATAGCTGGAGGGCCGCTACGCTCCCGCAGATGACGAATGATTGCAAGCTGGGGCAGGTTCTGTCTCACAAAATTCACTCTCACTTCCTGAACCAGTTCCGTCCCAGCCTCAGACGCAAGTGGCAGACCTACTTCGCTGGCACTTTGAGACGCTG